>JAUIIQ010000172.1 GCA_030431585.1 Gammaproteobacteria bacterium | reverse complement strand
CCACTCGATCTGGTCGGCGTACACGTTAGGTGTACTCATCTCCACGGTCGCTGGCAAATTGATAATGACCGGCTTCTCCGGCGTGGGCTGCCAGACAGCGGTCACAGCGTTGCAAACCTCCACTGCAAAATCGAGTTCGGTGCCGGTAAAGCTCTCCGGCGAATACTCGAAAACCCACTCCGTTTCCGGGTACTTACGGGCACATTCCTGCACCAGCTTCGCGCCGTTAACGGCAATATCGATAATCCCCTGTCGATCCAGCCCGAATACTTTCTCGCGCTGCACCGTAGAGGTGGAGTTGTAAACATGCACGATTGCCCGGCGAGCGCCCTTGAGTGCCTCAAATGTCTTTTCGATCAGCTCTTTACGCGCCTGCACCAGAACCTGAATAGTGACGTCTTCCGGGATGCGGTCGTTCTCGATCAGCTCACGCACGAAGTCGAAATCATGACTGGACGCGGAGGGAAAGCCCACTTCAATTTCCTTGAAACCCACTTTCACCAACTGATCCCACAGCCGCGACTTTTGCCGCGCAGTCATCGGCTCAATCAACGCTTGATTACCATCACGCAGGTCCACGCTGCACCACACAGGTGCTTTATTGATCACCTGATCAGGCCAGCGCCGGTCAGCTTTGCGAATGGGCGGAAATGGTTGGTATTTGCTGTGATCGAAGCTGCTCATAATCGACACCGTAGAGTCATTGTTAAAGAGGCTGTCACCTGCGGGCGTATCCCTTTTGGGGCGTTTCGCGGTACCGCGTACCGGTTAAACACGGCGGTACTGTTCCGAACAGGTGATGTTACAGCCTGGGCGACAGTATAATCACTTAAGCTGAGCGATTGACTGCAAATAGAGCGAGAAAAAGCTATTTTCATGCAATATATATCTACTTTTGTTGTGATTATTGGCGTATTACACTAATTTTATAAGTCAGGCCACCGCTACGCGCGGGCGGTGCCGCCAACGCCAATGGAACCCCACGCCCATGAAGCTGGATAGAACAGACCGCAGAATTCTCAAGGCCATGCAGAAAAATGGCCGCATCAGTAACCTGGAGTTGGCTGAGCAAGTAGGGCTGTCTCCCACGCCCTGCTCCCGCCGGGTCAAACGCCTGGAGGAGTCCGGGCTGATACGCGGGCACGTTACCCTGCTCAACCAGTCCATGCTGGGCTTGAAGCTGACCGCTTACATCGGTATCAGTATGGACAGGCACACACCGGATCGTTTTGAGGCTTTTGAGCGAGAAGTGATGACCTACCCGGAAGTGATGGAGTGCTCAGTGGTCACCGGGCAATCATCAGACTACCTGCTCAAGGCCGTAGTTGCCGACATGGAATACTACGAAAAATTCCTTCTTGGGCGACTCACCCGCATTCCAGGCGTAACCGGAGTCCATTCGAGCTTTGAGCTGCGCCGGGTTCTGTTGCGCACGGAATTACCATTGGATCATATCGACGACGATACCGTGCTCAGGGAGTAGCACCGTGCAAAAAGATACAAGTTTGCCTGGCCGCTACGAGTCTTGCTGCCAGCTCTTGAAGCGCTCACCATCGTGCGCTCACTCTTTTTCAGGGCGGAAGCAACTATGATCGCAGCAGGCAAGGTAGCACTGGTAACTGGCGGGGCCAGTGGTATGGGACAAATCTTCGCCAGGCGGCTCGCCGCAAGCGGTGCAAAGGTCGCCATATTTGATGTCAATCGCGACGCCTTGAATGCTACAGCCGCCGAGTCGCCGGATATCATCGGATTCCATTGCGATATTGCCAGCCTCGCAGACGTCACCGAGACTGTGGCCGAGGTAGAGGCGTCGCTGGGGCCAGTGGACCTGCTGGTTCACGCCGCCGCCCTGATGCCGGCCCACGCGCTGTCTGAGCACAGCCACGAGGGTATGGAGACACTGTTCCGCATAAACTACTTCGGTACCACCTACATGGTGCGCGCTGTACTGGCAGGTATGCAGCAAAGAGGAGCGGGGCGCATTATCGTTTTCGGCTCGATAGCAGGCATAGCCCTGGTGCCAAAAATGGGCGCCTACTGCGCTACAAAAGCGGCGGTTAACGCCTACACAGAAGTCCTGCAAAACGAGATCCGCGACAGCGGCGTGCGCGTGCATCTGGTGTGTCCGCCGGCAGTGAATACGCCACTGGTAGACCAGACACTCAACACAGACACGCCAGGCAGTATGAAAGAAGCCCGCGAGAAAGGGCGCCTGGCGGACCCGGCGAAGATCATCGATGCCATTGATAAAGGCGTGGCGAAAGACAGGGACATTATCTACCCGGGTGAAGCCCGGCTTCTGTACCTGTGGCGGGCGCTGGCCCCGAGGCTGTGGTGGAAAACGGTCATGAACTTCGAGAAGTAACTTTCCTTACTAACGGCCATGGGCTACCCTCCCCCGCCCATGGCCCGCCGACACCTCAACCCCGACTCTCCCCGGCTCCTGGGCCTGCTCGCTGCGCTGGTGGCCCTGGGCCCGCTGAGCGTAGATATGTACCTGCCAGCGATGCCTATCATGATGCGCGCGCTGCAGGCCGACATCGGGCAGATGCACCTCACACTCAGCGCATATCTCACCGGTTTTGCCCTCTTTCACCTGGCGTGTGGTCCACTGGCGGACCGCTTTGGACGCAAGCCCGTTCTCGTGGGCGGGACGCTTGTATTTGTCGCTGCCTGCATAGGTTGCGCCTGGTCCGATACGGTAGAAGAGCTATTGCTGTTCCGTTTTCTGCAAGGTATTGGTGCGTGCGTGGGCCCTACCCTGGCGCGCACCGTGGCGCGGGATATCTTTGGCCCACGTCGCGCGGCACGAGCGCTGTCACTGATCGCCATGCTGATGGCACTCGGCCCGGCGATTGCACCTACTCTTGGTGGCTTCGTCCTGCTGGTACTGCCCTGGCCGGTGATCTTCGTGTTTCTGGGCATCTACGGCGCTTTGATGATAATGCTGGTACAGGCTTACCTGCCTGAATCACTGCCCGAGCGCCAGAGCATGCACCCGCTCAGCATTCTGCGAAACTACGCGCTACTGCTGGCAGACCGGTCCTACCTGTCAGTCACCGTAGCCAGCGCTTTGGTCTACAGCGGTTTGCTCGCCTACTTGTCGTCTTCGAGCTTCGTTTACATCGATATGCTTGGCGTGCCGATGCAGTACTTCGGATTTATTTTTCTCACCACAGTGGCCGGCTATATTACCGGCAGTGGCATCAGCGCTCGCCTCGCCAGTCGCTGGGACTCCAGGAAAACCATGCTGGTCGGCAGCGCAATCTGCCTGGCCACCAGCACCAGCATGTGGGCCGGTAACACGCTGCTGCCTCAAAGTATCTGGGTATTAATGCTGCCCATGACTTTCTACGCTATTGGCATGGGCCTCGTTTTACCTCATGCCATGGCAATAGCCATGGCTCCGTTCCCACACATCGCGGGCACCGCTTCGGCGCTGCTGGGCTTTATACAGATGGGACTATCGGCGCTTGGCGCCGCTATGGTCGGTGTCCTTCTCAAGGACACGCCCCAGCCAATGTTACTTTCCATGGTCTGCATTACTGCCCTGGCACTACTGCTGGCTTCACGCACCTACCTGCGCAGAGACGCTGCCAGCTGACCAGCCCGGCTGGTCTATGGCATACTTTGCCTGCATATTTCTGGAGAAAAACCTGTGCAGACCGCTTCCGATGTCACCCAGCTAATTGGTAACACACCTCTGCTGCACCTGAAGCAGGTTTCCGAGATGACTGGTTGCACCATTCTTGGCAAGGCAGAATTTCTCAATCCGGGCGGCTCGGTAAAGGACCGTACCGCCCTGGGCATCATCCGCGCAGCAGAGGCATCTGGTGAACTGCGACCTGGCGGCAGAATAGTAGAAGGCACAGCCGGCAATACCGGTATCGGCCTGACACTTCTCGCTAACGCGCTGGGCTACCAGAGCACCGTAGTGATGCCCATTACTCAAAGCAGAGAGAAGATCGACTCTCTCGAACTACTGGGAGCAGACCTGCACCTGGTAGGCGCGACATCCTATTCCGACCCCAATCACTATGTGCACACCGCCGAGCGCCTGGCCAACAAACTCGCCGGCAAAGAAGAGCATGGCGCTATCTGGGCGCGACAGTTCGATAATCCCGCCAACAGGGAGATACACGCCAGCACGACCGGACGCGAGATATGGGAACAAACCGAAGGCCAGGTTGACGGTTTCGTCTGTGCCGTGGGGACCGGTGGCACACTGGCGGGTGTATCCGCTGCCTTGAAAGCCAAGAAACGGGCGGTAAAAATTGCGCTGGCCGACCCCTGCGGGGCGTCCCTGTTCAATCATTTCACGCGGGGGGAGCTGAACCCCAGTGAAGGGGGATCAATCATAGAGGGCGTGGGGATCAACCACATCACCGATAATATCGCCGCAGCGGAGGTCGATAGCGCCTACCAGATCAGCGACAGCGAGGCTCTGCCCTACGTTTTTGATTTACTGCGCAACGAGGGCCTGTGCCTGGGAGGGTCCTCCGGCCTGAATATTGCCGGGGCGGTTCGCCTGGCACAGGAAATGGGGCCGGGGCACACCATAGTCACTATCCTTTGCGACTATGGCACGCGCTATCAGAGCAAGCTGTTCAATCCCGTATTCCTGGAAAACAAGGGCCTGCCGGTACCTGCATGGTTAAAGATCTAGCCTTCAACCTTCATTGGCAGCGGCGCGCTCTTTCTCGATCAGGAAGTCGGCTATCTTCAGCATGTTGGCGGTACTGCCAGCCTTACGCGGCCCGATAAGATACTTACCGTTCACCATCATCGCCGGCGTGCCAGTGATTTTCGCCGCCCGCGCGGTAGCATCAGCCTGACGCACCTGGCTGCTGACACCAAAGGAATTGTATGCCTTGAAGAAATCCTCTTCAGCGACACCGTTTTGCACAAATAGCTCAGCGATTTCCTTGTCAGAGCGCAGCTGCTTGCGATCAACATTCAACGCCTGAAAAATCACCTGGTCCATTTTCTCGGCCACACCCAGTGCCCTGGCCGCGTAGTAGGCTTTGGCATGTTGCTCCATAGCGCCGCCCCACATAGCGGGAATGCCGCGGAAGCTCACGTCTTCATCAAGGGTTTTCTTCCACTGAGCCAGCACCGGCTCGAAGTTGTAACAATGACCACAGCCATACCAGAAAAACTCAACGGCTTCGATTTTTTCCGGGTCAGCCGTGCGGATGGCCGGAGAGATAACATCATAGTCTTTGCCGGCAACATAGGCTTCTTCAGCCTGCGCGGCAAAGGGCAGCAGCAACAGGGTACACGTCAGCAATACGCGCTTGAGCATGGTAAACATTCTCCTTTAAACAGATGCACCAGTAAGACAACTGAATGGGCGTAGCGTTCGCGAAGAGTTGGAAAAAGGTGGCCGGGTGCCACCTCTCTCGAGGCGCGAGCGCTTACTTCAGGCCAGAAGCGTAACTCGCTACAGCATCGATTTCCTTATCAGAAAGGCCGAAGGCGTTGGTGCGCATAATCATGGCATCGCCATCATTGGTGCGGCCAGACTCATCTTCATAGCCCTTACGATAGGCGCGCAACTGCGCGGCGATGTAATCCGCGTGCTGCCCAGCCAGAGGTGGGAAACCGGCTGGTGCATTACCCTTGCCGTTGGGTGAGTGGCAGGCAGCACAGGCAGCCACCTTGCGGTCAGCAACGCCTGCACGATAAACCTTCTCACCCAAAGCAACCAGCGCAGGGTCAGCCTGACCACCGGAGCGCGGCTGCGCCGCGTAATAGGCGGCAAGATTAGCCAGATCCTGATCAGACATGGCGTCCAGTTGCCCTACCATCGTGGGTATTGGCCTTGCGCCGTCGCGCACGTCCTTGAGCTGCTTGAGCAGATACTTCTCACCCAGGCCCGCCAGCTTTGGGAAGGTTGGGACAGCGCTGTTGCCATCGGCACCGTGACAGGCGCTGCAGGTAACGCTCATTTCCTTGCCTACAGCAGGATCACCTGTCTGCGCGGCAACTGTTTGCGTCCAGCCCATGAGCAGGCTGGCCAGAATTACAACTTTCTTCATGATGATTCCAGATCCAGAGAAACGTAGATGCGCTGTCGGTTTACTCAGCGGGCTTGGCCATGTACTCGATCAGGGCCTCGTAATCCTCTGCGGAGCAGTCGAAGCACATGCCTTTGGGGGGCATCGCGTTCATGCCGTTATTAACAGAGGCGACAAGCGCCTCCATGCCCTTGGCCAGACGCGGCTCCCACGCGGCAACGTCGCCAGTCTTGGGTGCGTTAGCGGCGCCGGTAGCGTGGCACACTGCGCAGCTTTTGTTGTACTTGCCCATATCGGGTTCAGCCATGGCACCAGCGGCAACAAACATCAGGGCAGCGGCAAATATCTTTTTCATGAGAGACCTCTCGGTTGGTTTCGAGGCGGTTCTGCCTCGCAAGCATTTGATAACAGGTGAAAAAAGCTGTGGCATTATATACGAGATGCTTACACCTACAAAGGCAATACCTCACAATGACTGATCAGGATCAAACGCCCACAGCGCCCACTCCCAACTATCGCCGGGCGCAATACCTGACCAGCGCTGCCAAGCTCCATCAGTGCCCGCCGGACGAAGGCTGGGAAGTCGCCTTTGCCGGCCGCTCGAACGCCGGAAAATCCAGTGCAATCAATAGCTTAACCAACAACAAGAAACTGGCGAAGACATCCAGAACACCGGGTCGCACGCAGCTCATCAACTTTTTTGAACTATCCTCAAGTCAGCGCCTGGTTGACCTGCCCGGTTATGGTTTTGCCAAGGTGCCGGTCGCGGTAAAGAAGGAATGGACGCGACAGCTGGAGAATTACCTCGCCAAACGTCAGTGCCTGCGCGGCATGATCCTGCTCATGGATGTCCGCCATCCCCTGCAACCCTTCGATGAACAGATGCTCTACTGGGCAATAGCGGCCCACATGCCCGTGCACATCTTGCTGACCAAGGCAGATAAGCTGAAAAAGGGCCCGGCAAACAATAGCCTGCTGGCAGTGCGCAAAGCCATGAAGGCCCACGAAGACCTCGTCAGCGTTCAGCTTTTCTCAGCCTTGAAGCATAGTGGTCATGAGCAGCTGATTGCCGTGCTCGATGCATGGTTGACGGACGAAAGCGTCCATGAGGATGAAGATTAGGAAAAAGCAGGCAGGCTCTACTGCCTTCCGGGGACTGACCGACAGGCCATCCATGGGCAAAAAGAGGTTCATCGCACATTAGCGGGGAATGAGGCATTCAAACAAAGCGGAGGCCACAAATGGGGTAAGCCTTCCGCGGTTGAAAACAAACTTCCACGCCCTCGGAAGGCTTACCCCACATTCGTGGCCTCCTCCTTCCATTTCGACATCACTATCCACTACCTATACTCCCTGTGACGTTCCAGGTCGCCGGGAGAGCACCTGAATTCAGCGTTTGATCACCTCGACCCTCCGGGTTCCCCTCAGTCAGTTGCGAGCCAGAAAAGCACTGTCTCGCGCCATTCCTT
>JAUIIQ010000171.1 GCA_030431585.1 Gammaproteobacteria bacterium | reverse complement strand
CAACACGGACTCGCGATTCCACCATATACCCATGGGTGTGGACTGCGCGCATTTCGCCAACGCCGCCAGCAAAGCCTCCCGACCGGCCGATATGCCACCGCAGGGTCCGGTGATACTGTTTGTCGGGAGACTGGCACCAAAGAAGGGTGTGAATGTTCTGTTGGACGCGCTGGCAGAACCGCTGGCGGGCTTGTCCGGGGCGCAACTGGTCATCATTGGCGATGGTCCGGCGCGCGATGAATGGCTGGCCCAGGCAAAGCGCCTTGATCTGGCAAACAGGGTGCATTTTCTGGGGTCCAGGGACCACCGGTCTCTCCCCGCTTATTTTGCGGCTGCAGATATTATCGCGCTGCCCAGCGTGCACAGCAGGGACGGCGACAAGGACGGATTGCCCGTTACCTTGCTGGAAGCCGCAGCCTGCTCCCTGCCGGCCATTGCCAGCCGATTGGCCGGCATTCCCGAGTTTATTGAAGAGGGTTACAATGGCATGCTCGTACCCCCGGGCGACAGCCACGCACTGGCCCTGGCTCTGGCGGAACTGCTTTCAAACTCTGACCGGCGACGCTCCTACTCCAGGGCCGCTCTGGCCAAGGCCGGAGAGTTTGACTGGAGCGTGATAGCCGACAGACATGCCAGCGTTTTCTTATCTGTGCTGAGCGCCGATGTTGCTGCAACATCCACGGAAAGACCTTGAAGTATGAAGCGGTCAACTGAAACAATGCATGGCGACAGTTTGCATATCTGCCTGATAGCAAGTGAACTGCTGGGTTTTGGCGTTGCCGGCGGCTTTGGCTTTGCAACCCGCAGCCTGGGTCGAAACCTGGTGAACCGCGGCCACCGGGTTACCGTCGTCATGCCACAGCCGGTGGGGACAACGGCCTCCGAGAGCGACATTGACGGCATGACAGTGCGCACTTTTGCACGCTCCGATATTCTGCGCTGCGACGCACTGTTCCAATCTGTCAAAGCGGATATTTTTCACTCCCAGGAACCCTCCTTGAGTAGCTATATTGCCCAGAGAGCGGTACCCCGGGGCATCCATGTTGTTACCTGTCGCGACCCGCGTAACTTCCGCGATTGGTGCGTGGAATTCAGGTACCCTTCGCACACGCGACTCGGGCTGCTGCGCACTGCCGCGTTCTACGAAAACCCCTTCACGCGCAGGGCCGTGCGTCATGCCGAGAGGGTATTCGTTCCGGCAAATTCACTGGTGGAGAAAGTAAAGAATAAGTACCGCCTGGCGAACTCTCCGCAGTTCATGCCAACACCCATCGCGATGCCGGTGGAGCCGGTTCAAAAATCTGCTCAGGCTACCATTTGCTATGTGGGTCGGCTGGACCGTCGCAAACGCCCGGACAAGTTCCTCTCACTGGCGGCAGATTTTCCACATGTCGAGTTTCTGGTGGCCGGGACCGCACAGGACCCGCGCTACGGGGAGGAACTGGTCGCCCGCTTTGGCCACTTGCCCAATATTCGTATGCTGGGTTTTATCGACCAGTTTTCTTCGAACGCTTTGTCTTCGGTTTTTTCAAAATCATGGATTATGGTGAACAGCGCAGCACGCGAGGGCCTGCCCAATGTGTTCATCGAAGCCGCCGCGCACGGCTGCGCGATTGTCAGCCCCCACGATCCCGATGGCTTCGCCAGTCAATTCGGCCGACATTGCCCCGACCAGGATTATCACGCCGCCATCAAGGCCCTGCTGAGCAACAACCGCTGGCGGGAGCTTGGCCAGGCCGGAGCGGCATATGTAGCCAGCACCAACCGCAGCGATCTGGCCACGGACCAACATCTGGCGGCATACACTGCCCTGCTCTGCGCCCGGCGCGCGCAACGGGTTTGACTAGTCAAGCGCACCCCGGCTCGCCGCTTACGCCCATATTGCGAGGCGGCGGCCTGCTTTACACCGCGCGACTGGTAGCGCAGGCCAGCCGTTTAGCTTACGTGGTACTCGTAGTGCGTGCTCTGGGGGCAGACCTCTACGGCATTCTGGCCTATGTGCACGCCTGGGGTATTCTCTTTCTTCCCGCGTTTAACATGGGCTCACAGGTGCTGCTGAGCCGCGCGTACGGACAATCCGCCGATGCAGGCAGGCAGATGACACACCGCCTGTGGACGTTTCGCGGGCTGCTACTACCGCTGTTGCTGTGCCTGTTCCTCGCGGTCACTATCGGCTCAGAACCGGACGCCGCTATCCAGCATCTTTTCTACCTCGCAGCCCTGGCGCTGGCGGGCCGAGGCTTCGCGTCATGGTGTAACCATGTTCTGGTGGCGAACCGTCGCGCCCGGCACGTGGTGATGCTGGAGGTGCTGTTCCGCCCTGGCGAATTGCTTGTGGCCACCCTCGCCCTGAATGCGGGCGTATCACTGACCGGCCTACTGCTTATCCACGCCGTCAACTGGTGGTTACAAGCCCTTCTCTCACTGTGGTGGGTCAGCCGCACCGTGGTCAGACCTGCGTGGAACTGGCAGCAAATGGACGCCAGTGCATTGCTCAGGCAATCTTTTCCTATCATGCTATGTGCCCTGGCACTCGTCGGTTTGCTGCAAGGACCACTGACAGCCGGGCGCCATATTCTCGGCAGCAGCGAACTGCTGGGCCAGTTTGCTCTGGCAATGCAGCTGTTGCAGGTAATGGTCGCGCTACCCAACTCCATCGGAACGGTGGCCCTGCCCTACCTTGCCAGCAGGGGCCAGCATGCAACCGGTCACCACTATCTGCGTCGACTGGTGCCAGCGAGTATGGCGGTAGTGCTGCTACTGGCCGCACTGTCTCATCTGGCGGCAGAGCCATTGATAGAACTGATCTTCGGCCCCGATCTGGCAGCCGCCGCAGACCTGCTTACTCTGGGATTATTGGCACTGTTACTTCCGCTGACACCCGCCGCACTGCTCTGCCAGTCCGCGCTGGCGGCGGGTCACATGCATGCACTGCGTAACGCCGCACTGGCAGCGGTGGGCGGTATCGCTGCCGCCATGGGCATGACCACAATCTTATGCATTATCAACCCTGCACCCGGGTCCCTCATTTTCGGTGCCGGGTTCGGAGCACTTTGCTGGCTGCTGGCATTACTGGGATTACATCGCCGCCTGGCAGGAGGCCAACATTGAGCGCTGGAACACTTTTTGTACTGGTTCCGCCTGGCAGGTACACCCTCAACATGCCCAACCTTGGCGACGTGGCGCTGCAGCAAGGCTTGAGCAGACTGCTAGGCGAGACGCACTCCGGCTCATTGATCTATGACGAGTGGAACAGCTTTCCACGGAAAACATGGCGACAGCTCAGCACAGGGAGCCAGACCCCGGAACAGAGGTGGCAACACTGGCGGGATAGCTTCAGCCGCCAGGCGGCATCCAGTGCTCCTTTACAGCAAGCCCTCTGCAGACTGCTGTTCGGCCCCGCGCTGGCGTGGCTGCCGCTGTGGACACCGCTGGACCGGGCAACCCTGCGACGCACCGGCCAAACAGGAAGGGAAGCGCTGCAACCACGACTTTTCCCCGCTTTGGCAGCACGGAAGTTCGCGCAGAATCTGGCCGCTTGCGACGCAGTTGTCATGAACGCGGGAGGGTTGCTGGCAGATCACCTGTCACGCTACCTTCCTGGCCGTCTGTTTGCGCTGGATGCAGCGCACATGGCCGGGCGCCCAACCGCCCTGGTCAACTACAGCTTCGCAGTAACCCGCCCGGAGCTGCTGGCCTGGGTCGCGCCAGTGATGCGTGCTGTCACCGTGCATGCCGTCAGGGAGACTCAATCCAGAGACCGCCTGGTCGCCCTGGGGGTTCCGGCCGAACGTATCCTCGTTGTGCCCGACGCTGCCTTCGCCGCAGACACACCAGTTGCAACCCGAAACAAGAGCAATAAGCCACTCATCGCCATACAAGTGCGTGGCGACCGAGAGCCGGACATCGCAGCGTGGGCTGAACTGATTGCGCAAATGCGTTCGCGATTCAATGCCCGCATTGTCTACCTCTGCGGTTGTCGCAAATACGATCCACCTGTACGCAAGCGCCTGCAAGATGCTACCGGGCTGGATTTAACCGGTGAAGACGAGGACCTGGCGGCACTGAAGGCATCCATCGGCAAAGCCGACCTGCTGATCAGCGATCGCTACCATGGCGCGGTATTTGCCACCCAGATGGGCACCGCGTTCCTGCCTCTGGCGGCCACAACGCACAAGACCGATGGCTTTGTCGCCGACCTCGGTTACACCACGGCCGTACTACCCATCCTGTCATCAGAGGGCATAGTAAGCGTTCTGGCGGCTGCCGATGCCCTGCTCGCGAGCCGGGAGAACACGTCGATGGAACTGCGAGCCAAAGCACAGCATTTGCGGTCACGCCTGCTTGATGATTACCATTCAGTAATCCAATCGCTGTCAGCTGCCTCAAACGGCAGCAGAACGTCTCTGGAGTGAACGCAGCTTGAGCATGCCAAATTTCTATATCGCCGGGGGCGCTCGCTGCGGATCTACCTCGCTGGAGGCGTATTGTCGGGCGCATCCGCAGATATACATGTCCTCGGTGAAGGAGCCCAACTACTTCAGCTACGGTTATGGAGGAGTACCGTATGCAGGCCCGGGACTCGACCAATACTATGCCACCTCCATCAAGGACCTGGAGACCTATCGCGGGTTATTCAGGCACGCCGGCCAGGCCAGAATTGTTGGCGAGGCCTCGATCAATTATATGCTGCATCCCCAGGCCTGCGCCGGCATTCGCGACCTCACTCCCGATGCCCGACTGGTGTTTATATTGCGGCAACCGGTGGAGAGGGCCTGGTCGTCCTTCCACCGTTCCCGTTACAGCGGTATTGAACCTGAGACAGACTTTCTCGCTGCCTGGCGCGACGACGCCCGAAGAAGGGAGGCTGGCCACTGGTCCTGCATTCATCGCTATAAAAGCCTCTACGCCCGGCATCTGCGCTGTTGGTTCGACACATTCCCAAGGCAACAGATTAAAATAGTACTGTTCGACGACCTGAAGGCGAGCCCGGATGAGGTGATGCGGGACTTGTATACCTTTCTGGATGTGGATCCCGGGTTCAAGCCGGATACTGCTGTGATTCACAACCAGACTGGTGAGATAAGTAATCCGCTACTGCGCAGCATCTGGCTGCGCTCTTCGGCTCTGCGCAGCCATTTGCTACCGATACTGCCCCTGCGCTGGCGAGGCAGAATATTCCGCTACCTCGCAAGCAGCAGGCAAACAACCAGACGCAGCGCCCCATTACCGGCTGAACTGCGAGCCGAGTTAACAGCCGAGTTGCAAGAGAGTATTGTCGAACTGGAAGAGCTCATCGACCGGGATCTGTCTGCCTGGTACTGACCATTACGCAGGGTGTGATGCCAGGGCCAGGTGGAAGACCAGGTATACCAGTGTGAATAGGTCAGCGTCAGGTGCCTGTCGCTGCAAACAATCATCAACGTAACGAGTTGGGGAAATACCAGTGAAACTAATTATTCAGATTCCCTGTCTGGACGAGGAAGACACACTACCGGCGACCCTCGCTGAACTGCCCGGTGAAATAGAGGGTATCGATTGCATAGAGGTCCTGGTCGTTGACGACGGCAGCAGTGACAACACCGCTGAAGTAGCGAGGTCCCTGGGAGTTCATCACATAGTCCGCCATACCAGTAACCAGGGGCTGGGCAGGGCATTTCGTTCCGGCCTGGACAGGGCGCTGAAGGAAGGCGCGGATATCATCGTCAATACCGATGGTGACGGGCAGTACAGTGGTGGCAGCGTGCAGGATCTTGTACAACCTATTCTCGAACAGCGCGCTGATATCGTTATCGGCGACAGGCAGACCGCTAACAATCCCGAGTTCAGCACAACCAAGAAGATCCTGCAGTGGCTGGGCAGCCATGTAGTGCGTTCACTTTCCGGCGTCAACGTGCGCGATGCCGTATCTGGATTCCGTGCTATTTCGCGACCGGCGGCGCTGAAGCTCAATATGCTGTCCGCCTTCAGCTACACGGTGGAGATGATCATCCAGGCCGGTAACAAGCAGATGAGAGTCATCAGCGTACCGGTACGCACCAATCCCAAAACCCGGGAATCACGCCTGTTCCGCAACATACCCCAGTTTGTATCCCGGCAGATGGTTAACATCGTGCGTATGTATGCCATGTACCGGCCAATGCGCTTTTTCTTCTACCTGGGTACGGTGCTGAGCGCAGCGGGTTTACTGCCTATACTGCGTTTCCTGTTCGCCTACGCCGCCGGAGACGGTGCTGGCCACGTGCAGTCCCTGGTGATGGGAGCTGCGCTGTTAACGATGGGTTTCACGGTATTTGTTGCGGGGTTACTGTCTGACCTGATATCGCACAACAGACAACTTGTTGAGATGGCTCTGGAAAAACTGCGCGAGGCTGAGTCAGGGAACTAAGTTCGGCTGCGACTGGCGCGTCAGCCAGGTGTCAGGTTGAAACGTTCTCGCAGAAAACGGGCAATTCCCTCTTCATCATGATGGCCTATTACCGCTGTCGCAGCAGCCTTGATCAGCTCATTGGCGTTTGCCGGCGCATAGCTCTCATCAGCCATCTCAAACATGCTGAGGTCGTTGTCACTATCGCCAAAGCAAATCACCCGCTCTATGCCCAACAACTCTTTCATCTCTGCAATAGCGCCGCCTTTGCTCGCATCACTATGGTGTATGTCCAGCCAACGCCACTGTCGACCGTCCCGTATAGTTCCGGAATAAGCCACCAGGTGCGGTTCGCTCTCCACGCTCTGCAGCACTGTCTCTATCGCATCGCCGGGGCCTATGGCATTGACATGCGTAATCAGCGCGTGCGCAGGTAATTCCTCCAGGGTGCGTACCGTGAAGTTATCACCCAGCCCCGCATTGCGGATGAGTTCCTCCTCAATTGGCGAGGTCATAGGTGGATGATAAACAGTGCCTCCCTGGCTTTTATCCAGGGTAAAGACAAACGGAGTGACGTTGGCGCGCACAAAGGCGCCTACTACGTGGTCCAGCTCAGCTATGGTGAGCATCGCACCATTGGTAAAGCGTTTCTCTTCGGGGTGCCAGGTCATCACGCCATTCTTGTAGGCCTGCGGCAGAAGAAAGTCATTCCCGCCCAGCACGGACCTGGCGCTGTGAAGCGTGCGCCCAGTGGCAACCGTGTAGGCAATTTCGTGTTCAGCGAGAAGTCGCAGGGTTTCGCTGGTGTAGTCCGAGATTGCCGAGTCCTTGTTAAGGAGCGTGCCGTCCAGATCGAATACAACGAGTTCCACGAAAAGCGTCCAGGAGAATAACAGGACGCACAGTTTGGCTACTTGCGCGCGCCAATGCAAACCCGCTCGCGCGGCCCGGGAGAAGGCAGCTCTGCTGCGCTACGGGGAACCCGATAGCCTGGGTCCGACTAGGTCAGGGGTAACTTCGTCGGCTTGCACAGATGGCCCTTGTCATGGGCTGACCGGGCGCAGTCTCTGCACACATAACGCGGCTTATCCACGATATGAGCCAATTCATGGAGACCTTTTTCAATCTCTTTCTTCTTCCACTTACACAACGATCTGGCCATGATTTTTTCCTGACAATAGCCCCGCTACACCGTTAGCACATCAACGCTGGGCCAGAATGGAC
>JAUIIQ010000170.1 GCA_030431585.1 Gammaproteobacteria bacterium | reverse complement strand
ATAATGAACAGCCGCGGCCGGTGCATGGCCATGACATGGGCCAGCATGCTGACTAGCGTCGCCGATTTACCTGCACCAGACGGCCCCAGGATCAACATGTGGGCATTTTTCTGGCGGTCTTCTGCGTTGAGTGGGTCAAAGAACAGGGGCTCACCGCCGCGATTGAACATGGCGATGCCCGGGTTGCCTGTCCCCTGGCTGCGCCCGAAGAAGCAGGACAGATTGGCGATATGCTGCACCACGGTGATCTGGGCACCCCGCCAGCCCTCCCGGGCATCGCGGTCCGCGTCATAGACCATAGGCAGGTTACGGATCAACGCATCGAGTGCAGTAAAGTCATCCCGGGGTGCTATGGCCCGAAACCCATAGTTGAGCAGTCTTGAACGTACAGCATTGGTTCGCTCATCCAAAATTCTGATCGAATCGCCCCGTAGGTAGACCGCATATTGGGCCCGGTACAGCTTGTGACGTAGTCCCAGAATCTCTCTGGCCTTTTCGCAGTCCTTGCGCACCTGTGTCGACTCCGAGTTATCGCCAATGGCTGATTCCTCGATATCATCGATATGGCCGTCCAGTGTGTCCTGGGGGATCACGACGATGGTGCTGACAAACACACTACCCGGTGGCAGCATATCCATCAGGGCATTGGTGGCGTCGCCACGGTTGGTTTCACCGGTGACATGGCCGACTGCCGGTCGTCTGCGGATGCCGTCAATGGAAATACAGCGCAGGGCGCTCTCGCCAAACCACCAGCAACCATGCTCGGCATCGCTCCTGGGGTGATCGTAAAACAGGCTTTCGGCGAACTGGTCCCCATAGGGCAGCGAGTCGCCTCGGGTTCGGGCCTTTTGCAGAAAGGCTTTTCTATCGCCACCGAACAGGCCAGTTCCAGGATTGAAGAAATCCAGTAACCAGTCGTGAAATTGGTCACCATTAAGCCTGCGCAGTTTGGCCCCAGAGGGTTTCAAAGCATGGGTAAACTTCTCCAGCACCTCGTTGAGGTTGACCAGGGAGGCTTCGAGGTCCCCCTCCTCCAGTTTGGCTTTCCTGCCACCACCTTTTTGGAGTTTGCGGTAGATGACCAGGTAGTTACGCCGATCCATGCCACCCCAAGTGGTCTGGGAGACTGTGTCATCCATAAAGAGGCCACCCTCGCGGGTAATCCCGTCGTAGTGGTTTTTCAGGACCTCCAGGTAAGTCCGGGTGTATTCAGTCTCTCGTGCATCCTCTCTGGCGTAGGCCGCTATTTCATCAACCAGGCTATCAAGATCCGTGTCATCCACGGTGTAGGTCTGGAGGATCCAGGGGGCATGGTCGTACTCCTCAAACGAATCCTGCAACGCTTCTTCCAGGTTATCCCGGACCGAGGACAGGTGCTCCTGGCTACGGCCGTCGGTGCCAATAGGGTCGATCTCGAACACCGCTCCCACTGAGTGTCCGTCTTCCAGCAGCACGGCTTGATGATCATCGAGGTATTCCACCCAGGGCAGGAAGTCGATAAAAGAACGTTCTCGTTTGTAGGGGCCCTTGCCCTGGGATTTGGGCAGAGGCTGTTTCTTCACCTCGACCCTGGGTTCGTCAATCGGCTGCCGCGCGGTCATCGCGATTCTCCCGCTGCCGCTGCAGTTTCCTCAGGCACGGGCGTCATCAGGACTGACTCTCCTGGCAGGCGATACTCGATGCGCTCATACAAGGGAATGACCGTGGTGTAGCCCGGAATGGGTGCACGCGTACGTGTCGCGAGGTGCGGATACACATAGATGACCATGTCCGGGTTGTCGTGCCGGGGGAACAGGTTGTCGAGTTCTGTGAGCGCGGTGCGAGTGTATTCCACATAGTCCAGCGGCTGTTCGGGCTCGACCTCATCGAGTTGCCGATAGGCAGTTTCAGCATGCATTTGGAGTTTCTTCTGGCACTCCTCGGTCGGTTCTTCGAGCACCAGGCTGGAACAGATGACAGTCGGATCGAAAGCCGGTACTGATGGCCCTTGCACCTGGTTCATCGCTTGCCGGTAGATATCGATCATCTCCCGTTCTGCCGGCGGCAGGATGGTCTCCTGGTTGGCGCACCCGGCCAATAAGGCGATAAGGCTGGCGCTGGCTGCAGTGTGTTTAGTCCAGTTCACGATAGTGTCCTCCTAACAGGGCCCCGTGATGGGTCTTGCGACCCTGTGGGTCGTAGTCGATTTCGATTTGCTCGGTGATGTGCATGCTGACCATGGCGCCGGGTTTGACGTAGATCGCATCAAACTGTTGGGCCTGGCGTTCGTCCAGCCAACGGGCGACTTCCATGGAACCGTCGGCAATGGTTTTGCCCAGTATGTAATCGGAGGTAGAGCCGTCGACGACGGTGATGACGCCTGTGCCGCTGCCGTCGACGGTCGTGGTCTGGGTGGTCTGGCTGGCCGCCGCAGCTTCTGCTGCCGCAGAGGTCGCCACCACGCCCATGCGCTGGGCCAGGTAGGTGTAGGCGTTGGTAATACGTTCACCGACGACGCAAGGGTTACCGAAGGCATCGGACAATTCACCGATCTTGATGTCCCGCCCACTGGCGGTCCCCTCGTAGATATCCTCGGCCTTGGGCACCGTACGGATGGTCCCGTCCTCAAACACAAACGTAATTGAAAAGATGTCTCCCCGAACACAGCCGAGGGTCCAGTCACCCACCGCTTTGCCGCTGGCAATCGAATAGGCCACATCCGGCAGTTCGATGCCGTTAGCCATCAGGTTTTCCCGGCCGATAATGACCTTGAAGCTATAGGGATCGGTCACCTGGCCACCGATCGGCACCCTGCCCACCAGGGCGGTCATCGCCGTGGAATTGATCAGGGTCGCGTTGCGGGGAATGGTGTAGTACGGAATCAGCGCTTCCTGGGTACTTCTTCTGCCGCTTATTCCGGGCAACTCATCCAGCGCCATCTTGCCGCGCAGGTCTTTACCTGCAATGTTCAGACTGTCGAGCAGGCCGCTGTCATCACCGGCTTTGCCCAATGGCTGGATCCAGACGGTGTCCAGGGGTTCGACGCTGCCTGTTTGGGTGTTGCCTGCTCTACCGCGCTGGGATTGGGTTTTCTGGAGCAGCTTTTCCGCTTCTTCCAGCCGGCGCAGCATGCTGTTGTATTCCGCCTCGGACTGGGAAGCGACCTTCTTTTCCGCTTCCGTCAGTTTGACGGCCATACGGCGGCCAATGGTCTGTTCCATGCCCTTGAGTTCGGCGTTATCGGCCCGCAGTGCGGTGTTTTCCTTACGGAGTTCATTCATGCCGTCTTTCATGTTGCGCACTTCGCCGATCAGGGTGGCGACAATGTCTTTTTCGGTATCGCCTTCAATGCCGAGGCCGGCCAGGGCTTCTTTACCCAGCTGCTCGCCACCACCGACATTGATGGTGTCATCGTTGAGGGTCGATTTCCCGTTGCAGGATTTCATGGCGAGCAGTACCGCCCCGACCAGCAACAGTACGGCGCCGTATTGCACTATCTTGTTTTGGCCCATGACTAGATCCCCCGCACGACAGACCGGATCGGTTGGTCGGTCACCACGAACAGCGTGGTGCGATTGCCAGGGTTGCCCCGTGGTGCCAGGTCCGTCTCAAAGAACGTGCTGGCGACAAAATGCGGTGCAACCCCATTGCGTCGTGCGCCCGGTGCATGCCTGACCTTGCGGTTATCCAGCACCATCCGGTGGGTATGCTCATTGGTGACGATAAAGGCGGTGACATAGAGCCCGTCGACGGACCAGGCTCTGTGGGGCTGCAGGATCAGGCCCGGGTGTTTGCCCTGGTCGTAGAGCGCCGTCATGTTGCCCGATAAACCCACGGGGACCGGACGGACACCGGGTACCGGCGCCACCAACCGTACTGGCGAATACACTTCCTGGGCGGCATAACGGATCAGTTCGAACAGCGTGGCCGGTGCCTGGCGATTACCTGTCTGCGCCATGTTATGGCGTTGAGGTACGCCTTCGTTGGCCAGTACCACCTGAATCGATTCCTGTGAGGCAGGCGGGGATTTCTCGACTCGCGCGCTGACATCGAACAGGATGTACTCGCCACTGTCGAGGCGCACCTTGATGCGGTTGTTGTCAAAGGCCTCCAGTGCGGTCCAGTAGGCGGTGCCGCCGGTGACCAGGGTTCGGAATATGTGGGTATTGGCCAGTGCTGGCGGCAGGCCCACCGCACCATCCTGCGGAAGCACCACCATCTGTTCGACGCCGACGACTAGATCAACCGGGATAGGTGTCTTCTTCCACACCACGGTGCCTGCCTGGGTCGTGGTGGCGATGACCGTGAGCGCCATGCCGATAATGGCTGCTGTTGTCTGTTTCATGCCTCGCTGTCCTCCGCGACTTCAATCAATTGCGGCCGTGCCGCGTAACAATCCAGGGCCAATCCCCAGGGGTTGAGTTCAGGATCCACGTCGTAGATAACGACACTGATCGGGAAGTGAATCAGGCGGTCTTTTACGCGCTCGCCCCGATAGGTCTCCTGTACATGCAGGTCCAGGCCCACCACCCAGCTGTCGTTGGAGGTGGCTCTTACGCGTTTCGGGGTAAAGCCCCTGCCGGGGATTTCCCAGACCGCACGGCTTCTTCCCAGCAGTTCGTTATTGCGATCCCGCGCATGGTGGTCACTCAGACGCTCTTCAAAGCAGCCGGGCGTCAGGTAATTTTTTAAGGTATGAATCCGCTCGAAGTAATCGTCCTGGCCGTCATTGGGCCAGCGATTGAGCTGCTGAAAAATATAGAAGGCAAAGCTGTAGATGTTCGCCTTGGGGATATCCCCCAGCTGTTGTGCCGCGCCGGTGCTGAGATCGGGTGGGTAATACAGTGTGATAGCGCTGGGCGCCCTCGCCCAGCCCAATAACGCCAGGGCCAGCAACAGCACCAGGGCCAGCACTGCCCCGAGCAATAACTTGATCATCATGTCCTTGGTATGGACCAGGTTGTCGTAGCGACTCACGTCCTTCTCCTTGTTGGCCTCTTTGGGGCTGTTCGCCAGCGCCGGATATCCCAGGTCCGGCTTTCTCTGATGAGTACTTGCCTGGTGAGCCCCCGATCCTGCAGCCAGGCTTGCAGGGCTAGCATGTGGTACTGCTTGGGTTTGCCGCGCTTGATGATTCGGAGGCGCTTACCGGCCAGCCACATACTCGCAAACACCATGCCGGCGACGCAGGCCAGCGACAGCAGCACCTTGCCGACGAGCAGGCCCACGACCAGACAGATCGGGGTCCAAAAGACGAAGAAGATCATCAACGACAGTTTGATTTCTGAATTGGTCATCGAGAGGAAGACAACCGGCTCTTCATTGAGCCGGTCCGGGATAAACTCGATGTCTCTCCTCGCGTCCATCGTTTAGAGAATGTTGCCGGCTTCGGTGAGCAGGAACACGACGAACACCAGCAGCAATACACCGGCGCCAAAGTTGACGCCGAGTTGCCCCCAGGTGCCCTTGCCGTCCTGTACCTCACCGTAGGCACCGATGGTGTTTTTGGAGACAACAAAGAACGCCAGGGTGGCGATGGCCAGGCCCAGGAAGATGAAGATGTCGTAGGCGTAGTCCTGCATCAGCTGGATGTAGTTACCCGCCGTGGTGCCGCGACTGGGCGGGGCCGTGGTGGGCAGCTGTGCCAGTGCCTGGCCGCTGCTCAGTACAAGGCCTCCGACGAGGGCCGTGGCCTGTCGCCATCGCTGTTTGATAGGTTTGCGGGGGTTCGTGTCATGGGTTGTACCCCCTACCGGTGTAGTTTCGTTATGCATAGTCAGATCCCTTTGTGGAGTTGAATTAAAGTGCCATGACAGCGATCACCATCATCACAACAAAGACCGCGCGGACGATTTTGCCGGCGGCATCCGGTACTGAAGCACCTGGATTACTCAGGGCCCGGTAGCTGCTGATGGCTACCCAGGCACACCAGGTCAGCATCAGGACGACGCCAACCGAAATTACAAACAAACCGGTCTCACCGGCACTGAAGCTCACGCCCGAGTTGGCGGCGTCAAAGGCGGCATTCTGGTCAGCGTTCATCAGTGGCATGGCTATTCAGTTTCCTTCTACAAAAACTTCTTGAAGCGGCTGGTGGCGATGTAAATCATCAAGCCGGTGAACAACATTGATGGCGCGAAAATCACCACCGGTCGCAACGAGAACGGCAACATCAGATAAGCGGAGATCGTCAGCAGCAGACTGGGTACGATCCAGCGCTTGGCCTTGTGAAAGACATAACTACTCTCATGGCCGCCGGTGTATTTGCGGATATCGCGGGCAACCAATCCATCGTAGAACGCCACCAGGGCTATGAGGGCGAATCCGGGCAGGACAAACAGGCAGATAGTGAGGCGCAGCAGGACCAGCTTGGCGGTATTGATTGTCGCTGTGAGGTAGCTGTTTATGCCGCGGCTATTGAACACGGCTTGCCAAAGTCCATCGAATTCCTCGGATGCTGAATCGGCCACTGCCAGGGGTGTCAGTGCCGTCAACGGGTATTGGTCAATGGCCTCGATATAGCCGCGCTCCCGTATCAATAAGGTCATGGCATGATTGGCAGGCCACCACCCCAATGCGATACCGAGACACTCGATCAGTACAGACACACCGACGGCGAGTAACACCGCGGCCAATAGCGCCGTGGCCGTACCCAACAGCCGGGTAATTGCACCGCGCTCATGGACGACCGGCTTGTCCGACTTGGTCTGCTTTGGGGAGGACCGATGCTCGCTCATGCCACCTCCCACGGCGCAATCGGATGGGTTCGCGCCCAGTCCTGGTTGTTGGCCGATACGTAATCGCCCTTCATGGACTCCACCATGCTCTGTAAGCCGGTAGGCAGATCCTTGTCGTCATCAAACAGCGGTAGACGCAGTTTATAGAGCCGGCCTGCCAGCAGGGCGAAGGCGTGGCCCTTTGGGAGTGCATCCAGGTCGCCCGAATGGATCATCGGGACACGCTGGCTGGTGATCCTTTGCCGGGTATTGGACACAAAGTGGATATCCGTTTCCGGATTGGAGCTATCCGTGGTACCGGACTCGAGCATCAGGTGATTGATCTCGACATCCTTTAGTCTGTTGGTCAGGAGCTCTGCAGTGGCGCGCTCTTTGACCCGCAACATAATCAGGGTGCCCAGGTTACCCACGACCTGCCCTGCCTTGGCCTGGGAATCAAACCGGGCCACGACGTCTGACAGGGTCTGGGTGTAGGCCGTCAGCTGAAAACCGGCACCGCCTGCCTTGTTCGCCAGGGGTACAAACTCGCGTCCCACCAGTTCATTGAACTCATCGGCGTGGACCGAAATGCGGGGGGCAGTGCCACCGGTCTGTCGTTCCTTATACAAGCTACCCGCCACCGAGGTCAGGTCAGCAAACATGGCATTGCCCACGGCGCTGGCCACATCAGGGTCCGACAGGGCATCGAGGCCCACATAGACAATGCCGCCATGCTTGATCACCTGGCCCCAGTTGAGCCTGTTACCGGATGAAGCGTCGTCTTTGCCAGGCGACAGCAATTGCGCCGCGGGGCCTGACGTGAGTTTTTCCAGTAGAGGGAAGAGACTGGCCACCAGTTTGTCGAAGTGGCTTTTGTCGTGTTCAAAGGTTTTGATCAGCGA
>JAUIIQ010000169.1 GCA_030431585.1 Gammaproteobacteria bacterium | reverse complement strand
ATGATAGGCATCAAGCACGGGCTGGTCGTTCATCGCCGAGTGAATCGTGGTAATAGTGCCACTGTCGATACCCACCGCATCAGACAATGCCTGGATGACGGGCACGATGCAGTTGGTCGTGCAGGAGCCGGCGGACACAATGCTGTGGTCTGCACGCAGTACATCCTGATTTACGCCGTAGACAATGGTGGCGTCCACATCAGCTTGCCCGGGCTGGGAAAACAGTACTTTCCCAGCGCCCTGCTCGATGTGCTGCGCTGCGGTGGCTCGGTCACTGAAGGCACCGGTGCACTCCAATACCAGGTCAACGCCCAGCTCACCCCAGGGCAAAGCGGTGATGTCTTCGCTGCGTAACAGGGAAATGGGCTCCCCGTTGACCTCAAGCCGCTGCTCGTCACCCTGCAGCTGGCCGGGAAACCTGCCATGCGTGGAGTCGTAACGGGTGAGGTGCAACACTGTGCGCGCGTCTGCCAACTCGTTTATGGCAACCACCTGCAGCCGCGAGCGCAAGGGACTCTCTTGCAGCGCCCGCAGTACACTCCGGCCTATTCTGCCGTAGCCATTGATTGCCAGTCGCACCATTACAGATGCCCGGCTAGTCGATCAGCACCTCGTCCACGACACTCACAACGTTGTCGACGGTGAAGCCGAACTCCCTGAACAGGTCACCGGCAGGTGCTGATTCACCAAAACTGGTCATCCCGACAATCCGCCCGTCCAGACCCACGTACTTGTACCAGTAGTCCGCGTGCAATGCCTCCACCGCAACGCGCGCCAGCACGTCCGAAGGCAGAACCGACTCACGGTAATCCGCGTCCTGGGCATCAAACAGCTCTGTGCAGGGCATGGAGACCACGCGAACCTGCTTGCCGGCGGACTGCAGACGCTCAGCCGCTTCCATCGCCAGGTGCACCTCCGAGCCCGTTGCAATAAGAATCGCGTCAGGCTGCCCAGTGCAGTTCCTGAGGATGTATCCACCGCGAGAAATGTCCGCGATCTGCTGCGCGTCGCGGTCCTGGTGAGGCAGACCCTGTCGCGAGAAGACCAGCGCAGCCGGGCCATCACGCCGCTCAATAGCCGCCTTCCAGGCAACTGCAGATTCCACCGTGTCGCAGGGGCGCCAGGTATGCAGATTGGGTGTAGTGCGCAGCGACGCCACCTGTTCTACCGGTTGGTGGGTGGGTCCGTCCTCACCAAGACCGATAGAATCATGGGTAAACACGAAAATCGATTGCTGTTTCATCAATGCAGCCATGCGCACAGCGTTGCGCATGTACTCCATGAACACCAGGAACGTGGCGCCATAGTTGACGAAGCCACCGTGCAGCGCAATCCCGTTCATGATGGCCGCCATACCGAATTCACGGACACCGTAATAGAGGTAATTGCCACTGGCATCGTCGCGGCTTACCGCCCTGGAGCCGCTCCAGATAGTGAGGTTCGAGCCAGCCAGGTCAGCCGAGCCGCCCAGCAGCTCCGGCAGCAGCGGACCGTATGCATTCAGGCAGTTCTGCGAAGCTTTCCGCGAGGCTATGCTGGCGCCCTCCTGTTGACACTGTGCTATATAGGCATCGGCCTGCTCAGCGAAGGTAGCCGGCAGGTCTCCCGCCAACCGCCGCTGCAATTCAGCCGCCAGCTGCGGGTGAGCCTCGGCGTAGGCGTCCATGCGCCGGTTCCACGCTGTTTCTGCAGCCGCGCCCCGCTCACGGGCATCCCAGCCGGCATAGACACTATCCGGAATGACGAAGGGTGCATGCGGCCAGTCCAGGGCAAGCCGCGTTGCAGCGACTTCGTCGCCACCCAGCGGCGCCCCGTGACAGGACTCGCTGCCCTGCTTGCCAGGAGAGCCTTTGCCAATGACCGTCTTGCAGCAGATCAGCGTGGGACGGCTGTGGTCATGGCGCGCTGCCTCGATAGCAGCCTTGATCTCGGAAGAATTGTGGCCATTGACCTCATTGATAACCTGCCAGCCATAACTCTTGAAGCGAGCGGGCGTGTCATCGCTGAACCAGCCCTCCACCTCGCCGTCAATGGAGATGCCGTTGTCGTCATAAAAGGCGATCAGTTTGCCCAGGCCCAGAGTGCCTGCCAGGGAGCAGACTTCGTGAGATATGCCTTCCATCAGGCAGCCATCACCCAGGAAGGCATAACTGTAGTGATCGATTACTTCGTGTCCTTCCCTGTTGAACTGCGCCGCCAGCACTTTCTCCGCTATGGCCATGCCCACGGCGTTGCTGATGCCCTGGCCCAGGGGTCCCGTGGTGGTCTCTACACCGGGCGTATAGCCATATTCCGGGTGTCCGGGCGTCTTACTGTGCAACTGGCGGAAATTCTGCAGCTCTTCAATCGGCAGGTCATATCCCGACAAGTGAAGCAGGGAATAGATCAGCATGGAACCATGACCATTGGACAACACAAATCGATCACGGTTGGGCCACTGCGGGTTTGCCGGGTTATGTTGCAGGTAGTCGTTCCACAGCACCTCGGCGATATCTGCCATACCCATGGGAGCCCCAGGGTGGCCGGAGTTGGCCTTCTGGACCGCGTCCATGGCTAGGGCGCGGATGGCATTGGCAAGTTCAGTGCGGTTGGACGACATGCATATCTCCGGTTCAGGGGGACGGCTTGAAAAAGGGCCGCTATTTTCGCGTAACAGGACGCCAACGGCAACGACTATCGGCAACACCCGCGGACAGCTGGCAACTTGCCCTGTCTCGAGAGCCTGCCGCCGACCCACTGCGCTGGCTGCACGGGCAGAATGACGCCTGCACCTGGGACAGGCCGCTAAAACCAACTGCACACCTATATCAAAATTTTTTGATATAGGTGTGCAGGCCTGCTAGACTCCCCGCCCATGTTACATGCCACCAAAACACCCGAATCCGAAGAGGACGTCAGTTGTCTGCCCCTGGAGCAGGCTCTGGCTGCCCTGTGCAAGGCCAGCTCAGACCCTCTGCGCCTGCAGGTCTTGCGCGTGCTGCGCGAGGATTCATTTGGCGTTTCTGAATTATGCTCCATTTTTGATATTCGCCAGCCCGCCCTCAGCCACCATCTCAAGGTGCTCGCCAGCGCCGCCCTCGTGGCCACCCGCAGGGAAGGCAACTCAATCTTCTATCGCCGCGCACAGCTGGGGCAACGTGTTGAACTGGAAGCACTGCAAAACGACCTGTATGCCGCAGTGGATCTCATCGACCTGCCACCTGCAATTGACCAGGGTCTGCAGGCCTTGTACCGGCAGCGTGAAGCGAATTCGCGCAACTTTTTCCGCGACAACGCCCACAAGTTCAGGGCACAACAGGATTTGATCGCCAGCTACGAGCAATACGCGGGCACGGTGGCAGAGCTATTGCGGGATGCACCCCTTGAGCAACGCCACACAGCCCTGGAGATCGGCCCCGGTGACGGCAGGTTCCTGCTGGAGCTGGCGCCCGGTTTCCAGCGCGTTACCGCGCTGGATATAGAGGCCGCTATGCTGGAGCAGGCTAAAGCCAGAGCCAGCGAAGCCGGCTTGGACAATATCGATTTCCTCCACGGCAGTACCGACGATAAACGCCTTCAGGGCCTGAACGCAGACTGCGTCGTCATCAACATGGTGCTACACCATACGCCTGACCCCGCGAAGGTTCTCCGTGAAGCGGCCCGGTGTCTCAATACTGGTGGCGCATTACTGGTCACCGACCTGTGCCGCCACGACCAGGGCTGGGCACGGGAAAACTGCGGAGACCTGTGGCTGGGCTTCGACCCCGCCGATCTTACCGACTGGGCCAGCGAGGCTGGACTGGAAGACATCGCCAGTGTGTATCTGGCGCAACGCAACGGATTTCAAGTACAGGTGCGCCTGTTCGGCCACCATTCAATGAGTAAAGGAAGAACAGCATGAGTGAATATGCGCTATTTACCTCGGAGTCCGTCTCCGAAGGCCACCCTGACAAAATGGCAGACCAGATTTCTGACGCCATTCTCGATGCCATCATGGAAGATGACAGAAACGCACGGGTAGCCGTTGAGACCATGGTCAAAACCGGCATGGCGGTGATCGCTGGCGAGGTCACCACCTCGACCTACGTGGACCTGGAGGACGTGGTCCGCCAGGTCATTCTGGACATAGGCTACAACAGCTCCGACGTGGGCTTCGATGGCGCCTCCTGCGCCGTACTCAACGCTATCGGCAAGCAATCTCACGACATCGCCATGGGCGTCAACGAAGGAGAGGGCGCTCATCTGGAGCAGGGTGCGGGTGACCAGGGGCTCATGTTCGGCTACGCCACCAACGAAACCGATGTGTTGATGCCCGCTCCCATTTACTATGCACACAGGCTGGTTGAAAAGCAGGCAGAGTTGCGCAAACACGGCACACTGCCCTGGCTGCGGCCCGACGCCAAAAGCCAGGTTTCACTGCGCTATGAGGGTGGCAAGCCGGTTGCGATAGACGCTGTAGTGTTATCCACCCAGCACGATGCGGACATTGGTCAGGCCGACATCCACGAGGCGGTGATGGACCTGATCATCAAGGAAACCCTGCCCGCGCAATGGCTGCACAGTGGTACCCAGTATCACATCAATCCGACCGGCCAGTTTATTATTGGCGGTCCGGTGGGCGACTGTGGCCTGACCGGACGTAAAATCATCGTCGACACCTATGGCGGTATGGCTCGTCACGGTGGCGGTGCCTTCTCTGGCAAGGACCCCTCCAAAGTAGACCGCTCCGCGGCCTATGCCGGTCGCTATGTGGCCAAGAATATCGTTGCCGCAGGGCTGGCCGAACGCTGCGAGATCCAGGTGTCCTATGCGATTGGTGTGGCCGAACCCACGTCTATCGCCATCAACACCTTTGGTACCGGTAAGCTCAGCGATGATCGCATAGGCGAACTGGTGCGCGAGCATTTTGACCTGCGGCCGCGCGGCCTGATCGAGATGCTTGATCTCAAACGGCCTATTTACCGTAAAACAGCAGCGTACGGGCACTTCGGCCGGGAAGATGCCGATTTCACCTGGGAAAAGACGGACAAGGCAGAGGCGCTGAAAGCGGCGTTGTAGAAGACACTGGCACCGATGATGCTATAGGGCCAAAAGAGAGGCCAGGGTTGATCTCCCCTGACCGGCGAAATCACGACATTGACACGGGACAGGTTCCCGCGCAGAGGAAACAGACATGAGCACAGCAGAAAAACTTAACACCGCAGCCGACTACAAGGTCGCCGATATATCCCTGGCAGAGTGGGGTCGTCGCGAGCTGGACATCGCCGAGGGTGAGATGCCGGCCCTGATGGCCATGCGCGCCAAGTACTCGCAGAGCAAACCTCTGGCGGGAGCGAAAATCCTCGGCTGCATCCACATGACCATCCAGACTGGTGTGCTTATAGAAACACTGATCGCGCTGGGCGCAGAAGTGCGCTGGTCCTCGTGCAACATTTTCTCCACCCAGGACCACGCGGCCGCGGCTATCGCTGCAGCGGGTGTTCCGGTTTTTGCCTGGAAAGGTGAAACCGAAGAAGAGTACGACTGGTGCCTGGAGCAGACCATCCTCAAGGACGGCCAGCCCTGGGACGCCAATATGATTCTCGACGATGGCGGTGACCTGACAGCCATGCTACATGAGAAGTATCCCGCCATTCTGGACAACGTTCATGGCATCACCGAGGAAACCACCACCGGTGTGCACCGACTTCAGGAAATGCTGAAGGCCGGCACTCTGAAGGTGCCTGCGGTCAACGTGAATGACTCTGTTACCAAGTCCAAGAATGACAACAAGTACGGCTGTCGCCACTCTCTCAACGATGCCATAAAACGTGCCACCGATCACCTGCTGGCAGGTAAACGAGCTCTGGTTATCGGCTACGGCGACGTGGGCAAAGGCTCGGCACAGTCACTGCGTCAGGAAGGCATGATCGTACGCATATCCGAAATCGACCCGATCTGTGCCATGCAGGCCTGCATGGATGGATTCGAAGTCGTCTCGCCATACATCGATGGCAACAACCAGGGCAACGATGCCTGTATCAACCGCGAGCTGCTGCAGAACACCGATCTGCTGGTAACCACTACGGGTAACTACAACGTTTGCGATGAGTACATGTTGCGCGCAATGAAATCGGGCGCAGTCGTGTGCAACATCGGTCACTTTGACAATGAAATCGACACAGCCTACATGCGTCGCAACTGGGAGTGGGAAGAGATCAAACCACAGGTGCACAAGGTGTACCGTGACCAGGCCGCCAACGACCACCTGTTACTGCTTTCCGAGGGCCGCCTGGTTAACCTGGGCAACGCTACCGGCCACCCCTCGCGCATCATGGACGGCTCTTTCGCCAATCAGGTGCTGGCGCAGATCTACCTCTATGAGCGCAAGTTTGCCGATCTGGAGGACAACATGAAGCCCGCCGCACTGGCTGTGGAAGTGTTGCCGAAAAAGCTGGATGAAGAAGTCGCTGCGCATATGATTGGCGGGTTCAGCGCCGTACTTACCAGGCTCACTCCTGAGCAGGCGGACTACATCAACGTCAAGCAGGACGGCCCCTACAAGCCGGACAGCTACAAGTATTGAGGAGCCAACTGTGGCAAACCCGCGCATCAGCTTCGAGTACTTTCCGCCCAAGACGGCGGCCGGCAAGGACAAGCTGTTAAACGAAACAACACCCGAGCTGAATGCCCTGGGCCCTGAGTTTTTCTCGGTAACCTATGGCGCGGGCGGCACCACCCGGGACTCGACGCTGGGTGTGGTGTCTACCATCCGCGATGCCGGAATCGACGTCGCCCCGCACCTCAGCTTTGGTGGTGACGACGAAGACGCTGTGGCTGCAATACTGGAGACATATAAAGCCCGCGGCATACAACGGCTGGTGGCGCTGCGAGGCGATATGCCGTCCGGCATGGGCACGGCCATGCAGCTGGTACACGCCAACGACCTGGTCGCGTTCATCAGGGAGCGTACTGGCGACCACTTCAATATTGAAGTAGCCGCCTATCCCGAGATTCACCCAGAGTCGAAAAGCTACCAGAGTGACATAGCGTTTCTCAAACAGAAGCTCGATGCAGGCGCTGATGGTGCTATCACGCAGTATTTTTACAACGTTGAGGCATATTTCTACTACCTGGATCAATGCACGGCGGCGGGGATAGACAAACCGATCTACGCGGGCATCATGCCTATTACCAACTACGAGAACCTGGCACGCTTCTCACGCAATTGTGGCGCAGAAATCCCGCGCTGGATTTGCCAGCGTATGGAGAGCTTTGGTGACGATCAAGAGTCGATACGGCAGTTTGGGCTTGAGGTAGTCACCCAGCTGTGCCAGACACTGATCGACTCAGGGTGCCCTGGCATTCATTTCTACACTATGAACCAGGTCGAGCCCACACGCGCCATTTACAACAATTTGGGACTGTAATGCGTATACCCCGCATTTATACGGGGCAGGTGCTGCAGGCCGATACACGTTTTGAGCTGGAGCCGGCACCCAGCGCCCACCTCTCACGTGCACTGCGCAAGCAGGAGGGAGATTCCCTGGTGCTCTTTGATGGTCGCGGCGGTGAATACCCTGCAACCATTACTTCAGTGGAAAAAAAGCAGGTTTGCGTGACCACTGGAGCACATCAGCTCACTGATGTTGAATCGCCTCTGGAACTTCATCTGGGCATCGCCATCTCTCGCGGGGAGCGCATGGATTGGGTGGTCCAGAAGGCGACGGAGCTGGGCGTAAGCCACATTTA
>JAUIIQ010000168.1 GCA_030431585.1 Gammaproteobacteria bacterium | reverse complement strand
GTAACCGAGATGGGCACCAACGGCCAGCGAGAAGTATTGGCACCCCCTCCAGTGGAAGACTGATAGACAGATGATGAAACGCATTTCGCTATTCGCTGCGGTCGTACTGGTTCTGCTCGCCACTACCGCCCGTACAGACGAGGCCGCCACCGAGCAGTTACTGGAAGAACTTGCAACCCTGGGGCAGCTTCAGGGGCAGTTTTCACAGACGCAATATGCCGCTGGCGAAGAGCAACCCGTGGCTGAGAGCAGCGGCCATTTCAGGCTGCTCAAGCCGAGCTATTTTTCCTGGGAGATCACCTCGCCAGACAGTCAATTGATTGTCTCTGACGGGCAATACCTGTGGCACCACGACCGCGATCTGGAGACAGTATCGCGACGCCCCGTAGCCGGGCGGGAGGAACTGTCACCCCTGCAAGTACTTGCAGGTGATACAGCGCTGCTGCGTGAGCGTTTTACGGTAAGCCGTACCGGCCTGGGGCGCTTCCACCTGCAGCCAGTCTCAGGCAACCCGGGGTTTAAGGAGCTTACCCTTATCTTCGCCGCCGGAGCGATCAGTGGCATGGAGGTGCTGGATAATCTCAACCAGCGCCTGTTCATAGCCTTTACCGCGGTAGACAAGGCATCCCCGCTGGCGCCTGAAGATTTCAGCTTTACGCCTCCAGAGGGAGCCGACCTGTTCTACCATGAGCAGTGACTTGTTCGGCGCTGACGCGGACAGCCGCGCCGGCTACCAGCCGCTCGCGGCGCGCCTGCGTCCCACGGATCTGCACAGTTACGCCGGCCAGGCGCATATTCTGGCACCCGGTAAACCACTCAGAGAGGCCATAGAACGGCGTCAGCTGCATTCCATGATTTTCTGGGGTCCGCCCGGAGTCGGCAAGACCACCCTCGCGAGGATTGCCGCCGAGGCAGCCGATGCACATTTCCTGCAGCTTTCAGCCGTACTGTCCGGGGTAAAGGAAATTCGTGAGGCGGTGGCGCAGGCCAGGCAGCACAAGGCCTCCGGGCGCGATACCGTGCTCTTTGTCGACGAGGTCCACCGTTTCAACAAATCCCAGCAGGATGCCTTCCTGCCCTATGTAGAAGATGGCACTGTCATCTTTGTCGGCGCCACCACCGAGAACCCGTCGTTTGAACTCAATAACGCCCTGCTGTCGCGCTCACGGGTCTACAAGCTGCGTTCACTGGAAGGCGCTGAGCTTGAAGCGGTGCTGCAGCGCGGTCTTGCCGAACTGGGCGAGGGCGTTGCTGCGTCTGCGCACTGCCTGTCGATGATAGCGGCTCAGGCCGACGGTGACGCGCGCCGGGCACTCAACCTGCTGGAACTGGCTGCGGACCTGGCGGAAAACGGCGAGATCACAACGGACACTCTCGAGGAGGTGCTGCAGGCCTCGCTGCGCCGTTTCGACAAGGGCGGTGACCTGTTTTACGACCAGATCAGTGCCCTGCACAAATCCGTGCGCGGCAGTGCGCCAGATGCCGCTCTGTACTGGTTCTGTCGTATGCTGGACGGTGGCTGCGACCCGCTGTACGTGGCCCGCAGGGTAGTACGTATGGCCAGTGAGGATATAGGCAATGCCGACCCGCGAGCCCTTACCCTGGCTCTGGACGCCTGGCAGGTACAGGAACGACTGGGCAGCCCGGAAGGTGAACTCGCCATTGCGCAAGCCATTATCTACCTGGCCTGTGCCGCCAAGAGCAATGCTGTGTACAACGCCTACTCAGCGGCGCAGTCAGCCATCGCCCAGGGTGACAGTGCCGAAGTACCGGTGCACTTGCGCAATGCGCCCACCTCGCTCATGAAGGAAATGGACTACGGTGCGGATTATCGCTACGCACACGATGAAGAGGGCGGTTACGCCGCGGGTGAGAACTATTTCCCGGAAGCGCTTAAAGACAGCCGCTACTATCACCCGGTGGACCGCGGGCTGGAAAAGCAGATCGCCGAAAAGCTGGAGTACCTGCGCCAGTTGGATAAAAGCAGTACAATACGCCGCTACGACTGAACCGCCTTCAAACAAATGAAATACCTGCTGTTTATCGCCCTGGGCGGCGCCGCCGGCGCCGTGTCCCGCTACCTGCTTTCCGGCTGGGCGCACGCGCTGTGGGAAGGCAAGTGGCCCGTGGGCACGCTGCTGGTCAATATGTTGGGCTCTTTCCTGATCGGCATCGTGTTTGTGCTGATCGAAAAGCAGGTCGTGCACCCGGACTGGCGCAGTGTGCTCATGGTCGGTTTTCTTGGCGCATTCACCACGTTTTCTACCTTTTCACTGGAGACCATCAGCCTGTTCGAAGACGGGCATGCAATGCACGCGGCCGGCTATATGCTGGTCAGCGCCCTGAGTTGCGTATTGATGGCTGGCATCTCCATTCACCTTACGCGCGCGCTGGTATAGCGCATCGCCCCCACCGTAATACGATTACAGGACGTATCACCTATGTTGGATATCAAAGCCGTCAGGCAGGACCCGGAAGCTGTCGCCCAGGCCCTTGGCAAACGTGGCTTTCGCTTTGACGTCGCCCGGTTCACGGAGCTGGACGCACGGCGCAAGCAAGCAGATGTGCAAAGCCAGAGTCTGCTGGCCGAACGCAAATCGGCTTCGAAACAGATTGGCGCGCTGATCGGGCAGGGCATGAGCGTGGACGACGCCAAGGCGCAGGTAAACGAAACCCTGGAAAAAATTGCCGCGCAAATCGACCAACTGACGGCAGACGCCAAAAGTGTGCAGGCGGAACTGGAAGAACTGCTGCTGTCCGTGCCCAATATTCCGGACGCGGAAGTACCGGAAGGCGCATCCGAAGACGACAACGTGGAAGTATCACGCTGGGGCGAGCCCCGTAGCTATGCCTTCAAGGTGGAGGATCACGTTGCCCTGGGTGAGGCGCTGGGCGACATGGACTTCGAAACCGCAGGCAAGATCACCGGCTCGCGCTTTAATGTGATGTACGGCGACCTGGCGCGCCTGCACCGCGCGTTGATCCAGTTCATGCTCAACCTGCATACCACGGAGCACGGTTATCGCGAGATTTACGTCCCCTACATCGTCAATAGTGACTCACTGCGTGGCACCGGACAGTTGCCCAAGTTCGAGGAGGACCTGTTCAAGCTTGAGGGCGAGCACGGCTACTACCTGATACCCACTGCGGAAGTCCCGGTCACCAACGTTGCCCGCGAGCGCATTTTTGAGGACGCAGAACTAGGCGAGCACGGTATCCGGTTCGCCTGCCATACGCCATGTTTTCGCAGTGAAGCAGGTAGTTATGGGCGTGACACACGCGGCATCATCCGCCAGCATCAGTTCGAGAAAGTGGAACTGGTGCAATTGGTGAGGCCGGCTCAGTCTGCCAGCGCGCTGGAATCGCTTACCGGTCATGCGGAGAAAGTCCTGCAGCTGCTTGACTTGCCGTACCGTAAAATCATTCTCTGCGGTGGTGATATCGGCTTCTCCGCACGGAAAACCTATGACCTTGAGGTCTGGCTGCCGGCGCAGGATACGTACCGCGAAATATCCTCCTGCAGCAACTTCGGTGATTACCAGGCGCGCCGCATGCAGGCGCGCTGGCGTAACCCCGAAACGGGTAAGCCGGAGCTGCTGCATACGCTCAACGGCTCGGGACTGGCGGTGGGGCGGACCCTGGTGGCGATAATGGAGAACTATCAGCAGGCAGACGGCAGTATTGCGGTTCCAGCCGCCCTGCAACCTTACATGGGTGGCACTGAGATGTTACGGAAGTAATCCCATGCAGTATCTGCCGGTCTGTCTCAAACTGAGCGAAATGTCCGTGCTGTTGGTGGGTGCGGGCACCATTGCCACGCGCAAGGCTCGCCTGCTGCTGCGCGCGCAAGCACGGGTTACGGTCGTCGCGCCTGACATGACGGATGAGTTACAGGCGCTGTTAGCTGAGCAGGGAGGCAACTGGCAGGCCCGGAAATATCGCGAGGCAGACCTGCAGGACTGCACACTGGTGGTGGCTGCCACCCCGGATCGACAGGTTAACCAACAGGTTTCTGAGCATGCCAAGGCACGGGGCATTCCGGTCAACGTGGTGGATGCGCCAGATTTGTGCACGTTTATTTTTCCCTCCATTGTCGACCGTGACCCGCTGGTCATCGCCATCAGCAGCAGCGGTAAAAGCCCGGTGCTGGCGCGCCAGCTGCGCCACCGTTTTGATGCGCTGCTGCCGGCGGCCTACGGCAAACTGGCGGATTTTGGCGGGCGCCTGCGCGACCGGGTGAAGCAAGCGATACCCGAAGAGACACCACGACGACTGTTCTGGGAAAAGCTCATGGCAGGTGCCGCTGCCGAGCAGGTCCTGGCGGGGCGAGAGCAGCGCGCTGAAGCTATTTTCGAAGAGATGCTGGCGCGTGAAGACGGCCTGGCACACGGCGAAGTGTACCTGGTGGGTGCCGGCCCCGGAGACCCTGACCTGATGACGTTCAAGGCGGCAAGACTGCTGCAGAGCGCCGACGTGGTGCTTTACGACAGGTTGGTGTCACCGGCCATTATGGAAATGGCTCGCCGGGACGCAGAGCGTATCTATGTGGGTAAACGGCGCGACGACCATGCCGTGCCGCAGGAACAGATTAACCAGCTGCTGGTGGACCTCGCACTGGCGGGCAAACGCGTGGTCAGGCTCAAGGGGGGCGACCCGTTTGTGTTTGGGCGAGGCGGAGAGGAGATTGAGCTGCTGGCCAGGCACCGGATCCCGTTCCAGGTTGTGCCGGGTATCACCGCGGGCAATGCCGCCGCCTGCTACGCAGGTATTCCGCTTACGCATCGTGACTATGCGCAATCGGTACGCTTCGTCACCGGCCATCTCAAGGACGGTACAACCAACCTCGACTGGTCATCATTCGGCTCGGACTCCGAGACGGTGGTGTTTTACATGGGGCTGGTGGGTCTGCCGATTATCTGCGAGCAACTACAGGCCAACGGCCGCGCGGCAGATACGCCCGTCGCGCTGGTAGAGCGGGCCACGCTGAGTGAGCAACGCGTGCTCACCGGCACCCTGGCCACCATGGCCGCGATTGTAGAGCAGGAACAGCCCAGGGCACCCACGTTGATTATCGTGGGCCCGGTTGTGGCGTTGCATCGTCAGCTGGCCTGGTTCGGCGAGTCCTGAAACCCGCCGGGGTGGCATGCCCAATCTTTGGGTTTGCCCCATCGGGGGGTTGGCCAGCATGGTAAATGAACACCTTGCGCTGGGATAGCGCGTTACTCTTTCTCTCCCGCATGCAGCGCATAGCGTTGCTGTTTCAGCACCAGCGCATCTACCAACACATTGCCCGCTTCGGTGAGCAGTACATCAGGCGTTTCCTCGTCATCAGTGCTGGCGATATCCTCTTCGTTCTCGGCAGCATCCTCAGGATCCTCTTCCTCGTCCTGCAGCGAGGCCAGCGGTTCCTCACCTTTGGCTTTGCGACGCTTATTCTCTATTGCCAGCGCTTTCTCTTTCTGGCTTTCCCGCAGTGCCAGCCGGGCAGCCTCGTTAAGGGGCAGGCGGTCGAGCGTTCGTGTGCCCGCAGCCAGTTCGATCTGGTCTTCAAGGAAGACAAAGTCGGGGTTCTTGTGCCTGCGTTCCTCAAACAATTCCGTCACGTGCGGCAGCACCGTGCTCAGGTCGTCATAGCGGCGATGGCGCACTGAGTTGATCTGGTCCCAGTTCAGCGCATGGTCCAGAGCGCTTTCACCAATCTCCTCAGTGTCAAACATGGTTGGGAACAGTATGTCTGGCACGACGCCACGGTGCTGGGTACTGTCGCCTGATATACGGTAGAACTTACTCTCCGTTATCTTCAGCTGCCCCTCGGTGAGCGGCGTGAGGGTTTGTACCGTGCCTTTGCCAAACGAACGATCACCCACGATGATGCCGCGCTCGTAGTCCTGTATTGCGCCGGCAAAAATTTCCGATGCGGAGGCACTGAGGCGGTTGATCAGCACTACCAATGGCCCTTCGTAATACTCACTCTTCAAGCGTTTGCCGTCACGCCAGACGCGACGGGTAGAGTGGCGGATCTGCACAGTAGGCCCGTACTCAATGAACAAACCGGTCAGTTCATTCGCCTCCTGCAGGGAGCCACCACCGTTATTACGCAGGTCGATCACCAGGCCGTCCACCTGTTCTTCCTGCAACTCCTGCAACAGTTTTTTTACATCTCGAGTGGTGCTCTTGTAGTCCTTGTCACCGCGCCGCATAGCCTCGAAATCGATGTAGAAAGCGGGTATGTCGATGACACCCACCTTCAGCGTCTGCTCGCCGTTGGGTACTTCCAGAATCTTCTTCTGTGCGGACTGTTCTTCCAGTTTTACCTGGTTGCGCACGATGGCAAATTGCTTGCGACCGTCAGTGGTTTTCGATTTCGCTGGAATCACTTCCAGGCGCACGGTCGAACCTTTTGGTCCACGAATCAGCTGTACGACCTCATCCAGCCGCCAGCCGATCACATCGACCATCTCGCCCTCATCCCCCTGGCCCACTGCAACGATACGGTCTGAAGGCTGCAACTCACCCTGCTTGTCGGCGGGGCCCTTGGGCACCAGGCGCACCACCTTGGTGTACTCGTCCTCCATTTGCAGTACCGCACCAATTCCTTCGAGAGACAGGCTCATATTGATATTGAAGTTCTCGGACCGGCGCGGGGAGAAGTAGTTGGTATGCGGGTCGTACAGCTCGGTGAGGGCGTTGGCGTAGATCTGGAAAACATCCTGGCTGTTGTATTGATTGACGCGCTTGAGTTGGCTGCTGTAGCGCCGCGACAGGGTTTCCGGAATTTCCTCTGCGTCTTTTTCCGCCAGTTTCAGGCTCAAGACCTGGTTTTTGAGGTGTTTGCGCCAGCGTTCGTCCAGTACGCCGGGCTCAGCTGCCCAGGCTCTGCCGTCGGTATCCAGTTCGTAGTATTCGTCAATGGTGAAGTCCATCGCTTCAATCGTCGCCGGCAGCGTCTCCAGTACCGACTCGAGTCGTTCCTGCAGGCGCTGCTGGAAGCGATTGAAAATGGCGAACGCCGCGGTCAGGTTCCCTTCAGGGAGCTGGTCATCCATCACCGTGCGGTATTGTTCAAACTCCCTGATGTCCGCAGCGGTAAAGAACATTTTGCTGCCGTCCAGCGCGTCTACATAGGCATCCAGGTGCTGCGAGGACAATTCGTCGTCGTAGCGATGCTTGGCGTAATGCCGTTCTTCAAGCTGTTCAATCAATTCGATTGCGGTGTCACGCTGCGCGTCGGTGTGTTCGATAAGCGCCGCAGCGGGGAGGGCAACACAGCCAAAGACAAGGCCGGCAACAAGTGAACGGCCCAGAGTCCGGACAGGGGAAAAAATTCTCAAAATAGTCTCTACCAGTGTTATTCCGTAAGCAGTACAAGTGTACCGGGACCTGCTCCCGGTTCAAGCCGGGAACAACTTTTCATGTGATTCCTGTCGACTGCAAAAGTTCAGCTCCGCAGTGACAACAGTGTTGCGCGGGAAATGACTTATTCAGACCAAAATCGATATAATTAGCATTTAAAAACAGACAGTTATGTGCTTTTATTTAAGTGATTTGTGAAGCAAGGGCGCTGGCGATAGAGTATTACTCTGTCAGCCTTTGGCCCTGCAGACCGGCTCATCGACCACGGCCAGTGAAGCCGGATCAGCTCGCCTTCAGCGTTATCCATGTGGATCGTGCTTTGGCAAGCAGGGTTCCGTCTGCTGTGGCGATAGCAGTGCCGGAGTATAGCTTGCGCCCCTCTT
>JAUIIQ010000167.1 GCA_030431585.1 Gammaproteobacteria bacterium | reverse complement strand
AAAAGGACGACGCGCCGATCAGGAACATGCCACTGTTCCAGAGGTAATTGCCACTCTCCAGATAGGCCGATGCTGTGGCGGCATCGGGCTTTTCCACGAAGCGCTCCAGGTCGTAGAGGTCTTCGCCAAGGCCAGCGCCGCACTTGATATATCCATAACCGGTCTCCGGTGAGGTGGGCACCACACCGAAGGTCATCAGCCTGCCCTGCTGCGCCATGGGCACGGCCTTGCCTACTGCCTCTACAAAGGCGGGAACGTCCTGAATGACGTGGTCTGCCGGCAGCACCAGCAACAGCGCGTCCGGGTCGCGGGAAACGGCATGCAAAGCGGCAAGGGCAACAGCCGGTGCGGTGTTGCGGCCCGTCGGTTCGAGGATGAGTGCGCTGGCCGCAATCTCCACCTGTCGCAGTTGCTCAGCCACCATGAAACGGTGCTCTTCATTGCACACAACCACCGGCGCAGACTCGTCAAGACCGGTGGTGCGCTGCAGTGTTTCCTGGAGCATGGAAAGCTCGCCCGCAAGGGGTTGGAACTGCTTTGGGTGGGCTTCCCGCGACACTGGCCAGAGCCGGCTGCCAACACCGCCGGAAAGGAGAACAGGTACTAACATCTGGATCCTTGCTTGCTGATGAAGTTCTGCCCCATGCCCGAAAACTGACTTATTCAGTAACGAACCCTACGGCCAATTCATCTTAACCAAGAGACCTGAGGTTGACCAGTGACCGGTGTCACACTACGTTGATTGAACTGGACTTGTCAGGCTCAGGTATTAGAATGGGCACGCTCATCAAGGCCTCATACCAGGCAGGCGACGATACGGAAACTATATGACGGGAAAAAGCGCGTACACCAAAGACGAGCTGATTGCGTGTGGCCACGGCGAACTTTTTGGCGAGAACAACGCCCGCCTGCCGGTGGACAACATGTTGATGCTGGACCGCATTGCTCACATCAGCTCTGAGGGCGGAGCGTACGGCAAGGGTGAGATCATTGCCGAACTGGACATCCATCCCGGGCTCTGGTTCTTTGAGTGCCACTTTCCGTCCGACCCGGTTATGCCCGGTTGCCTTGGGCTCGATGCCATGTGGCAGCTACTGGGCTTCTTCCTGGGCTGGCGCGGTAATCCGGGCCGAGGACGTGCATTGGGTTCCGGTGAGGTAAAATTCTCCGGCCAGGTGCTGCCCACGGCAAAGAAAGTTGTCTATAACATCAACATCAAGCGCGTGATTGAGCGCAAGCTGGTTATGGGAATCGCCGACGGTACGGTCTCGGTTGACGGCCGGGAAATCTATGTGGCAAACGACTTGAGGGTCGGCCTGTTCCAGTCCACGGAGTCCTTCTGAAACAATGAGTAGACGAGTAGTAGTGACCGGCCTGGGCATCGTGTCCTGCCTTGGAAACGATGTCGAGAGCGTGGCCAAATCCCTGTTTGACGGACGCTCCGGCATAGGTATTCGCCAGGAACAGATTGACATGGGCATGCGCTCCCACGTCGCGGGCGCGCCTGACATAGACGTCTCGGCATTGATTGACCGAAAGCAGCTGCGGTTCATGGCTGATGCCGCGGCCTACGCCTACATCGCCATGCAGCAGGCTATCGATGACTCCGGCCTGGAACCCCAGGATATATCCAACGTGCGTACCGGCATTATCGCTGGTTCAGGCGGCGCGTCCTCCGCCAGCCAGACCGAGGCCGCTGATATACTGCGCGATCGTGGTCTGCGCCGCGTGGGGCCCTACCGTGTTACCCAGACCATGGGCAGCACGGTATCGGCCTGCCTGGCAACGCCCTTCAAGATCAAGGGCGTAAATTACTCCATCTCCTCCGCCTGCTCCACCAGCGCACATTGCATCGGCAATGCCATGGAGCAGATCCAGCTCAACAAGCAGGATGTCGTATTTGCCGGCGGCGGCGAGGAACTGCACTGGACGTTGTCCAGCCTTTTCGACGCCATGGGTGCCTTGTCTACCAAGTACAATGACGAGCCTGAGCGCGCCTCACGCGCCTACGACGCAGACCGCGACGGCTTTGTGATTGCCGGCGGCGGCGGCATGCTGGTACTGGAGGAGTTGGAACACGCGAAGGCGCGAGGCGCGAAGATCTATGCTGAACTGGTGGGCTACGGCGCCACCTCAGACGGGCACGACATGGTCGCGCCTTCGGGGGAAGGTGCGGTGCGCTGCATGCAACTGGCGTTGAGCACGGTCACCGGGACTGTTGATTACATCAATGCTCACGGGACATCCACACCCGCGGGCGATATACAGGAACTCAAGGCGGTCAAGGCGGCCTACGCCGATCACGAAAAGATACCGGTAGTAGGTTCAACCAAATCACTTTCCGGCCATTCACTGGGCGCTGCCGGCGTGCAGGAAGCGATTTACTCACTGATAATGCAGCAGAGAGGTTTCATTGCCGCCTCGGCGAATATCGACACGCTGGACCCTGAAGCCGAGGGTCTGCCTATAGCGATAGAACGACACGACGATGTCGATTTGCAACGGGTGATGTCCAATAGCTTCGGCTTTGGCGGCACCAATGCCTCGCTGGTTTTCCAGAAGTACAGCGACTAGCTGGTGAGCAAATCCAGCAGCAAAACCTGAAGTTCATCGTTGGTTTCAACCACCACGCCCGGGGGCACAATTGCCAGCGCATTGCTTTGGCTGACTGAACTGAGCACCCCCGAGCTCTGGTTGACAAAACGTCGCGCAACCAGAGTCGGCCCGTCCCGCTCCAGAGTGACCCGCAGATAATCCTGTCGCGAGCCAGGACGGGTAACACGAAACCCCGCCCTCGCGGTCAGCGTGGGTAAAGCCGTCTCCGCAAGGCCCTGCAGTTGCAACAGGAATGGCCTGGCCACCAGCGCAAAGGTAACAAAGACGGATGTAGGATTGCCCGGCAGGCCGATAAACGGTGTGTCGTCAATGCTACCAAACGCCAGCGGCTTTCCGGGTTTGATCGCCAGCTTCCAGAGCTCCAGTCGCCCCAGACGTTCTACCTGGTGTTTGACATGATCTTCCTCACCTACGGACACACCCCCGGAGGTGATTACGCAATCCGCCCGTGCCGCTGCCTGCTGCAAAGCCTCTGCCGTCGCCTGCGGGTCGTCGGCAACAATGCCACAGTCTACCCACTCCATACCCAGAGCACTGATAAAGGCCGCCAGCGTATAACGATTGGAGTTGTAGAGCTGTCCCGCAGACAGCGCGCCCTCTCCGGGTTCTACCAGTTCGTCCCCGGTCGACAGCACGGCGACACGCAGCGGCCGGTAGACACTGACCTGCCCCCTGCCCAGAGACGCGATTAACCCGAGGTCCTGCGGCCGCAGCCTGCGCCCGGCCTGCAAGGCACGCTCTCCGGCCATGATGTCCTGACCGCGAGGGCGGATATTCTGTCCAGGCGCCACGCTGCCAGAGACGAGCAGCAGTCCGTCCTTCTCGCTACAGTTTTCCTGCATGACCACTGCATCCGCTCCTGGTGGGATGGCTGCGCCGGTAAAAATTCGCGCCGCCGTGCCCGGTTCAAGTTTCGCGCCTGTTTGCCCTGCCGGGATTCTCTGGCTTACCGGCAGCGGGCCCGGCAGGTCCTCAGTGCGCAGCGCGTAGCCGTCCATTGCGCTGTTGTCATCGGCGGGGACGTCTATAGCTGCCATCACATCCTCTGCGAGCACCGCGCCACGTGCAGTCAGCAACGGTCGTACCTCTCGCGCTGGCCTGGCAACGATGGTGGCGAGCATGCGCTCCAGAGCAACTGCCAATGGCAGGAGGTCACTCATGAAGGGTTCGCTTGCCGAACCGAGAGCACCCCCACAAAATTACAGGGGCGGTGGCTGCTGTCCAGCTGCTCGCGGATTAACCCTGTCCATGCAGTGCGGCATGCTCCGGTAGAGCCGGGCATACAGAAGATGACGGTGTTATTGGCAAGGCCTGCGAGGGCTCGGGACTGGATGGTTGAGGAACCGATTTCCTGATGGGATATCGCGCGAAACACCTCGCCAAAACCCTCCACGCTTTTGTCGAACAGGGGCTGAACCGCCTCGGGTGTTGAATCACGGCCGGAGAAACCCGTGCCTCCCGTGACCAGGACAACATCGATATCATCAGCCGCGATCCAGCGCGAAACAACCATCCGTATCTGGTAGATGTCATCGATCACAATCATCTTGTCTGCCAGGGCGTGGCCGGCATCCTGCAATGCCCCTACCAGATAATGCCCCGATGTATCCGATTCCTCTGAGCGCGTATCGGATACTGTCAATACCGCTACCGACAACGACCGGGCGACAGATTCAGCTGCTTTGCCCATTCTCACTTCCTCATTTTTGCTGCTCAAAATACAGTTTTACCAAGCCGGCAATGGCCTTGCGCCAGGGCTGCTGTTTGATAGCGAAGGTATTGCGTATCTTGCTGCACTCCAGTGACCGGTTGAGACTGGGTGCACCAGGTTCCAACTGCTGCAACTCTACCGCGGCGGCCCCGAACTCAGAAAACTGGGATGCCGAAGCCAGTATTGCCTCAGCAAACTCATAATAGGTAGCGGTTTCAGAACTGCAGTAGTGATAAATACCCCATAAATGCGCGCCCGCGCTGACCTGATCCACCAGCGCGGCAATCACTCTCGCGCCATCTGCGGACGCCACCGGACAGCCGCGCAGGTTATTGTCCAACACCAGGTTTTCCCCACGCACCATGTCGCCAAGGATACGCGTCACCAGGTTCGCGCCGTCACTGGCAAACACGCGCCCAAGACGCAGGATAAGATGTCGTTCACAATACTGCTGCACCAGCTGCTCCGCAGCGGCCAGCATAACGCCAGCGTCGCTGTCGTTATCTGGTTCATCGTCCTCGTTATACTGGCGATCAAGCTCACCGGAGAAAACCCGCGCGCTGGTTACCAGCAGATGGCAGGCCTTGTCGCGCTGACATGCCTTGGCAACCCACTGGGAGCGCTTGACGTCCTCCTCCACGATGTCCTGTCCACCGTCAGCAGCAGCCTGCATGCGCACATCCACCACTACATCTGCAGACGCTCGACGAACCATTTTCTTGGCCTGCCGTTCGCTCTTCCAGCGCGCAGCGGAGCGGGTCAGGCACTCCAGCTCATGGCGACCTGACTCCTCGAATTGCTCTGTTAAAGCACGTCCAAGCGGACTGTCTGAACCAACAATAAGTACGCGCACGCGATGCGGTCTGCCATCAACAGGAAAAAGGAAAAGGTATCATACTTGCCCACTTGAGAGCCTGCCGGTGGGCAACAACCGGGCATTTTTACCAGAACAATAAAAAGGCCACTGTTTGTGTGGCCTGTAAAAATATATCTAACAGCTTACCCTAAGGTAATTCTCAGAACGGGATATCATCGTCAAAATCGTTGAAATCGGCCGCCGGGGCGCCTTGCGCGGGAGCACTTTTCGGTGCAGCGCCCGCGGGAGCGGAAGCGGGCGCCTGATTGAAGTTGTCGCCGCCGCCGTAGCCGCCGCCCTGACCGCCGGAACGGCTGTCCAGCATCTGCATTTCGTTGACTACAATCTCGGTGGAATAGCGATCCTGGCCTGACTGATCCTGCCACTTGCGGGTCTGCAGGGAGCCCTCTACGAACACTTTCGACCCTTTCTTGAGGTACTCACCCGCTATCTGGCCAAGGCGGTAATTACCCCGGTCCTTGAATACAACGCGGTGCCACTCGGTGCGCTCTTTCTGCTCGCCGGTCTGCTTGTCGCGCCAGGTCTCCGAGGTGGCAATACTGGCGTTGGTGATCGCGCCACCATCGGGGAAAAACCGGGTTTCCGGGTCATTGCCCAGGTTGCCGATCAGGATGACTTTGTTGACGCCACGTGAAGCCATAAAAAATCCTCGTTTCAGTCTGCAACACTTATTCTGATGAGCCGCGAACTATAGCAATCCCGCCCCCGGAATGCGACAGCGGACACAGCCGATTTCGATCAATTTAGCCGGCAAGAGATTGCCTGAAGCCACTTTGAGCGAGACCGGGCAAGCCTTAGTCAGGGGCGACGGCGGGACGGGTAGCTACCGCATTGCCCGGTAGAAAAAGCAGCAGGCAAATGACAGCAAGACCAATGCTGAAAGTCACTATTGCCATCTCCCCGCCTACTTTCACCAGCCAGCCGCCCAATGCACCGCCGGCAAAGGCGCCGAGAAACTGGCAGGTAGAGTAGATGCCCAGTGCCGTGCCCTTGCCGCCGGCAAATACCATTTTCGAAACCAATGAGGGCAAGGTTGCCTCCAGGTAGTTAAACCCCACGAAAAACAAACACATACCCACATAGAGGACAGGCGCCAGTTGCGCAGACGCAATCATCCCCATAGCCACCATCAACAGGATAATCGCGAGCAGGAACATCTCGCGCAGGCGCCCCTTGCGCTCCGCCAGTATCATCATCGGCACCATACCGGCGATAGACAGCAACAGTGCGGGCAGATAGACCATCCAGTGACTGTCCCTGCCCAGGCCCGCCACGTCCAGCAACAGCCCCGGGACTACCAGGAACAGCGCCATCAGAATGAAATGCAGGCTGAAAACAGCCATATTCAACCGCATCAACCCGGCGTCACGCAGGCTGCGCGCAAACAGGCCCTGCCGGGCACCCACATCGCTGTGGACCTGGCCCTGCTCCGGAGTTGGTACAACCAGGGTGACAATACTCACTCCGGCTACCGCCAGCACCGCGGTAAACCAGAACACCGCCGCCAGACCACCGGCTGCGGCCACCAGAGGCCCCAGTACCAGCGCCACGGCGAAGGACAGGCCAATACTCATCCCCACCATCGCCATGGCCTTGGTGCGCTGTTCCTCACGTGTGAGGTCGGCCACCAGCGCCATGATTGTGCTGGCGATCGCGCCCATGCCCTGCAGCGCCCTGCCGGCCACCACGCCATAGATACTGTCGGCCATTGCCGCGACCACGCTGCCCAGCACAAATACCAACAGGCCGCCGACGATCACCGGTTTGCGGCCGATACGGTCCGACAACCAACCCAGTGGAATTTGCAGCACAGCCTGACTCAGGCCATACACACCCAGGGCCAGGCCGATGGTGAGCGGATCAGCTCCGGGCAGGTCCGTGGCGTACAACGCGAGCAGGGGCAGCACCATAAACAGCCCCAGCATCCGGAAACTGTACAGCAGCGCGAGGGAGCTGACAGTGCGTCGCTCCAGTGGTGTCATGGGGTGTTCGGTAATCACTGGGTTCTGGTCTCGAATTTCGGCCGCAATGATAGCAGTTTCCGCGATCAGGAACACGGAGCAGTTCTCAACCGCCCATTGCCCGTCCGGCACTGTGCCGTGTGCGTCGCCGCGGGGCAGCAACATGGGCCTGCGCTGCCACTCCCGACCGAGATGAGGTCCGTTTCTCTTTGCATGCCGTAACAGGGAGGGCATATACTTTCCTGTTTCGGCAAATTTGCGGTAAAGGCTGGCAATGGACACGATCCAAGTTCGGGGTGCACGCACCCACAACCTCAAGAATATCGACCTGGATATCCCGCGAGACAAGCTGGTGGTCATCACCGGGCTGTCGGGGTCGGGAAAGTCATCACTGGCTTTCGATACCTTGTATGCCGAGGGGCAGAGGCGTTATGTGGAATCCCTGTCGACCTACGCCCGCCAGTTCCTGTCGATGATGGAAAAGCCGGATATGGATCACATCGAGGGCTTGTCGCCGGCAATCTCCATAGAGCAGAAGTCCACCTCGCACAACCCACGCTCAACCGTGGGCACCATTACCGAAATCTACGACTATC
>JAUIIQ010000166.1 GCA_030431585.1 Gammaproteobacteria bacterium | reverse complement strand
CCAGACCCGCTCCCTCGGAAGCACCCTCTATCAACCCGGGGATATCCGCCACCACAAAACTCCGGTGTGCCTCTACTTTCACTACACCCAGGTTAGGCACCAGGGTCGTAAACGGATAGTCTGCCACCTTCGGCCTGGCGGACGATACCGCGCGGATGAAAGTCGATTTACCCGCATTCGGCAGGCCCAACAGACCCACGTCCGCCAGGACTTTCAGCTCCAGCTTCAGCGAACGCACTTCGCCTTCACTGCCCGGAGTGGTCTGGCGTGGAGCCCGGTTAGTACTGGACTTGAAGCGGGTATTACCCAACCCATGGAAACCACCCTGAGCCACTTTCAGGCGCTGGCCGCTGGCCTGGATATCACCCAGGATTTCGCCCGTGTCCTCGTCGAGTATGGTCGTGCCCACGGGCACCTTGAGCACCAGATCCTCGCCCTTTTTACCGGTACAGTTACGGCCCTTGCCTGACTCACCGCTCTGGGCCCGATAACTGCGCACGAAGCGGTAGTCGACCATGGTGTTGAGGTTCTCATCGCCCTCGAGTATCACACTGCCGCCATCACCGCCGTCACCCCCGTCAGGACCTCCTCTGGCGACGTACTTCTCCCGGCGGAAACTCAGGCAGCCATTTCCCCCCTTGCCGGCGTACACGGTGATACTTGCTTCATCTACAAATTTCATTGCTTTTTGCCTTGGGGATGGTTGTTTTCACGATTCCGTGTAGCGTTATCCGCTTCACCCGCCGCTGCACCCGCCGCTGGACACGTTACAAGCACATCCATATGCGCTCTGGCTCGGCCACCCCTGGCCTCGCACGGTCAAGCAGCGCGTGAAACGAAGAACACACCTCGACTTCGCTGATCACTCATAGCATACCGGCGTCAGAGGGATGCGAAAATAAAAAAGCCCCGTCAGATGACGAGGCTTTAAGGTGATTCTACTGCGTTGCGATCAGGCGCTCACCACCTGCACGAACTTGCGACTCCTGGGGCCCTTGGTCACGAATTCCACCTTGCCGCCCTTCAGAGCAAACAGGGTGTGATCCTTGCCGATACCCACGTTCTCGCCGGCGTGGAACTTTGTGCCGCGCTGACGTACCAGAATATTCCCTGCCAGCACTTCCTGGCCACCGAAACGCTTGACGCCTAGTCGCTTGCTTTCCGAATCGCGACCATTACGAGTACTACCACCCGCTTTCTTATGAGCCATTCTTCAATCCTCCTTTACGCCGAAATACCGGTAATTTTCACTTCAGTGAACCACTGGCGGTGGCCCGTTTCCTTGCGGAAGTGCTTCCGGCGATTGAATTTAACAATCTTCACCTTCTTGTGGCGCCCATGAGCAACCACTTCTGCTGTGACCTTTGAGCCATCTACAACCGGCTTGCCGATCTTGACGTTCTCACCGGCGCCTACCATCAACACTTTATCAAACTCGATGGTCTCACCGGTAGCGGCTTCAATTTTTTCCAGCTTGAGGGTTTCTCCCTCAACCACGCGGTGCTGCTTGCCACCGGCTTCGATTACTGCGTACATGTTTTACTCCGTTTAGTTCGCCTGCTCGCAGTTGGCAAAAAACCCTTGAAAATCAAGGGGGCAGAGCGAGGCACAAACAGTCAATTGAATACTTCTCCTGACCGGATTTGGACATAGCCACGGCCAGAGGGCGGCGATTTTACTCAAATCACCCCCTGGCAGCAAGCCTTAATTTTTCCAGAAAACAATAACTTGCGGGCGCTCAAGGCATCACAGGTCGCGCCGCCACACGGCTTGACAGCCGGCGGGAGCGGGCCCTAGCATGCGCGGGCACTTACTGGTTACTTTTCCCTATGCAAGATATACGTTTCGCCGTTGCTGCCGAGTTTGAGCAGGTCGATCAACTCATTATCGACCAGCTCCACTCGGATGTGGACATGGTAGAGAATATTGGCCACTACATCGTGGACGCCGGAGGCAAACGGCTGCGACCACTGCTGGTGCTGCTGGTAGCGAAGGCCCTTGGCAGGTGCGAGACACCGGCGATCACCTTCGCAGCCGTCATCGAGTTCATTCATACGGCCACCCTGCTGCACGATGATGTAGTGGATATTTCCAGCCTCAGGCGCGGCCGACCAACGGCCAATGCCGAGTTTGGCAATGCTCCCTCGGTGCTCGTTGGCGACTTCCTCTACACCCGCGCCTTTCAGTTGATGGTGCAATTGGCTGACTTCGATATTCTCAGGCGGATGGCCGACACCACCAACACCATAGCCGAAGGCGAAGTGCTACAACTGGTTCGCGCGGGCGATGCGCGAACCACGCAGGCGCAGTACCTCGATGTCATTACTCGCAAGACAGCCATTCTCTTCGCCGCCGGTTGTTATGGCGCGGCAACCCTATGCGGGAGAGATGAAGCCAGCCGGCAAAGCATGCATGCCTTTGGCCTTAATCTTGGCATCGCTTTCCAGATGATAGACGATATTCTCGACTATGAAGGCGACCCTGAAAAGATGGGTAAAAACGTGGGCGACGACCTTACGGAGGGCAAGCCAACCCTGCCCCTTATCTACACTCTGGAACATGGGACGACTGCGGAGCGGGAACTGGTAACGCGGGCGATCACAGAAAAAACCTCACGCGACATTACTGACGTGCTGGCTGCCGTACAGCGCTGCGGCGCTCTGGATTACACCAGGGAGCAGGCACGCCACTACCATGACCTGGCAAAACAGGAACTGGAACGACTGCCCCCGGGACCAGCACGCGAGGCGCTGCACGCGGTCACCGCGCTGTCCATCAACCGCAACCATTAAGTTCGATTGCAGGGATAGTCCGGCCTTCCTATACTCTGGAGACGTTGCGTTGGCAGCAGCATGGACCTTACTGGGGCTGGCTGCGGCGTCGCTCCCTCACTGAGCCTACAAAGGACACCGGCTATCATGCAGGCCAGCACTCCCCTACTGACACAACTCCCTTCATACGCGCGCCTGCAGTCACTAGCGACCTCCCTGGCCAATGCGTCGGTAGAGGATATGTTCCGGCGCGACCGCAGCCGTCAGGACGACTTCGTTTTGCAGGCTTGTGGTCTGGAGCTCGATTACAGCAAGCAACTACTGAACAAAGAGGCCTTGTCGGCCTTGCTGCAACTGGCGACAGATGCCGAGCTTCCGCGCGCCATTGCCTCGCTGATTGGCGGCGACATTGTCAACAACACAGAGGAACGCCCGGCACTGCATACTCTATTGCGCGCCAGGCATGCTCGGGGGTTGGAAGACAAGCTTGCGGAGGTGCAATCGGCCAGGGACACCATGCGCCACTGGGCGGACCGCCTCAATAGCGGGCAGCAGCAAGGTTTTTCCTCTGCGGTCATTACCGATGTCGTAAACATCGGCATCGGCGGCTCTGACCTCGGGCCTCGCCTTGTCAGTGAAGCACTGCGTCCGTTTCAGGGCAACGTCGCCTGCCACTACGTCGCCAACGTAGACCCCGCAGACCTGCAGAATACGCTACAGGACTTGAGCCCTGATACGACGCTGTTCATCATTTGCTCAAAATCGTTTCGCACGGAAGAAACCCTCACCAACTCCCTGGTGGCACGCGAGTGGATGCGTGACGCCGGTGCGTCAGACGCAGACCTGGACAAACACTTCCTGGCGATCACCAGTAACCTCGAGGCCGCCGCCGATTTTGGCATTCCATCCGAAAACTGCCTGCCGATGTGGGACTGGGTAGGCGGCCGCTACTCGGTCTGGTCAGCTGTCGGACTGTCCTGTGCAATCGCCACCGGATGGCGCCACTTCGAGGAGTTTCTTGCGGGCGCGGAGGCGATGGACCAGCACTTCGCGTCAGCACCACTTGAAAGCAACATGCCGGTAATCCTCAGCCTGCTTGAGATCTGGTACGTCAACTTCTTTAACGCTGGAAGTCATGTTGTCTTGCCCTACGATAACAGCCTGCAGCGACTACCTGATTTTCTGCAGCAATTAAGCATGGAAAGCAATGGCAAGCGTGTCAGTAAGAGTGGGGTAGCGCTGGACTACACAACCGGGCCGGTACTGTGGGGAGCTGCGGGCACCATGGGTCAGCATTCTTTTCACCAGCTTTTGCATCAGGGCACTGCGATGTGTCCGGCCGACTTCATCATACCGCTCACCACGCATACGGGCATGTCTGCCCAGCACCGCCGGCTGGTCGCCAATGGGCTTGCCCAGAGTCGCGCAATGATGGTGGGGCGCAGCAAGGCAGAGGCAGAAACCTCGCTGCTGCAGCGAGGGGTGGAACCAGCGCGGGCAGACGAACTTGCAGCGCATCTGGTGATGCCGGGGAACCGGCCCAACTCGGTGATCACGCTGCCTTCATTAACCCCTGCGGCGCTTGGCGCGCTGCTGGCCTTGTATGAACACCGCACGTACTGCAGCGGCGTAATCTGGGGAATTAACTCTTTCGACCAATGGGGTGTTGAATCCGGCAAGGAGATAGGCGGCCAGATTCATAGCGCCATGTCAGGTGACCCCACTCAAGCTGCCATGGACCCGGCCACCGAGCGTTTGATTGCGCGGTGGCGCGACGCACAGTAGCGGCACAGTAACCAGTCGGTGTAAATCACATGGCCGCTGCAGCACTGGCCACCTGACAGCGTCATTGGCCCCCGATCAGAGCCAACAACTCCGCGGTTTTAGACTCCATCAGGGCTTTATCACCGCGCGCTTCAACATTCAGTCTCACCACGGGTTCAGTATTGGACATACGCAGATTGAAGCGCCACTCACCGCAATCCACGCTCACACCGTCGGTGTGGTCTACACTGCCCTGGCCAGCGTAAGCGGCCTCAGCCCTGGCCAAAACCTCTGCTGCATCGTCCACGCTGCGATTGATCTCGCCAGAACAGGGGTAGGCCTCCATGCGCTCGGCCACCATAGTCGATAAGGGCTTGCCTGTGGCGCAGATCAGACCGCTGACCAACAGCCACGGAATCATACCGCTGTCACAAAAAGCAAAGTCCCGGAAGTAGTGGTGCGCGCTCATCTCACCACCGTAGGCTGCGTTTTCCTTGCGCATTCGCTCCTTGATGAACGCGTGTCCACACTTGGTCAACACAGCCTGGCCACCAGCCTGCTCTACCTGTTCAATGGTATTCCATGTGAGACGCGGGTCATGAACAATTTTTGCGCCCGGTTCACGCTGCAAAAACGCTTTCGCCAACAACCCCACCAGGTAATAACCTTCAATAAATTCGCCGCTTTCGTCAAAGAAGAAACAACGATCAAAGTCCCCGTCCCAGGCTATTCCAAGGTCGGCCCCATGGGCATGCATGGCCTCTATGGTCGCCGAGCGGTTCTGCGGTAACAACGGGTTGGGCACCCCGTTGGGGAAGTTGCCATCGGGCTGGTGATGCAGCTTGATGAACTGAAACGGCAGGTGCGGCTCCAACAGATCAATAATACGCCCGGCGCCGCCATTGCCCGAATCCACCACTATTTTCAACGGCGTTAGCGACTCACGGTCAACATAGGAGAGCAAGTGCTCTATGTACGCGGCATCCGTATCAAGCACATGCAATTGCCCGCGCACGGGTGCTGCCTGGAAGTCGTTCTGCTCCGCCAGCGCGCGAATTTCCTGCAAGCCGGTATCAGCCGACACCGGGCGCGAACCCTCACGCACGAACTTCATGCCATTATAGTCTTTGGGATTGTGGCTGGCAGTCACTGCGATACCGCCGCCCATCCCCGCATGCGAGGTTGCAAAGTAGATTTCCTCGGTGCCACTGAGGCCGATATCGTATACATCCACCCCCTGCTCCATGAGACCGTCACTCACTGCCGCTTTTATCGCCTCGCTGGACAGGCGGATGTCATGGCCCACTACGACCTTGCCCGGCTTGATAACATCCGCGTATGCCCTGCCGATGCGCCGGGCAATATCCTCATTGAGCTGGTCCGGGACCCGACCGCGCACGTCATAGGCCTTAAAACAGGTGATTTCGTTGCCCACCGCGCTAGCCCTCCTCTTTCGCATAATAATGTTCGTAGACGTGGTTGGTTGCCTCCACAAACCCCGGTACGCTGCCACAATCAAAGCGTCTACCCTGGAACTTGTAGGCCATCACACAACCGCGCTTCGCCTGCGTTTGCAGGGCGTCGGTCAACTGGATTTCGCCATTGGCACCAGGCTGGGTCTCCTCGATTATCTCGAAAATATCCGGCGTGAGAATGTAGCGCCCGATAATCGCCAGGTTGGACGGTGCATCCTTCTGGTCCGGCTTCTCCACCATATCGTCAACCCGGTAAATACCGTCTTTCAGGCTCTCTCCTGAAATGACCCCGTACTTGTGCACGTCCTCCATCGGTACTTCCTGAATCGCCACGATGGAGCAACGGAACTGATTGTAGAGTTCAGCCATTTGCGCCAGCACACCCGCGCCCTCACTGTTAAGGCATAAATCGTCCGAGAGCAACACACCAAAGGGCTCGTTTCCTATCAGCGAACGGCCGGTCAGTATGGCATGCCCCAGGCCTTTCATTTCACGCTGGCGTACCATGGTGAATACGCCTTTCTCCAGTACATTGCGAATGCTGTCCAGGTACGCCTCCTTGCCGGTGCCGGATATCTGGTGTTCCAACTCATAGCTGATATCGAAATGGTCCGCGATAGAGCGTTTGCCCCGACCGGTCACAAATGCGCAGGTGGTCATGCCCGCCTCGATTGCCTCTTCAACGCCGTACTGCACCAGCGGCTTGTTCACTATGGGCAGCATCTCCTTGGGCATACTCTTGGTGGCGGGTAAAAACCGCGTACCGTAGCCGGCAACGGGGAACAAGCATTTGTTGATCATCTAGTTAACTCCATTATCAGCGCCCTCGTCGTGGCGCCCGTATTGGTCATCGAATCTCACGATATCGTCTTCCCCCAGATAGGTGCCGGACTGCACCTCTATCAGTTCCAGGGGTATTCTGCCGGGGTTTGCCAGCCGATGCCGGGTCCCCAGAGGTATGTAGGTGGACTCGTCCTCACCCAACATAAAGGTCTTGTCGTCGCAGGTCACCTCCGCCGTGCCCTGCACCACAATCCAGTGCTCCGCCCGATGATGGTGCATCTGCAGAGACAGCTTCTGCCCCGGGGTAACGACGATCCGCTTCACCTGGAACCGCTCCGACGTCACCAGCGACTCATAGGATCCCCATGGGCGGTAAACGCGCCGGTGCAGTGACACTTCAGGGCGGTCCTGCGCCTTCAATTCATTAACAATGCGTTTGACATCCTGCACCTTCGCCTTGTCTGCCACCAACACGGCGTCGGCGGTTTCCACCACCACCAAATCTCTCACGCCGGTGGCTGCCACCAGCCGGGAATCGCTGTAAAAATAGCTGCCGCTGCAGTTATCCAGCAGCACATCACCGCGGCAGGCATTACCGGATTCATCGCGCCCCGCTACGTCCCACAACGCAGACCAGGCGCCGACATCGCTCCAACCGCAATCCAGCGAGACCACGCCGCCGCGGTCGGTTTTTTCCATTACCGCATAGTCGATACTGTTCGCCGGGCAGGCGCTGAAGCTCTGTTCATCGGGGCGCACGAAGTCCATATCGTGGCTGGCGTTGTTCATGGCCTGCTCGCAGGTACTGAGTATGTCCGGCGCATGCCTGCCCAACTCCTGTAAAAAGGACGACGCGCCGATCAGGAACATGCCACTGTTCCAGAGGTAATTGCCACTCTCCAGATAGGCCGATGCTGTGGCGGCATCGGGCTTTTCCACGAAGCGCTCCAGGTCGTAGAGGTCTTCGCC
>JAUIIQ010000165.1 GCA_030431585.1 Gammaproteobacteria bacterium | reverse complement strand
ATTGGCGCTCACCCTCTCCTTCCGCAAACGGGCTTCTCTGGCGTCCAGAGCGTCCCTCACGCGCTGTTCCTCGGCATCGGTGAGGTAACGCACCTTGGCCTCACTCTCGCCTTCAGAAAGCGTTCCTTTAACCCTGTACTGCGTTAACTGGTGAAAAGGTATGACCTTGGTCTTCACGGCGTGGTTTAGCAGGGCTTTTAAGTAGGTTAACTCCCGGCGTTGAGTCTCTAATGCAACCTTGCTGCGAGCTCTCCTCCACTTCGCCATATCCAGGCCATCATTAATTTCCGTCATCGGCTTATTGAGCAAGTGTTTAAACGCTCGCTTGATGTTGGAGCGCATATCTTTGTGGCTGGCTATGTTTTCTTCGGCGTAGTCTTTGAAAGCGCCGTCGAGGTAGGACTCCAGAGTACTGGCATCGGCTTCACGCTTTTTCTTGCGCTGCTCCCGATGGCTAGCTGGAGCCATGCCAAGCTTTTCCTTGGCTAAGGTACGCGCCCGCTTGATAGTTGTGCCGGGGAATTTGCCCAGTTTTACGAGAGGCTCCCCGCGTCCGCAATAAACATAAAAAACCTTCGACTTCTTGCCGGATCTGACTCGGAGGCCAGGGATGCTATTTTTACTGCCCTCGTCGTGGTAATACTTCCCATCAGGTGGTAGGTCTTCGATAAACTTCTTTGTGAATGCTGGCATGGCCTTTCATATTTTGTTGCGTATTTGTTGCAGAAAAGCTTACCATAGGCAAACCCAAGCAAACAGAGAAAAACGTATGTAACTGATTTGTATGGGTTTTAGGTTCTAAGCGCCTGATACATAATGTGCTTTTTTCCGCCTCCTAAGCGGCAGGTCGCAGATTCGAATTCTGCCAGGCGGACCAATTCCTTTGGGAGCTTATTCGCAATATGGATTGCACTTTATTCCGAAGTCGCTGGGCAGGAATCACTCAGTTAATCACTTCCAGGATCTCAAGGCCAATTTCAGTTTCCTGAAAGTCATAGCTCACAAGGTCACCTTCAAAGCCGCCAACAATGGCCTTGAAGATTATCGCCTTTGGCTGGGCAAAAAGACAGTGCTGGTCACCGGAGCCACCAACAAAGCGATGGCTAAACTATTGCGAAACCTGCCCCATGGTATGGCCGTAAAGATAGCCGGTTCTGCCATGAAGTCCGCCACAACAAAACCGGGGACAGACCACGGTTGACTGCCTTCGACCACCCTCCCACGGTAACCGGGAGCGACCTCAGCCGAAATTCTGGCAAACAAAAGCAACCCGGCCCAACCAAACCTCACGAGGGCATGGCAGACGCTGGAATGATCGCACCCCGGTGTTGTATGACTACTGAGGCCAGCGCGTGGCCTGCGCTTGCCGAATCAGACGCCGACCTGCCTGTGAGCCGCGCGGCGAGATACCCTGCGTTGAAAGAGTCTCCGGCGGACGTCGTGTCGACCACTGCTACCTTTTTCGCGGCAACCAGTTCCATCACATCAGGAGAGGCCACGAGACAACCTGACTCTCCCAGCTTAAGCCCTATCTCCTTAACGCCATGTAACCTGAGCCGCTGAATTACGGCCTCCTGGTCTGCATCGCCAAATATAGCTTGCTCGTCCTCTATCGTTGGCAGAGCGATGTCCGTCAGGCCGTACATGGCTTCATAGGCAGGCCGTATTGCATCAGAGTGCTGCCACAGCCCGGGGCGATAATTGCCATCGAAGACCACTTTGCCTCCCCCTTGTCGATACTCGGCCAGCAACTCGAATAATCGTAAGCGAGCGGACTCGCTGTAGATCGCCAGGGTAATCCCGGAGAGGTACAGCATGCTGTGCTTCGACAATCGTTCAAACAGGTGTTGTGCCGCTGCAGGATCGTCCAGCAGGCGGCGGGCCGGTGAGTTATCCCGCCAGTAAAAGAACGAGCGCTCCCCTTGCTCGTCTGTCTCGATCAGGTACATACCCGGGACCGCGCCCGGTTCGCGTTTGACGAAATCGCATCCGACTCCCTCAGAGTGCCATTGCTGTAACATCCACGCACTCATGGGGTCGTCTCCCAGAGCGGTAACATAATCAACGGCAATTCCCTTACGGGCCAGGTACACGGCGGCATTGAGTGTGTCACCCCCGTAGCCCAGATTCATGGGGAGACTGGCAGTGGCGAGGTCCGGGGAGGCACGGCTCATCTCCAGCATGCACTCTCCGATAACGCCAACTTTATTATTCATCGTGAATAGCACTCCTTACCCGCAGCAGGAACAATAGCCCACCGTGCACGTCAATGAAACCGGGGACAGACCACAATTACCCACCACCAACCGGCCTTCCCGACTTGCCAGGCAATACTCGTCGCCCAAGAATTTGTTCGATCTCCGAGCTGAACTGACTATCGCCAAGAACGTAGTTCCCCTGCGTGGCTCGCCGAATGGCCGCAATCGCCTTCCCGTCGTCTTGCGCACCGACAAAATTTCTATAGGCCCGACATCGCTCTTGTTTGGAACTCCCCAACGACAAGTACCGTGGATGGTAAGAGATCAACTTGTCGAACTTCCCCTCGCCATTACATGCAAAGCTGGACCAGCGATACTGTCCCGGCCCATCCACCATGGCCGCCCGGACAGGGTTCAGTTCGATATAGCGGGAACACGTCAGCAGATAGTTTTCACTTTGTGCAAGACACGATTTAAACCGCCCTTCCCAGAGCGTACCACTACGCTGATACGTCCGATTGATGTATTGCACATAGCGTTGCCCGAGACTCTTCATCATCAATGACGGGCCGTTCACAGTATCGGGGGTCAGCAGGGTATGTACGTGATTCGTCATTAGGCAATAGGCATGTATTGCGCATGCGTATTGTCGAGCCTGTTCCTCGAGCAGGTGGAGGTACAGGGAATAGTCGCCTGGTGAGTAAAAACAGGCAGATCGATTATTCCCACGCTGGATGATGTGCCAGGGGATACCGGCAACAGCTACACGGGCTCTTCTGGGCATGATGACATCCGTATCAGACATGACAGTCAAGCGGCACAGTTAATGCCTTGGACCAAGTCTAGCTGCGGTTCCTCACACACCCAATGGTCAATTGCGGTCGATTCCAATCGGGGAGCCGAAAACGTGGTCTGTCCCTTGTTTTAGCCTGACTTGGGGAGCTGGCTCAGGTATTCCTGCATGTCGAAATAGTCACGCCAGGCACTGATCTTACCGTCGGTTAGCTCAAAACAGCCCATCACTCGCAACTCGATGGTGTCGTCACCCATCCTGAAAATATCTGTGCGCTCGTTCATGACGACACCGTTAGCATCCTCTGCCTGATGATGCACCTTGAACTCAATGCTTTCGGGTGCTGCGGTAAACGATTCGATCACAGCCCGTATCTGATCCTTGCCGACATTGGCGGGGTCCATAGGAATATTGTGGTAGACCGCGTCTTCGGTGAAGAAGTCCATGATCTTGTCGAGCTTACCCTCGGCCCATACCTCACAGAATGCGGTGATAATGTCAGAATGACTCATGCAAGACCCTCTTATCAATTGATATCCAGAGTCACGAGTCTAGCAAGCGGAAGACCAGTCTGCCCGATAGGAAATAAATGCAGCCAGATCAGTGAAGCCCCCCGGTTCCAAAAAGGGGGTCTGTCCCCGGTTATTTCAGCGGCTGATAGAATTGGTCGTACCAGCGGCGCAATTTGTTGATCGGGCCATCGCCGTCACAGAGTATGGGGTTCTCGCGATAGGTTTTGTCGCGCCAGATGACCACGTCCTGGCCAAAGGCGAGGTGCGCGGTGAGCGGGTACATCTGGCGGAACTCATCCGGTAAAGGTTCATCGGTAAGACTGGCGACAATCACCGCGCTGCAGAGGTCGACCTCCTCGCTGTTTACCGGCGTATGGTAGTTAACCCACCAACTGGCAAAATTCAGATCTTCGCTGCGAGACTCTGTGTAGTAATACATTATGGAAGGGCCATGGTAGGTTGCATCGCCCCAGGCGTCGGCGGCATCCTCCACGGCTTCTGCCTGCAACGCCTGCATATCAAAAGGTGCATTTTCGGGCATCACCATGCCGGCGTTTGCCGATCGCTGCACCGTGGACAGCTGTGTCACCGTGCGCGCGCCGAATCGATTCTCAAATGACCTCACTTCACCACCGTGTACATGAGCGAAGTGCGCCACATCGACGATATTTTCAATCACGTCACAAGGCTGAGCGCGTATGCGCGAGCGTTTGAAGCTCCAATCGCCCCAACCGGCCGGTCCCCAGGGAGCAATATCGGGCAAATAATCTTCAGGGGGATTGCCCTCGGGATCGTGCCAAAGGGCAATAAAACCGTTCTTCTCGATCACGGGCCAGGACTTCAGTGCATTCACAGCCTTGTCTGGAATTCGTTTCGCGTAGGGAATTTCAACGCAGGTTCCCTTACCGTCGAAGCGCCAGCCATGGAATGGACAGGCGATGGTATCCCCATGCGGACGACCGCCATCACTGGCCAGGTGCGCGCCCAGATGAGGGCAGTAGGCATCCAGTACCGCCACTGCGCCGGATTCGCCCCTGAAAATCACCAGTTCCTGCTCAAAGTAACTTAAGGATTTCACCTCACCCACAGTCAGTTCCTGTGAGAACAGCACAATGTGCCAACCGCGAGCGTAGAGCCCGGGTTGCAGATAGGCATACGTTGTTTCAGTCATGGCTCATGGCCTCGTCGCCTTTCATATTGAATGCGTGCTGCGCCGCGAGGTAGGCAAACGTCATCGCCGAGCCTATGGTCGCCCCCGCACCCGGGTAGGTGTCGCCCATCACCGCAGCGCTGGTATTGCCCGACGCGTAAAGGCCAGGAATAAACTTGCCGGCTTCGTTGAGGACACGACCGTACTCGTCGGCCTGTAGCCCGCCCTTGGTATCCAGGTCACCCGCTTCCACCCGCAACGCGTAGAACGGCGGCGTCTCTACGGGCCCCAGGCACGGATTGGGCTGCACTTTCGGGTCGGCATAATAGCGATCATGGTGTGTGGCACCGCGACCGAAATCAGGGTCCTCACCGCGGCGGGCGTTTTCATTGAAGCGTGCCAGTGTTGCCTTTAATTGCTCACCATCGATACCGGTTTGCTCGGCCAGCGCCTCGATGCTCTGTGCACGTGTCAGCATGCCGCTGTCGAAATACGCTTTCGGCAATCGCGCATCAGACTCAAGTTTACCCGGCCGAATATTCCCCGCAGGATATTTACTGCGGAAAGTAGCATCGAACAGAAGATAAGCGGGGACGGCGCCCTCATTAAGTGACTCGCTGGCCAGTTGGTCTTTCACCACGTCCTCATAGGGAGCAGCTTCATTGGTAAACCGTTTGCCGGCGCGGTTGACCATAATAGAGCCTGGGTAGGCTTTGCCCGCTATCAATGCCAGGCGCGCCTCGCCGTCCGGTAGAACCAAAGTGGGGGACCACCAGGAACTGCCCATGAAATCCAGCGCGGCGCCCGCCGCCTGCCCCAAAACGATACCATCGCCCGTAGCGCCTGGAGCGGAGGCAGTCCAGTCGCTGCCAACAGCCGGGTGTTGGTACTGTTGGCGCAGTGCCGCATTGCGGGAGAAACCACCGGTAGCGAGCAGCACGCCTCGTCGCGCTCTGATGTAAACAAGCTCTCCTTCTCGCAGGACTTTGGCACCACTGACGCGACCCTGCTCAACGATGAGTTCCTTCACCGGTGCATCAAGCCAGAGCGGCACGCCCCGCTCTTTCAGCGACAGCCGCAGTTTGGCTACCAATGCTGGCCCCAGCGCAAGACGCTGGTCCTGGCGGCCCTGCAGGCGGGCAGGAATATCAAGCAAATAGCGCATTACCAACCAGGCACCGAGCAGGTAACTCTTTGCATTCATCTCGCCAAGGCATCGACCCTCAGGCACGGTGACATTGAAGGGCAATGGCCCGGTGAAATCGTCGCGGATGCTGCGACCTTCTGCACCCAGCTTTCGCAGGTGAATAACCCCAGGGTCCATGGATCGGCCGCCAGGCTTATAGCCGGGCACCTTTTCGTAATAGTCCATGTAGGAAGGCAGCGGTGAGAAATCGACATGACTGTGCTGCATCATGAACGCCAGCATTTCGGCTGAACGTTCTGCGTAGGCACGCAGCCGTGGCTCGCTCACTGTATCGCCTATCAGCCCCTTGAGATAGCGATAGCCCTCTGCAGAACTGTCGCTTACGCCGAAATCCCGCTGACGATGATTGCCAGGTATCCAGACCACCCCGCCCGACTTGCAGGTCGTCCCACCAAACATGGGTTCTTTTTCGACCACCAGCACATCACCGCCCATCTGATGAGCCACCACCGCGCCAGTCATCCCGGCAGCACCACTGCCGGCGACGAGCCAATCAACTTCCATATTTGGTTTCATGGTCAACAGACTAGAGCCAAGCACGGCACAGGCAAAACCCGGCAAGCCGGTTTAGCGGCACTGGTATAAACTGACTAACCCCTTTCTCCGTTTAAGTGCGCCAGCGATGCGACTGCGCCGGAAGTTGAGCGATCTCACCAATATATAGTGCCCGCGAGCATCCCGGGAATACCTCGCTCTCTTGTCTTCATACTGCTTCGTACCAGGGGCCACCTCAGGTATTATTTGGTTTTGGGCAATGCGATCGCGTTCATGCCCACCGCACAGAGGGTGCAAGATGGCCGAGCAAATCATCCAGGTAGCGGAAAATTTCTGGAACATCAGGGGCTCCTTCCGTATTGGCGGGGTTGTGGATATTGGCACCCAGGCCTCACTCGTCAGACTGGAAAGCGGCAGCTTTCTGCTGCTGGACGCCTGTGCAATCAGCGGGGCTCTGGAACAGGAAATCGACGCTATTCTGTGCGGTGAAGAGATCGAAGCCATTCTGAACCTGCACCCTTTCCACACAATACATGTGGAGCGTACCCACGAATTGTTTCCCGAAGCCCGTTTGCATGGCACCCAGCGCCACCTGGATCGACTCCCGGACCTGCCCTGGGAAGAGGTGCGCAGCGAAGACGAGGAACTCCATGAGTGGTACGCCAACGACCTCGACTTCACCATTCCACGGGGGGTGGACTTTATTTCAGGCAATGAAAACGTTCACTTTTCATCGGTATTGGCCTACCACCGGGCGTCACGCACCATTCACGCGGACGATACGCTTATGTACATCCGGCTACCGCGCCTGCTGCACCTGGCAGGTTTACGCGACCGGCTCAGCTTTCACCCGACGCTGGCGATGGCGCTGGAAAAGCGCGAGGGCGCAGCTGCACAGTTCAGGGAATGGGCGGTGACATTCGCGGATGCCTGGGGCGATGCCGAGAACCTCTGCGCAGCGCACTCCGGCGCCCTGTTGGCGGAGGAAAACCGCGGAGCTTCTATCCACGAACGCTTACGCAAGGCCACGGCGCGCTGCGAATTGATTCTTGGCAGGCATGAGCGCCGCTACGGCTAAGTAACACACTATTGAAACTGTACTGGCAGCGAAGCCCTTGCCCTTGCTGCGAGCGACTGCGCCCCGGAAAAGGTTTACACCGTACACCTTGAGAATTATAGTCCGCTGATGGAGGCCAATCGCAGGACAGGAGTGCAATAATATGAGTGCCATCGTAGATGTACTTTCTCCCGAGTATCACAATGAGCTCTATAACCGGTACGGCGTGCTGAGGCGTGATCACCCGGTTTACTTCGATGCCAGCCGCAATATATGGATGATCACGCGCTACGATGACGTCCGCCGGCTGTTGCGTCATCCCGAGGGCACACTGAACGGCGAGACCGGCCA
>JAUIIQ010000164.1 GCA_030431585.1 Gammaproteobacteria bacterium | reverse complement strand
TCTTCCTCAAGGGCTTCCACCGAGGAACCGGCACCCGAGGCTTCGCTGCCGGGGCTTGATTCAGGCGTTTTCGACTCCGACGCCGGCCGGTCAAACTGGTCTTCAAGCTCGAAGTCTTCCTCGGTGAACGAGGCTGATACAGCCAGGTTCTCCGCCTGCAACTCCTTGATGACCTCGCGTAAATCCGCCACACCTATCTCGTGCCGTTTGCCTACCCAACCATGCAGGAACAAGCGGCTGCAAATAAGGTTGATGCGCCTTGGTACACCTTCGCTGTATTTGTGTATCAGCGGGAACAGTTGTTTGCTCAACAGCGGATCGCCCTGCCAACCCACCTTCTTGAGACGATGAATAATATAGGCCTCCGCCTCATCGACCCCAAGGCATTCCAGGTTACTTGCGGCCACTATGCGCTGATGTACCTGTTCCAGTGAAGGGCTGAGGATAAGTTCACGTAATTCCGGCTGGCCTAGCAGGAATATTTGCAAAAGTGGCTTGCCATCCTGCTGGATATTGGTCAACAGGCGCAGTTCTTCCATGGCCGATTCAGACAGATTCTGGGCTTCGTCCACCACCAGCAAGGCACGCCGGCCATCACGGTGCCAGCGTCGCAGCAGGTCGCCCAATTGCTGCAAAAGTTCCCCTTTCTCAACAACGCTCTGGTCCACACCAAAGTCATAGGCCGTTACCTTCAAAAGGTCATCGGCCTCCAACTGGGTACACACTAATTGTGCGGTTTCTACCTTTTCCCTGGCCAGGGTCTCTATAAGTTCGCCGATCAGGGTAGTCTTGCCGGTACCGGGGCGCCCGGTGATCATCACAAACCCTTCGGCGCGAGAAAACGCATACGCCATGTAGGCACGTGCCTTTGAATAGGCGTTATGCTCGTAGCAGAACCCATGGTCGGGGCTGAGCCTGAAAGGTTCCGCTTTGAGGTTGTAGAAAACTTCGTACATTTATCGACACTCGAAAAACGGCGTTTGGGACTAAAACCAGCTTTACAGAGTGGGAATCGCTTGGCAAGAAGGATTGCTTGCTTCCGCAAGGCTTTCCTTCAAGTTGTGATCCAGTTTGCAAGCCCCAACGTGCCAAGGGGCCCTGGAAAGTAAGCGGACACAAAAAAGGCGACCGAAGTCGCCTTTATGTCACCTTGCCAGTGTATTACTTCTTCTTGCGACGAACCGCGCCAAGGCCCAGCAGTCCAAGTCCAAGCATAGCCAGTGTACCCGGTACAGGCACGGAAACCGGCTCTGTGGTGATTACTGCGGCAAACTGGAAGGTAGTATCCTGGCCTTCAGCTGTGCGGAAACCGAGGCAAGGGGCATTGGAACCCGTGGCCGCCAGACACGCCGCTGTAGGCAGGGGATTCAAGCCACCTGTCTGCTCGAAGAAGCTGATGAAGTAGGTCTGAGTTCCAGGGTTGCCATTCAGCAGCGGATAATCGAAAGCAAAGTTCAGTGCGTTCTGGCTGATGACAAAGATATCAGCGCAACCATTGGAGTTAATGCCCACTCCAGTCGGGCCACCATCTGCACAAACGCCACCACTACCACCATTTGGAGTCTCCTGAAACTCGATCAGGAAATCCAGAGTCTGGGGGGGTAAACCAGGCGCGGGGGGAGAAAACGGCGTCAGCGACAGCGTTGACTGCAAAACCACCGAATCGAGTGAGGTTGAACCCCCGGGGAGCACATTATTTCTATGCGTCACCGACGTGTTGGCAACAGCAGGGCCGTTTGTATTCACTACAGCCGGCGCCAGATTGGAAATATCCAATCCGCTAGTGGTTGTAGTTGAGCCCCAGCTCATCGTTTGAGCTGCACAGCTGCTGCTGCCGCTGCCAGCTTCAAATGATGCGGTGCCGCAATCAAACTGGCCCATAACGCCTACGGTCCATGCATCCACAATGCCGTCAATGAGATCCGCCTGCGCGCTCCCGGCGCCCAGCATTGTGCCCACGGCAGCGAGCCCGATAAGTTGCTTACGAACAAAACTTCTAGAAGACATTTTCACGATACATTCCCTCTTGAGGACTATTTTTTTAACCTAGTCTCAAGAAAGCATATTGCAGGCCATAAAGCTCATATTCTTTTAAAAACAATTAGATAGGAATTTTCAGGCGAGCGCCTCATGGTGATCTCCGTCACAATTGTAAAAAAAACCAACACCGTAAGAGTGGCTATTCCAGGGCGGGCTACCGTCAAGGCAGTTCGATTTCACCCCGCGGCCAGGCTACTCGCTACCGCACTCAGAGCCCGGGGATCGAGCACAAACGCCACATGACGGGGCACCCGCAGGGCAAGTTCCAGCCATCATCATAAGATGACCAAAGGTGAGCGATTGTGTTTACTATTGCCCTTCGGCATACACACACTACCAGCACTCAATAAACGGATAATGTATGAGAACATATGGTCGAGCAGTTTGGCTCACTGGCTTCCTGCTGACAGGCCTTGTGATCAGCGCGTATCTGCTACCGGAGCGGTTGCCAGATACCGACCCATCCAGCTTGCGCCACCCCGCGGCAGGACCGGTCACAGGCCTGGCCGGAGAACACAACACGCATTACTGGCTGGGAATCCCCTACGCCCGCGCCGGGCGCTGGCAGGCACCTGAGCCGCTGCCACCATGGCAGACTGCGAAGGAGGCCACTTCATTCGGCCCCTTTTGCAGCCAGTATGGTGGCCCTGCCGTTACTCTGAACCCGTTCTTGTGGGGAGATATTCTGGGCTCAGAAGACTGCCTCCACCTGAATATCTGGGCGCCGGCTTATACAACGGCGAGTGTTCCCCGGTCTGAAGGCCTGTTGCCAGTGATGTTGTGGATTCATGGTGGCGGCAATTCAGCCGGCCGCGCCGACAGTTATGACATGGCTGCCCTGGCCGGAATGGAGAACGTGATTGTGGTCACCATCAACTACCGGCTGGGAGCACTGGGTTGGTTCACCCACCCGGCGCTGCAAGAACTGGCGGCATCGGCTGAGGAATCTTCGGGAAACTACGGCACGCTGGACATCATCCAGTCGCTGCGTTGGGTGCAGGATAATATCGAAGCGTTTGGCGGGAACCCAAAGCGCGTCACCGTGTTCGGCGAATCTGCCGGAGGACGCAATGTGCTCAGCCTGCTGGCCTCGCCCATAGCAAACGGCCTGTTTCACGGGGCTATTGTACAAAGCGGCTTGAGCGACATGACAACGCCTGAGCGGGCCACCAACTATCGCGACTCTGCTGTCGCGGGTGATCCGGGCAGTAGTGCAGAGGTACTGTTAAGCCTGCTGATGGAAGATGGCTCAGCGAGTTCCCGCGAGGACGCCAGGAAGCAAGTTGCAGCGATGTCTTCCACGCAAGTGGCGGCGTACCTGCGCAGCAAGTCGCCGCAACAGCTGATTCCACATTACCCGGAGGTCGGGATGGGCATGTACCTTTTCCCGCAACTGATTCGGGATGGACATGTGCTGCCCGAACAGGATATGCCCTCGGTGTTGGCGAACCCGAAGCGCCACAATATTGTACCGGTAATACTCGGGACCAATCGCGATGAAGCCAAGCTGTTCCTGCTGGCTGATCCCTCTGTGGTTGCTACCCGGTTCGGCCTTTTCCGCAGCGTCGTCGATCCCGGGCTGTTTGAAATAAAGAATCGCTATCTGTCTGACTACTGGCGCGCTGATGCAGTTGATCAATTGGCGGATGCGCTAGCACAGTCACAACCGGGAAAGGTATGGGCCTATCGTTTTGACTGGGATGAAGGTGGCGACACTCTGACTGGTGACTACGCGCAGCTTTACGGCGCGGCACACAGCCTGGAAATGCCTTTTGTTTTTCGCCAATGGCAGGGGCTCTCAATGCCAGGTGTCTTCAATGACGAAAACCGACCCGCGGCGGAAGAGCTATCGCGCATCATGATGGGTTACTGGGGAGCTTTCGCACATCAGCTTAAACCCGGCAACGGTCGCGGACACGGCCCTGTCGACTGGCAAGCCTGGCAGGCTTCACCTGCTCCGGCACGGCACATTATTTTTGACACGCATGCCGATGGCGGTGTGCGTATGGCTGCGCAGCGCCTGACAATGACTGAACTCAAAACGCGCCTCGCGACAGACACTGCGGTTGAGAACAAACAACTGCGTTGCGAACTGTATGCGCGCATGTTTTACAGGAGCCGCGCGTGGCGTGCAGATGAATATGAGCAGCTGGGATGCGCGGCCTGGCCGCCTGATGCCCTGCTATGAGCGCAGCAAGGAATCGCGCTCCGGGGGCTATTTAATTGAGGCGCCCACAACCTGGTTTTGCTGATCCGAAGCAGCCTGGCCTGGCACTGGCCTCTGCCCTCGGTAAGAATCGGTACTGAAAACAGAGCAGGTCAACCGGCCGCACGGGTCGTCGTGCGGCCGGTTGGTATACGTCGTTTAGTCGCCTGTGTTAGCGCTAAAGCGCAAGACCTGATTGCTGCCCAGCGATGCTATTCATAGATCGAGTTAATGAAGGACTTGTGAGAGTCAGTGGTACCCGGGTACGGCACATACGTACTGCTACTGGAGCCAGAGCTATAGCTACCGTAGGAACCACTGGGCTGAACGGGAGTCAGCTCGTAGTAATCCGGGCTGGAATCCATCATGCCACTGTGGCTGGAGATAACGTTTCCATACGCGTCCACCTGTGAATCATAGGCATAGGGATCGGTGTAATGAATGTTTCCCCACTGGTCCATCTGCTGAAGACCGTACGGGTCGATGACGCCCCAGTTGTTGTAGTCCTGGGCAAGGGCAGTATTGGCAAACAGTGTCATGCCGGCAACGGTGATAATCGCTTTCAAGTTAGTTCTCATCTCTAGGTTCCTCTTTTTGGCCAACTCAGTAGGAGTGGCCTTCTACGTGTGTTTGGTTTGACAGGAGCAACTCTTTTTGCGCCTTGCCCTGGGTATTGCAGAATCGATGCCAAGCCAGATAATTTCGCTAAAAATAATTTTATCTACTTGTTTTATATGACTTTTATTTTTTTAACAGCCTCTCAGATCTGGCTTAAAGCAGTTAGACCCAGTTCTCTACTGTTTTAATTAAACCAACACTAAATAGTATTTTGTTCTTTGCGTAGAAACGTTATTGCAATCGCATTGGCCAGATTACCGAATACATTGGTCGCGTCCAGACCGCAGCCCACAGCAAACAATACAGACCGGCTATTCAGTGGGGTCATGCCTGTGAATCGAAGAATAATCGGGCTCTGCTGGCGTGCGTCCTGGTTGAACTTCGTGCGGCGACGCCGTTATCACCGGGCGCCTTAAGTACCCTCTGAGCGTTCCGCACGACGAGCGATGGCCGCGGTGAAGCCGCGGAACAGGAAAAGATGAGCGGGCACCAGGGCAAACCAGTAGGCAAGGCCCCAGATACCCCGTGGATGCCAGTAGGCGGTGACGTTTATACGGGTATCACCAGAGGGCAAAGGGTGTAGCTCAAACTCCAGCACGCCGGAACCGGGCGCCTTCATGCCGAATTGCAGGGTGAGGCGGCGCTCAGGCTCCACACCAACAACGGTCCAGTAATCGATTGCATCACCCACACGGACGTTGTCAGGGTCGCGCCGACCCCGGGTGAACCCGGGCCCGGCGACGCACCAGTCCATAAATTCCCGCAGCCACCACAGTGTATTCATGTAGTAGTAACGATTGGCCCCGCCAATGGCGGTGACCTGTTTCCATACGGAGGCTGCGGATGCCGATGCCACCGCGCTGCCGCCGGCGCGCTTGGCGTAGTAGGCGACGTCATGACTGCTTCCACGGAGGGTGAAGTCGCCTTCGGTCCAGCGCGCCGCCACGCGCCGCTCACGTTCGCTGGCCAGCGCCGCGTCGATGGCTTCACGCACATCCAGCAATCGCTGCGGCACCAGTTGGCGCAGCGCTGCATCGTCGGCATCAAAGTCATGCCGCAGGCCACCGATCAGCGCACCGGCGATGTTCGCTGGCACGGCAGTGACCAGTCCCAGCCAATATGATGACAGCCCGGGCGTCAGCACAGGGACCGGCACGATACAGGGCGGCTTCTTCCCCGCCGATAGCGCCAGCTGGCGCATCATGTCTTCGTAGGTGCACAACTGAGGGCCGCCGGCGTCATAGGTCTGACCTGCTGCTTCAGCTAACAGCGCTATGCGCTCCAGGTAGACCAGCAGATTAAACAGGGCAATGGGTGGCGACTTGGCCCTCACCCAGCGCGGCGTGACCATGACCGGCAGATTCAGCACCAGGTCGCGCATCACTTCGAACGCTGCGGATCCAGGTCCTACGATAATGCCTGCGCGGATTTCTGTGACGGGCACGGATGCAGCTCTGAGCACATCGCCGGTCCGGCGCCTCGAGTCAATGTGTTCGCCGGCGGACTCGGCGGGCACCAGGCCGCCCAGGTAAACAATACGCTCTACACCCGCTGCGCCGGCGGCTGCCGCAAAATTCTCTGCTGCCTGCAGGTCAAGTTTGCCAAAATCCCGCCCTGCTGCCATGGAGTGCACCAGGTAGTAGGCGACCTGTATTCCCTGCAGCGCGGCGACCAGGCCTTCAGGCTGCAGCGCATCTGCAGTAGCGAGCTCGACGTCCTGCCATTCACGAGCTTGAAGTACGCTAATATCACGCGCAACAGCGCGTACGCGCCACCCTGAGGCCACCAGATGGGGTACCAGGTTGCTGCCGACGTAACCGGTGGCGCCGACCACGGCACAGGAAGCGTGTGTATGCATGGGCGCAGAGTATAGGGAGAGTCCGCCTGCTATGGCTAGCAGAGGCTTTCAGGTTTCTGGCTTCAGTTTGCGCTGGCCTGCCGTTGCCAGGCCACCAGGTATGGAGGGGCGCTGCCTTTAGACGTCTTCTCGCCGACTATTCCTGGAAGCGTCGTAACATCTCTTCCAGACCATTGAGCTTCACTTCGTAGATCAAGGCCAACTGCGTACCCAGCTTATTCCTGGGAAAGCCCCGGCCGTGAAACCACACCAGATAAGGCTCAGGTAGATCAAGGAGTTGACGGCCCCGGTATTTTCCGTAGGGCATTACCTGATTGATTGCTTCCAGTAAGTCTTTGTTGTCCATACAAAACAGCAGGACCTGAAAAAATGCTCACAGCCCGTGGAGAGGCCCTGAGCAGCAGGCAGAGCCGAATGAGTCCCGTTAGGCCTTTGCAGCCAGAGGTGTAACATTGGAGGCTTCTTCCTGATCCTCACTGCCAATGTTCAGCAACAGCTCGGGTTTGCCTTTGCAGGCGGCGACCAAAACGTCTTTGCTTCTGGACAGCAGCAGCCCAATGTTTTCAGCGTCCTGCTCGCTTATTCCCTCAATTTGCTTTTCGAGGAACAGGCTGAAGTTTTCTGCCAGTTCAAGCATTTTGTCGTGGGCATCAGCGTCTTTTTTGCTATCGAACATTGCACTATCCCGGTCACATTTCCACATTGCTACTACAGCCACAGGTCACCTCACGTGTGTTGTCAGTTGCCTGAAACTGTATATATGTACAGTTCTCATGGCAAGGTATTTTCGCAGGAACAAGCAGTCGTCAGGTGAGGGCGCGCAGCCTGGCCAGTGTTCCGGTAACGGCAGGGCGGACGATGCACTCGCACTGTTAGAGCTGAGGCACCTGACTCTGAACGCGGTAACGCGCTGGCACTTGATAAAAGAGCCGGGAAATTGTGGGCCGTTATCACCCCTGCGGGGCGCCTTCGCATTGCTGCGGCGTCTAAACTCTGCCTTGGGCAGAGTTTTTCGAACGGTGATTCTTTCCAGGCGACCTACCCCACAAAGAAAAATGGCCACCCCCATGGGGTAGCCATTTTTCT
>JAUIIQ010000163.1 GCA_030431585.1 Gammaproteobacteria bacterium | reverse complement strand
GAAGGACAAGCCGCGGCGTGCACTGGTGCTCAAGAAAGTGCGCGATGACCTGGACCAGTCCATTTCCAGTATTCTGATCCTCAATACCTTTGCCCACACCATGGGTGCCGCCGGTGTGGGTGCGCAGGCTGTGCGCGTATTTGGCGCGCAGTACGAGACGCTGGTGGCCTTTGTGCTCACGCTTGCCATCCTCTATTTCTCCGAGATTATCCCCAAGACGCTTGGCGCCACCTTCTGGAAGCAGCTGGCGCTACCCTCTGCCTTTGTCATCCGGGTGCTGGTGAAGCTGCTGTTTCCTTTCGTGTGGCTTTCAGCGCTGATTACGCGCAGTTTCGCGCATGGTGAAGCCAGTAGTATCAGCCGTGACGAGCTTGCCGCCCTGGCGCGTCTGGGTCGTCGGGAGGGCGCTCTGGGAACCCATGAGAGTGAGTTGCTGGAGAACATCCTGGCCTTGCGCGAAACCACAACCGGGGAGATTCTGACGCCGCGCACGGTGGTCACCGCGCTGGACGGCTCGCTGAGCCTTGCCCATGCCCTGGAGTTGCTGGGAGACTCCCCATTTACGCGAATACCCGTCTTTGAAGGGGATATAGACAACGTTACCGGGCTGGTTCTGCGTCACCGCATCCTGGTTGCGGAGAACGAAGGGCGCAACGAGGAGACCCTGCGGGATCTCACCTCGCCTATTTTCAGGGTGCGCCAGGAGCTGCCGGTACTGCAGCTGCTGGACCAGTTCATCAAGCGGCGCGAACACCTGTTCCTGGTTGAGGACGAGTATGGCCAGACAGCCGGCATCGTGACGCTCGAAGATGCAGTGGAAACCATGCTCGGCCGCGAGATCATGGACGAGAGTGACACCGTTGAAGACATGCAGCAGCTGGCCCGCAGTCGCTACCGGGGCCGCTTGCGTGACAAGTTGTAAGCCCGCGCCTCAGCTTGCCACATCCATGCGCGCTTCGATGATACTCAGCCACGGCTGAAACGCCTGCAGGCGCGACAAGACCAGTTTCAGGCATACCAGCAACGGCACGGCGATCAACACGCCGGCCGCCCCCCAGAGCCACCCCCACAGCATCAGCCAGACGATGGTGACCAGCGGGTTGATGCGCACCGTTCGGCCCAGTGCCACTGGCGTGACCAGCTGCGACTCAATGGTGTTGACCAGGAAGTAGACGGCGGCAGGTAGCAGCGAAGCCCAGGCGAAACCATACTGGTCCAGCCCGGCGACGCCGATAGCCGTCGCGCTGATCACGGGGCCGATATAGGGCGCAAAGTTGAGCAGGGCAACAACAGCACCCCAGAACAGCGGGTCCTCGAATTGCAGCACCCACAGCGCTGCGGTTGTCACCAGGCCCAGGCCCAGGTTGATGGTCGATACGGTAACAATGTAACGGGACAGCTCCCGTTGTGTTTCCAACACCAGTGATTTCGCCGCTGCCTTGTCCTTTACTCGCGGCAAGACCTCTATCCCGGTGTAGTAGATGCCCGGCCCGTACACCAACAGAAACAACACCAGCAGAATAACGGCGACAAACTGAGCGAGAAAAACCGGCATTTCACCCATGATATCGAGCAACAACTGCAGCCCGCGCAGCCCCAGCTGGCGCGACAGCTCGTTACCTGAGGCCTGTGCGGCGGCCAATTCAGCCTGCTCTGTCGCGTCGTCGTCAAACCAGTCGAAAAAGCGCTGCAGCGCGCCTGGCGCTTCCGCCTGCGGCGCGGCCGCGCCAGTGTCCGGTTCCGCTGTGCCTGACAGGGCCTGGGTGATGTTGCCCAGTTTTTCATTCACCTTCAGGGTCAGTTCGGGTACCCGGTCTACCCAGCGTTTTGCGGGCTCTGCCAACTCCATGCCGAGCAGGGTGAAGGGCACACCCAGTGCCACCAGCAACAGCACACCGGACACAGCGCGAGGGATATAAAACCGGCGCAGCCAATGCACCACCGGGTACAACGGCAGAGACAACATTACTGCCAGCACCAGCGGTATCAGCAATGTGGAGGCGAAGTAAAGTGTGTACAGGCCAGCCAGGCAAAGCAGGGCCAGTAGCGTCTTCTCTGCGCCGGTGTAGCGTTTTTTTGCCACGTTGTCTGGAGAGTCCAATTGTCGCCCCGGTGTGCCTGTGTCAGGCGGCTATGGTCTCGCAGGCAGGGGCTGCTGTACAGCGGCGGCCTCAGGCGGGCTAGCGAATACCCCCTCTGGCCATCCCCTTGGGCGTAAAATACTGGTCACTCCTGTCAAAGCCAGGGCTGTATTTACCCGGTTTGGGTTTGCCGTTCAGGTTGTAGATATCCTGTAGCAGGTCATAGACGCCGTTGGCACCGGCACTCGCATGGCCGTCATACAGCCGCGCCCCGTAGTTGAACTGCACCCGCCATAGATTGCCGCGGGTGTCGTAGGTTTCGCCAGCAACAGCCGACCAGCTGTCTTCGTCTATATACAGCCTTCTCTTGCCGTACAGGTGGCGCTGACCCTCCTTCAGTGTTCCCTCTATCACCCACACCCGGTGCTTTTCCCAGCGGATGTACTCGGGCTTGAGGAAGCGCTCGCCCAGGAGTGTCTCCACGTCATACGCGAAGATGAAGTCGTAGTTTGAGTAGGGCACGATCATTTCCCGTTTGCCGATCAGCTGCCAGTCAAAGCGCTCGGGCGAGCCGTTGAAAATAAAGGCATCGTCATAGGTGGACGTGCCCGCCACGGCCGGGTTCGGCGTGTCAAAGGCGACGGCAGGCGCCAGGCGCACGCGGCGTTGTCCGGTCAGGTACTGCCAGGCGCGACGTCCCTGCCCGGCGCTGTAGTCCGCGCCCGGCTCGTGTACCAGCAGGATTTCACCGGCGCGGCGAGCCGGTGCCTTGTAGTTGATGCGCAGCTTGAGCCAGGCGGTGTCTCCCACCTCTTTGTCGGGCGTCTCGTACATGGGGTAGATCATTGCCGAGCTTGCCGTAGTAGACAGTACCGGCTTGCCGTTGCTGTCCACGTAATACACGTCGTAGTCCTGGCTGGAGGGCTCTGCGTAGCGGATCATGTGATTCCACAGTACCTCCAGGGCTGATTGTGGCAGGGGAAAGGGTGTGCCTGGCAGGTTGCCTTCAATTTTCTGGCCGTCTGCCACCAGCCTGGCGTTAACGGCGTTCTTCTTTGTATTGCTGTAGAACCACTGCGGCGCGCTGTGGGAGCGTTTGCTGGGGTAGACGTGCATGGCGAAACCGGCTGCTCCGAGCTTCTCAAACATGGCCTGGCTGCCTGCTGTGAGCACCTCGGTGTGCTCCCGCCAGTTCCCTCCGTCCACGGTATACAGTGGGCTTTCGTCGGCGTAAGGGTCTATGTAGCGGTTGGAGCCGGGTTGGAAGTCATCGGGAATGGGCGTCATCCCCGGGTCCCACCCGGGTATGCTGCCGTCGCTGTTGCCCGCCGCCTGCGCACCCAGGGGAGTAAGATCCTTGCCCAGCCTTGCGGCCTGTTCCGGGCTCACCGCAGCCAGCGCATGCCCGGTAAAGGCAAGGCCCAGGCAAAGTAGTGCAAGACGGATTCCTGGCATTCCTGTTCCCCTGTTCAGCAGCTGCGGAGTCGCGTGACCCCGGTCAGGCATTATGACGGCTTGTCCCTCTTGCGGGCAATGGCGCGACCGCGGCGTCGGGGTATCAGGCTGCGTCTGCGTTGTGTGCTTGCGGGTCGAAGGTTATGCGCAATTCCTTCATGGCGTTAACGAAGAAAGAGCGCACGTATTTTGGCTCAGCAGCAAATTGAGGGTTGCGCAGCCGGGGGATGATTTCCTCGAACATCACGTTCAACTCCAAACGGGCCAGGTGCGTGCCAATGCAGAAATGCTGACCAATGCCGAAGGAGCGCAACTGGTTGTAGAGATCGGGCATACGCTCGGCGCGGGTGACGTCAAATGCCATGGCATCTTCCCCGAACACATGCTCGTCGTGGTTGGCCGTGTGGTAGTGCAGGATGACCTTGTCACCTTTTTTGATGAGTTGGCCGCCCACTTCAACATCCTCTGTGGCGGTGCGCCGCATGGAAATAAAAGCCGTGTTATAGCGCAACATTTCCTCTACTGCGTTGGATATTTTGTCGGGGTTGTCCACCAGGTACTGCAGTTGATCCGGATGCTCCATAAGTAGACGCATGCCCTGGGCCATGACCGTGCGCGTGGATTCGTTACCACCCACCAGAATCAGGATGAACATCCAGCCGAACATGTCCGGCGAGACGGGTTCCCCTTCAAGCTTTGCATCCAGCAAGGCGCTGGTGATGTTGTCCATCGGTTGCTCGCGGTGTTTCTCCGCCAGCTGCATGGCATAGGCGATCACTTCCATGGCGGCCACCTGTGCCTCGTCTATAGAGGTTGCCATATCCGGGTCGTCGGCAAAGATCATGGTGTTGGTCCAGGTGAAAAACTGCTTGCGATCCTCCAGCGGGACGCCCAGCAGTTCAAGGATGGAGATCAGCGGCAGTTCGGCGGCCACGTCCTCCACGAATTCGCATTCTCCTTTCGTTGCCACGGCATCGACAATGCGCCTGGCGTGCTCGCGGAACGACGGCTCATACGAGTCCACCCGCTTGGGAGTGAAGGCATTGCGCACGATGCGCCTCACCTTCTGGTGTTGCGGTGGGTCCATATTGATAATGGTGTTCTGCTGCATCTCCACGGTGAATTCGTCCATCTCCATGGGGAAAGCGGACCGCGCAGCAGAGGAGAACAGCGTCGGGTTCTTGGAAACGTAGTCGATATCACTGATGCGGGTGACCACCCAGTAGGGTACGCCGGTGAGGGGGTCGTCCATCTTGACAACCGGCCCAGCATGGCGGACATCCGCCAGCATCTGGTAGGGCATGCCATCTTTGTAGGTATCGGGGTCCAGCAGGTTGGAGTAGGGGCATTGACTCATCGTGATCTCCCGTTTGCACGTGGCCTGGTGGTGCAAACTAACGGCTATTAGTTTGTAGCGCATACTGTCACGACAGGCTCTACGGGTAAAGCCGGCTCGGTATTGCCAGTTACACCGCGCCGCCCTGGATCAGGCTGTGCGATACCCCAACGCCTCGGCGAGGTGGGCTTCTCTTACTGCATCCGTACCGTCCATGTCGGCCAGGGTGCGCGCAACACGCAGGGTGCGGTGCAAGCCGCGACCCGAGAGCAGCATCTTGCTGGCAGCCGCCTCCAGAATGGCGCGTTCGCGGGCGCCCAGCTGACAGGCTTGCAGCAATGCCGTGCTTTGCAGTTGCGCGTTGGTGCAATGCTGGCGATCGCGCTGTCGTTCCCGGCACAGCGCGACCCGGCTTCTTACCGCGGCCGAGGGCTCGCCAGTGCCGCCGCTCTCCAGTAGTAATCCGGGTGGTATCCGGGGTACCGGCACGTGCAGGTCGATGCGATCCAGCAGCGGGCCGGAAACCCTGCCGGTGTAGCGCTGGATCTGCTCCGGTGTGCAGCGACAGCTGCGCTCCAGATCGCCCAGGTAGCCGCAGGGACAGGGGTTCATGGCGGCTACCAGTTGGAAACTGGCGGGGTACGTCAGCTTGTGCCGGGCCCGTGACAGGGTGACCTGGCCGGATTCCAGCGGTTCCCGCAGGACTTCCAGGCAATGGCGGGAAAATTCCGGCAACTCGTCAAGAAACAGCACGCCGCCGTGAGCCAGGGAAACCTCTCCGGGGCGAGGGTGGCTGCCGCCGCCTACCAGGGCAGCGGCGCTGGCGCTGTGATGCGGGGCGCGAAAGGGGCGTCGGCTGCTGGTGTCGTCCTCGTCTCTGCCCTGAAAATCGCGCAGCGCCAGCGCGACCAGTGCCTCCTCTCGTGATGGCGGCGGCAGGATGCCGGGCAGACGGCTGGCGAGCAGGGTCTTGCCGGTGCCGGGCGGGCCGCTGAACAGCAGGTTGTGCGCCCCGCAGGCGGCAATTTCCAGCGCGCGGCGCGCGGCCCCCTGGCCGACCACATCGGCGAGGTCGGGGTAGGTTGGCGGCTTTGCCGGCTCCGCAACCTGTTCCGTCGGCAGGGCTTGCGCGCCATTGATGTGTGCACACAGTGTCAACAGGTCGGGGGCGGCCAGGATGCGGGCATCCGGCACCTGGCTGGCTTTGCGCGAGCAGGGCGAGGGCACGACCAGGGCATGCCCGCACGCGCTTGAGGCCAGCGCAGCACACACCACGCCCGGTACAGCGCAAAGTGTACCGTCCAGGGCCAGTTCACCCAGAAATTCGTGGTCAGTGCACTGCCTGTTCTGCAGCTGGCCCGATGCCATAAGAATGCCAAGGGCAATCGGCAGGTCGAAGCGGCCGCCTTCCTTGGGCAGGTCTGCCGGCGCAAGGTTGATGGTGATACGCCGGTCGGGGAACTCGAAATGGGAGTTGAGAATGGCGCTGCGCACGCGCTCCTTGCTTTCGCGCACTGCCGTCTCTGGCAGGCCCACGATATTGAACGCCGGCAACCCGTTGGAAAGGTGCGTCTCTACCCGCACCGGCGGTGCCGACAGCCCCGATAGCGCCCGGCTGTGAATAACAGACAGTTCCATGGCTCGTCCTTGAGCGCTGCAGCAGGCGGCCGCCGGGGCCGCCCGTTGCTGATCAGTTTGCTGCCGACAGGGCTTCCAGTTCCCGGGTCAGCGTTTCCAGTTCCGCTTCCAGAGCCACCACGCGCTCGCGGGTACGCTTGAGAATGTCGGCCTGGGCGTCGAACTCTTCCCTGCTGACAACATCCATGCGCGACAACGCAGATTGGGCGAGCGCACGCATACCCTTGTCAACTTCGCCTTTCAGGCCCGATCCCCCGACCATATCGCTTACCTGCTGTAGCACCTCCCATGGTGGAGGTGGTGGTTTGATCGCCATCGATACTGAAACCTTCTCTGTCACGTAGAGCGAAGATTCTAGTCCATTTGTGCCGGTGAACACAGATCATAAGCATGCGTGTACCGGCCTTGCCGGGGTAAAGCCGGGAGGCACTGAAGTGCTTCGCCGTGGTGCGCCTTTTTGGTGCGAGGCACTCGCACGGTGCAGAAATAGGGTCACCCTTGGTGCATCAGGCGCAGCCAGGAATCACTCTTTTTCTTCTAAGTTATTGAATATTAGAAACAAAAAAGCTTGTGGCACACGCTCTGCAATCTACAGGTCAGATTTGTATAGCGCGCACGGTGTGCCCGATACAGAAACGACGCATACACATCTGACACCCCGATACGTCTTTTTTGGAGATTGAAACATGTTGAAAAAAATCCTTCCCGCCGCCATCGCTGCCTCAGTTCTGGCCGGCGCTACTGCTACCACTGCCCAGGCTGCTGAGGTTAGCGCCAACGTTGCGCTGGTGAGTGACTACCGCTTCCGCGGTATCTCCCAGTCCAATGAGGATATCGCCATCCAGGGCGGATTCGACCTGGCGTTCGACAACGGCATTTACATCGGTACCTGGGGTTCCTCAGTGGACTTCGACAGCACGGACGGCTTCAACGGTTCGCTGGAACTGGATTACTACATTGGCTGGGGCATGGACGTGGGCGAGAACTCCGCGATCGATGTCGGCTACCTGTACTACGACTACCCGGGAGATGACGGTTCCGGTGAAGGCGATTACCAGGAAGTGTACGGCAGTTTTTCCTGGCACGACCTGACCCTGGGCATGGCCTACTCGGATGACTACTACGGCGAGACCGAGAAGTTCTTCTACTACTACGCGGATTACAGCTTCAGCCTGGGCGAGAACCTCTCGCTGGACCTGCACGTGGGCTTCAACGACCTCGATGAAGACGGCGGCTTCCTCTCCAACGAAGAGGACTCCTACACCGACTACTCCGTGGGCCTGACCTGGTCAGTAATGGGCGTTGACCTTGGCGCTGCCTATGTAGGTACCACTCTCGATGAGGAAGACGTGTTCGACACCGACTGGGGTGATGACACTGTTGTGATTTC
>JAUIIQ010000162.1 GCA_030431585.1 Gammaproteobacteria bacterium | reverse complement strand
GGCGCAGGGGCTGACCATTATCGCGCGTAACTACAGCTGTCGGGCGGGCGAGCTGGACCTGATTGCCAGGGATTGCAGCCACCTTGTCTTTATAGAAGTACGCGCGCGCAGCAGTCCACGCTTTGCCTCCGCCGCCGCATCGGTAGACCGACGCAAGCGGCGGCGCCTGATTCTCGCGGCGCAATGGTTCCTGCAGCAACATCCGCAGCTGGCGCAGCTTCCCTGTCGATTTGACGTGGTCGCCTTCCAGCCGCGACAATCCACGTCCGGACAAACGCCGCGCTGGATTCGCAGCGCGTTTACCAACTGAACCCAGGGGTGGCAGTGGACTACTACCAGATCATTGCAACACGCTTCCAGCAAACCATTGAAAACATCGCCCTGTCGGTCGACCAGCTCGCCGGCCCTATCGCGCAGGGCAGCGAACTGATGTCCCAGGTGTTGTTGCAGGAGGGCAAGCTGTTCAGCTGCGGCCACGGCCCGGATGCAGCTATCAGCCAACTCTTCGCCACCTCCCTGATCAACCGATGGGATCAGGAGCGCCCGGCCCTGCCAGCCATAGACCTGGCCGCGGACAGCGCGGGCCTTACCGGTGTGCTCAGTGAAGCGGGAGCCGCGAATATTTTCTCCCGACCGCTGCGGGCGTTGGGTCGTGAGGGAGACCTGCTGCTGGTGCTACACAGCGGCGGTGACCCTGCCGCGCTGGTCGCCGCCGTTGACACAGCGCACGAGCGCGGCCTGCTGGTGGTTGCCGTCAGCGCCGGGACAGACCCGGTATTGGCTGCCACCCTGCGCGCCGGTGACGCCCATATCAGTATTACTGCCGACTCGCGACCAGCAAGAATTGAATTGCAAACCATGGTAGTGCACAGTCTCTGCCAGCTCATCGAACACAGTCTTTTCGGCAACTATCACGAGGATTGACCCCTATGTTAAACCGCTTGTTCCTCATTCTGTTCAGCCTCGGGCTTCTCTGCCTGGGGGGATGCGGCAGCCTGCTCGCCAAAATGGACATGAACGCCATTGAGGAGGACGAGGGTGAACGCACGCTGGGCCGCATGATCGAAGACCAGAACATCGAGACCAAAGCCCTGGTCAATATTCATGATGCCAACGAGGCTTTCGACGGCACCCACCTGAAGGTCGTCAGCTACAACGGCTATGTGCTGATTGCCGGCCAGGTTGCTACCCAGGCCCTCAAAGACCAGGCAACACAGGTTGTGAAAGAAGTTCGCGGCGTTCGCCGTATTTACAATGAGCTGGAGATAGCCGCTCCCAGTTCCGGCATAACCCGCACGTCCGACACCTGGATTACCACCAAGGTAAAGTCCTGGCTACTGGGCAGCTTTGATATAGAGGGAACCCGGGTGAAAGTGGTGACAGAAAATGGCGTGGTCTACCTTATGGGCCTGGCAACGCGAGAAGAAGCGGAACGCGTTGCCGCAGAGGCAGCCGACATTGCCGGCGTACAGAAAGTGGTCAAGCTGTTCGAATTGATCAACTAACGCGACGGCGGGTCGCACTGCTCGGCGGCACCGAGTAACGCCTTCACCGGCGCGAAACTGCGCCTGTGTACCGGGGTTACCCCCAATTGCCGCAAAGCCTCCATGTGCAGAGCCGTTGGGTAACCCTTGTGCGCAGCGAAGCCGTAGCCTGGATACACCTGCTCCAGTTCAACCAGCTCCTGGTCCCGCTGCACCTTGGCCAGAATAGAGGCTGCGGCGATAGCAGGCACCCGGTTATCCCCCTTGACCACCGGCTCTGACTCGTACTCCCACCGAGGTAATCGATTGCCATCCACGAGCACATAGCCGGGCTGTGGCTCCAGCCCCTGCACCGCACGCTTCATTGCCAGCAAGGACGCCTGCAGAATGTTCAGCTGGTCGATTTCCTCCACGCTTGCCCGCGCCACACACCAGGCGAGAGACTGCTCGCGAATCAGCGCGGCCAATTCCTCACGACGTGCCGGAGACAATTTTTTCGAATCGCGCAAGCCCGCCACGGGACGGTGTGGGTCAAGAATAACCGCCGCCGCTACCACATCGCCCGCCAGAGGACCACGACCCACCTCGTCGACACCGGCCAGGTCTGTGCGCTCCCAGTCGGTACGCCAGAGATCATCCATGGGGAGATTGCTCCCGGGCCAGCTCAAGCAGAGCCTGGGCACTTTGCACTGCATAGCCCTGTGCCAGCTGTTGCTGAATGCTATCGAAGTACCGCAACTGGTCCGCCGCCGCCTCGCTGTCGAGCAGCCGCTCGAGGCTGTCGGCCATGGCTTCCGGAGTAGCGCCGTCCTGCAACAGTTCGGGCACCAGGGCTCGACCGGCCAGCACATTGGGCAGCGCGGCATACTCCGTGCGCGCCAGCCTGGAAATGAGCCACCAGGAAAAAGCAGCCATGCGGTAGGCAACCACCATCGGGCGTTTGAGCAGAGCCGCTTCCAGCGTGGCCGTACCGGAGGCCAGCAGGATAGCGTCTGCTGCAGCCATGACCTCCCGCGAACGCCCGCTTACCAGCGTCACCGGCAGATCCGCCTGGTCCTGTAGCATGCTGCGCAGCTCCGCCTCGCGGGCTTCGTTGGCAGCCGGGATCACGAAGGTGAGCGAGGGGTGTCGCTGCCAAAGCAGGCGGGCAGCCTGCAAAAACAAAGGGGCCAGCAGGCGTACCTCCCCTCCCCGGCTTCCCGGAAGCAGGGCCAGCAAGCGACCCGGCGGATGCAGCCCGAGCTCCACCCTGGCAGCGCCGGCCGCCACACGCGCCGGCAACTCATCCGCCAGCGGATGGCCAACAAAACGCACCGGTACGTCATGATCACGATAAATAGCGGTTTCAAAAGGAAACAGGCATAACATCAAATCGACGGCGCGTTTTATCTTGCGCATACGCCCCTGCCGCCAGGCCCATACGGAAGGACTGACCAGGTGCGCAGTGGGAATGCCGCATGCACGCAGTTTGCACTCAAGTTGCAAATTGAAATCGGGGGAATCTATGCCCAGAAAAAGATCCGGGGGATTGTCGCGAAAGTACCGGTAGACACCGCTGCGGATACGCAGCAATTCAGGCAGGCGCTTCAGCGGCTCAACGAAGCCCATCACCGACAGGCGCTCCATGGGATACAGGCTTTCCAGCCCCTGCTCAGCCATCAACGGGCCGCCTATCCCCTCCACAACCAGTTCGTCACACTGGTCTCGCAGCGCGGCCAGTACGCGCGAACCCAGAATGTCACCGGAGGCTTCTCCGGCGAGCACGCCTATACGCAGGCAGCGCCGGGGCATTTCTAGCGAACGATGCCGCGTTCCGAGGCGCGCACTGAGTCAATCAGCACCTGCACCTCCGGCGTTTCACGCAGCATGGTTTCCAGACGCTGCAGGGCAAGCTCCAGGGTGAGCCCCTGACGGTAAAGAATCTTGAAGGCGCGACGCAGTTGGCTGATGGCCTCTGCGGAAAAACCACGTCGCCGCAAACCTTCAGTATTGATCGTCTTCGCTTCAGCGGGCGAACCGCTGACTGTCACATAGGCGGGCACGTCTTTGCCGATAGCCGTGCCCATACCACTGAAACTGTGCGCGCCAATCTTGCAGAACTGATGAACCAGCGTGTAGCCGCTGAGTATCGCCCAGTCACCCACGTGCACGTGCCCGGCGAGGGCTGTGTTGTTCACCAGAATGGTATGGTCGCCGACCACTGAATCATGCCCGATATGCACGTATGCCATGAGCAGATTGCCATTACCGATAGTAGTTTCCGAGCGGTCCTGCACGGTACCACGATGTATAGTGACGTTCTCACGAATGATATTATTGTCGCCTATAACCAGCCGCGTGGGCTCGTTGCGGTATTTCAGGTCCGGAGTGCTCTCGCCGATACTGGAGAACTGGTAGATATGGTTGCCGGCGCCGATCTGTGCGGGCCCGCGAATCACCACATGCGGCTCAATAATGCTTCCGGGACCAATTTCTACATCCGCCCCGATCAGGGACCAGGGGCCCACCGTCACGTCGTCAGCAAGGCGCGCTGTGGGGTCAACGATGGCGGTTTCGTGAATCATCGATCGGCGCAGAGAATCGAAGCAGAGGCAGCCAACTCACCGTCGACATCGGAGCTCACGTCAAACTTCCAGATTCCACGGCGCTCCGACACAATAGAGGCGCGTAGCATTACCCTGTCCCCGGGGACGCAAGGCCGTTTGAAACGCAGTTTGTCAGCGCCTACAAAATAGTAGATGGAACCGTCTGCAGGCGTCTTGTTCATGCTTTTAAAGCCCAGAATACCCGCCGCCTGTGCCATCGCCTCCACCAGCAGCACGCCCGGGAAAACCGGCTTGTCGGGGAAGTGGCCGTCAAAAAAAGGCTCGTTAATTGTCAGGTTCTTGTACGCAACAATCGACTTACCGAGGTCCAGTTCCACAACTCTGTCTACCAGCAGAAAGGGATACCGGTGCGGCAGGTATTTGCGAATTTCGTCGATGTCCATCATGGGTGGGTCCTTAATCCGGGGCGGCGGGAACGGATAGCGCCCGCCCGGTCAACGCTGTTGCTTTTCCACTGCAACCAGACGTTGCTGTATGCGTTCCAGTTGCGAAAAACGCACCGCACTCTTACGCCAGTCTCTGGTCGGCGCCATGGGGGTGCCAGAGGAATAGGAGCCCGGCTCGGTAATGGAACGAGTGACCATGGTCATACCGGTCACGTGCACCCCATCGCATATCTCAACGTGCCCGACTACGCCCACGCCTCCTGCCAGCGTGCAATTAGCGCCTATGATCGTGCTTCCGGCCAGACCCGTGCAACCGGCGATCGCGGTATTTTTTCCGATGCGGCAGTTGTGGGCTATCTGTACCAGGTTATCAATGATCGCCCCGTCCTCAATAACCGTGTGGTCCAGGGCACCACGGTCTATGGTTGTGCATGCCCCGATTTCCACATCGTCGCCAATGCGCACCCCGCCTAACTGATGGATTTTCTCCCACCCCTCGGGCCCGGGCGCAAAGCCAAAGCCGTCCGCTCCCAGGACCGCCTGGCTGTGCACGCGGCAGCGCTGACCCAGCCAGACATCATGGTAAATCACCACACCCGGACTGAGCTGAGTGCCGGCGCCGATACGGCTACCGTGCCCGATATAGGCATTGGCTCCCACCACTGCACCGGCAGCAACTTCAGCACCGCCCTCGACTACCGCGTTGGGCCCAATACTGGCGTCCGCAGCCACCCTGGCGTCCGGCGAAACCACGGCAGACGGGTGCACGCCCGCAGGGTGCACGGGCGAGCGATCGAACAGGCCGGTTATGCGCGCAAAGGCAACATAGGGGTGTTGTGTCGCCAGGGTATCGACAGGGCACTGGTCTACCAGATCGGGGTGCAAAATCACCGCAGCTGCCCGGGTTTGAGCGAGCTGGCTGGCGTACTTCTTGTTGGCGAGGAAGCTGAGTTGGTCCGCGGAAGCTGTGGCGAGAGTCGCCAGGCCGCTCACCGAGCGGCTGCCATCGCCTGACAGTTGCAGACCGAAGCGCTGCGCCAGCTCGCCCAGTGTAATGACCATGCCTTTACTCAGCGGGCATTTGGTTCAGCTTGTCCGTCACTTTGGCGGTGATACTGTACCCGGCGTCCGCATGAATCACCGACGAGCGTTGCAGAAGCAAGCCAATTCCCTCGGTGGTGATCAAGCCGCGCAGCACTTCCTGCACTTTGGGCGACATCTCCTGTAACAGAGCCTGACCCGCTGCCTGCTCTGCCTGCTGCAGCTTTCCGGTGACGTGCTCCAGGTCAGACTGTTTGTTGGCCAGTTTCTGGCGTGCAGCCACCTGTTGCTCCTGGCTCATAACGGCAGCATCTTTCTGGAAGCCCTTCACCAACTCATCAAACTCTTTCTTGAGCTTGTCGAACTCGGCTTTATCGGACTTGTAATCCTCCTGATTACGCACTTCGGACAGGCGCTTTTGCGCAACATCCGTCTGCAGAATGGCCTCCTGCAGATTAACCACCGCAATCTTGCCCTGGGCCAGGGCCAGGGAAGGCAGGGTAAACGCCAGGGCGGCGAGCGTCACTTTCAACAATCTAATCACGTCTATCTCCAGGTTATCGCTAAAAAAATCAGAATCCGCGGCCAAGGGTGAACTGGAAGGCCTCTTCCTCGTCGTCATCGCCCGCATTGAGCGGTTTGGCGAGGCTGAAGGTCATAGGACCAAAACCGGTAATCCAGGTTACCCCTACGCCCACCGAGTAGCGCAGCTCGTCGGCGTCCACGTCGAAACAGTTGATCTGCGAGGCAGAACATTTGGTGTTGAACACGTTGCCCACATCAACGAAGAAAGCAGAGCGAAGTTTACTGCGGTCCTTGATGAAGGGCAGCGGGAACAACAGCTCGGCACTGCCTTCAATGAGCACATTGCCACCAAAGGGATCGGGGTCATCGCGCACTGTTTGAAAGGTCAATTTGCCATCACGCCCTACATAGCCCTGGTCTCCCAGCGCTGTGGGCTGGCCGTTCTCGTCAACTGCAGTGACGGCCTGGCGGAAATCGTACAGTTCCGCGGGAGTGGAGCGAGGACCCAGAGTGTTGCTCTCATAGCCGCGCACAGAGCCGAAACCGCCGGCGTAGAAGTGCTCGTAAAACGGCAACTCGGTGGTGTCACCGTAGCCATCACCGTAGCCCAGCTCACCCCGCAACCTGAGCGTCCAGGCCCCACGGATCGGGAAGAAAATCTCACCGCGGTAATTGAGTTTGTAGAACTCCAGGTCTGACGCCGGCATCGCCACTTCCAGGGAAATCGAGTTGGCGGCGCCCCGTGTCGCCATACGCCCACGGTTCAGCGTGGACTGGCTCCAACTGGAAGTAATGGTCCAGTTGGTGAACTTGTCGCCATTTTCATCCAGAAAACCGGGTTCGTCGGGAATGCTGAGGTATTCGGGCGGTATATCCTGAATCGGCTCCACCACCTCCGGCCCATCCCACCCTAAACGCACACCGTTCTCATCGAATATCTCAGTACTGTCGAACCAGGAATTCAGACCATCAATCAACCGGGGGCTGGCCTTGATTTCCTGCACGGCGAATCGACCGGCGGTAATTTCAGTATTGGACACACCAAAGCTGAAGCCCAGCCGCTGTGTTTCCTTGATTGGATAACCAAAGTTGAGCGCTGCACCAAAGGTGTCCGTGGTATAGCTGGCCACGTTCACCTCAGACAGGTCGGTGGAGCGGTAGAACACATTGAAACCCCGGCTTACGCCATCTTCGGTGAAGTAGGGGTTGGTGTAGCTGAAGTTATACAGGTCCTGGTACCGCGACGAGTTCAGGGCAATGCCCACGCGCTTGCCGGTACCCATGAAGTTGTCCTGCTGCAGATTCAGGCCGAGGATAAGTCCTGCATCCTGCGCATAACCGAAGCTGGCGCCGATGCTGCCGGAGGACTGCTCCTCCACCTCGAATTCAACGTCGATAAGATCGTCGTGACCGGGGACCTGCGGCGTTTCCACCGTGGCGCGGCTGAAATAACCAAGGCGCTCGAGGCGAATACGGGATTGCTCAATACTGGAAGCAGAGGCCGGCGCACTCTCCATCTGGCGCATTTCCCGTCGCAGCACATCGTCGGCCGTCTTCTGGTTGCCCTTGAAACTGATACGACGAACGTAGGTGCGCTTACCCGGGTCGACAAAAAACTTCATCGACACCACGTTACCATCCTCGGCGATTTCAGGGACGCCCGTGACTTTGGCGAAATTGTAGCCCTCATTGCCAAGCCGACGGGTAAGGTATTCCTCCGTCGAGGTAACCAGCTGCTGGGAGAAAGTCTGCCCTTCGGCCACCAACAGGAACCGTCGCAGGTCCTCCTCCGGGAGCACCAGGTCGCCGGACAAGTCCACCTCGCCCACCGTGAACTTTTCGCCCTCGGTAACATTGGCGGTGATGTACACCTCTTCCT
>JAUIIQ010000161.1 GCA_030431585.1 Gammaproteobacteria bacterium | reverse complement strand
CACCGGTGTCTCACTGCGCACATCCGCGTTCTGCCCGCGGTGTCTCAGCAGGTGGTCCAGCAATACGATGGCGAGCATGGCCTCGGCAATAGGCGTGGCGCGAATGCCGACACAGGGGTCGTGCCGTCCATGGGTGACCATCTCCATGGGGTTGCCAGCCGTATCAATGGTGGCACCTGGCTGACGTATGCTTGATGTGGGCTTCAGCGCAATACTCACGGTGATATCCTGGCCGCTGGAGATGCCACCGAGCACACCACCGGCGTTATTGCGGGTGAAACCCTCAGGCGTCAACAGGTCGCGGTGCTCACTGCCTTTGTGCTCCACGCTCGCAAACCCGGCGCCTATTTCCACACCCTTGACCGCGTTGATGCTCATCATGGCGTGGGCAATGTCTGCGTCCAGGCGGTCAAAAACCGGCTCGCCCAGCCCGGGCATCACTCCGGAAGCAACCACGTTGATGCGTGCACCAATAGAGTCTCCCTCTTTATTGAGCGCGGCCATATAGGCCTCCATCCTGGGCACCGCGTCCACGTCCGGGCAGAAAAAGGGGTTCTTTTCCACCTGCTCCCAATCCAGCTTTTCCGCGCGCACCGGCCCCAATTGCGCCAGATAGCCGCGAATCTCGATACCACAACGCGTGCGCAGGTATTTCTTGGCAATAGCACCTGCGGCCACTCGCATCGCCGTTTCCCTCGCCGAGGAGCGACCACCACCGCGATAGTCACGGAAGCCGTACTTCTGGTTGTAGGTGTAATCTGCATGCGCCGGCCGGAAGGTGTTGGCTATATTGGAATAGTCTTTCGAGCGCTGGTCGGTATTTTCGATCAGCAGGCCGATGGCAGTGCCGGTTGTCCTGCCTTCGAATATGCCAGACAGTATACGCACCTCGTCCGCTTCCCTGCGCTGGGTGGTGAACCGGGAGGTACCGGGCTTACGCCGGTCCAGATCACCCTGCAGATCCGAGGAATCCAGCTCGAGTCCCGGCGGACAGCCGTCTACGATACACCCCAGTGCGGGGCCGTGGCTTTCACCAAAACTGGTGACGGTGAAAAGTTTGCCTATGCTGTTGCCGGACATCGAGTAACTGCGCCTGTTGTTTCAAAGCTCGGTATTATACCCATTATCGCTCAAGGCTCTCGCCATATTGGCGTAACTCCTGCGCACTCATGGCGAAGACGCCATGACCGCCCTGCTCAAATTCCAGCCAGGTAAAGGGCACGTCGGGATAGGCCTGTTCCAGTGCTGACCAGCTATTGCCCACTTCCACCACCAGCAGGCCCGTGTCTTCCAGATACTGTCCCGCCTGAGCGAGAATCAGCCGCGTCAGCGCAAGCCCGTCGGCACCGCTACCCAGCGCCAGCGCGGGCTCGTGAGCATACTCAGCCGGAATATCCGCCAGATCCTGCTCATCGACATAGGGCGGATTGGAGAGAATGAGGTCATAGCGCCTTCCGGAGACGGCCTGGAAGAGGTCAGACTGCTGTAGGGTGACGCGGTCAGTCAGCTCAAGTCGCGCCGCATTTTCCCGGGCTAGCGCCAGTACAGCCGGGTCCAGGTCCACCAGGTCCACGGTGGCGGCTGCATTGTAGCGAGCTGCCGCCAGGCCTATGCAGCCGCCCCCGCAGCACAGGTCCAGTATACGATGTGGCCCCGGTCCGCTGTACCAGGGCTGGTACTCGTTGAGAATCAACTCTGCTATCGGCGAGCGGGGAATGATTGCGCGGCGGTCACAGGCGAACTCCAGACCAGCGAACCATGCTCTGCCGGTTAGGTAAGGCAGTGGCACGTGTTCATCGATACGACGTTGCAGGATACCCAACAAATCCTCCGTCTGTGGCGCAGTTAATACCCGTGACAGCGTCGTTGCCGGCGCATCGGCAGGCAGACCAGCTGCAAACAGCACCATCTGCACGGCCTCGTCCCAGGCATTGTCCGTGCCATGACCATAGTAAACATGGCTATTCTCAAGTGCCGCGAAGCAGTACTCGATGTAATCACCAACGCTGGTTGGAGCAGCGGTTTGTTGCCTGTTGTCGTTCATGCGACAAGTGTACTCGCTGGAGCCACCTGATTGCCATGCATCCGGGGCATTGGTACTATCGCTGGCGCCGTAATGGTGCTTGTATCCCTGCAAAATGAGGCGTTATCGCGTGGAAGAGAACTGGGCAAATATTATCAGAGCCATTGGCGAAGACCTTGAACGCCCGGGATTGGTGGACACACCTGCTCGCGCAGCGAAAGCGTTCGAGTTTCTCACCAGGGGTTACCAGCAATCGGTTGATGAAGTGGTGAACAATGCCCTGTTTCCTTCAGAGTCCAGCGAGATGGTGCTGGTGCAGAACGTGGAGCTCTACTCACTCTGCGAACATCATATACTGCCGTTCATAGGCCGTTGTCACGTTGCCTACATCCCCACAGGCAAAGTACTGGGACTGTCCAAGGTTGCTCGCATCGTAGATATATTTGCCCGCAGGCTGCAGATCCAGGAATCGCTGACTACACAGATCGCCACCACTATTATGGATGTCACCGGTGCCGAAGGTGTAGGTGTGATTATAGAGGCCCGGCACATGTGCATGATGATGCGAGGAGTCGAGAAACAGAACTCGGTGATGAAAACATCCGCTATGCTGGGCAGCTTCCGTGAATCACAGGCCACACGAGACGAGTTTCTGCAGCTACTGCAAATGCAGATCTGACACCTGCCCCCTTGTAAACTAGGGCCGTACCTTCAGTAACTCCGCATGCAGGTACTGGCGGTCGGCTGTGCGTGCAGAACTGAACAGCAGCAGCCGGTATGCTTGTGTCCCGGCGTCTTCGCCGTAAACCCTGTAGCGCTGCTCGTCATCACGTCCGTACAACAGGCGCTCATTAAACACGCGGTTGGCCCATTGCGCGCCCTTTCCACAGCTGCGGCCATCACAACTGAATAACAAACGCTCGGAAGCCAGGCGGGACTCCAATTCCGCCAGCACTTCACCGGCGGTAAAGCCATCGCCCACTTGCCAGGTGTAACGGGTTAATTCACCGCTCAGGCGTTCGCTTTCCTTGAAGCCCCAGGCGCCTCGAACCTTGCGAATCGCGCCCAGGCCCACTTCATGGTCAATGACCGACTCGGTGGTGAGTGACACTCTCTGCGCATGTGGGTAGCCATCGAATTCCTGCAACAGCTCGGCGGGCACTTCTGCTTGCACACCTGCCGCCAATAACATCAGCCCTGCCAGAGCCACTTTGCATTTAATAGACATATCACCTCAACCGCGGTCCAGCAGAAATCGCTGCAACCTGTTTCCCAGTGTATCGACACCCTCCTCCATATGGAAATGGTGCCCCCCCGGCACATTTTCAAGCTGCACAGCGGGCATACGAGCCACCAGAGAGGCGAGCAACTCAGGGTGACTTGCTGCGAGCCCCTGCTGCGCGGCTAACAGCAGCGTCGGCATGGTCAGTGCTGCCAGTACCGCATCGATCTGCGCGGCACTCAGCTTGACCGCGGAGGCTCCGCGCAGTCGCGGGTCTGTGCGCCAGCAAACGCCCCCGGCACAACTACGCAGGTTGCGCAGGGCTATCAGCTCCGCTGCCGGGCGCTGCAGACCCTGCTCCTGTCGCACTGCGATGGCCTGCTCACTGCTTGCGTAGACCTTGTGCTCGCGCTGAAGCAGCCGTTGTTTATCCACCATGAACTGACGCATTTGCGGCACAAATCCCTCGGCCTCCAATGGCGCCGGAACCGCGCCATCCAGTAGCACAAGGTGAGACACTTGTTCAGCGAACGCAGCGGCCAGCAGCGTGGCGATAATGGCCCCACGAGAATGCCCCATCAGCCTGAATGTCGGCCAACCAAGTTGTTGCACTACAGCCATGATCTGCGGCAGATCGTCGTAAATTTGATAGGTGGCGTCGGCCGAGCGCCAATCCGATTCGCCGTGTCCTGACAAATCCAGCGCTACGACAAAGAAATGCTGCGCCAGCACATTGGCTAGCGGCTGAAAGCTCGCAGCATTGTCCAGCCACCCATGCAGCGCCAGTATCGGCGGGCTTTGTGGCCGCCCCCAGGTCAAACCCGCATACCTGAGCCCATGTACACTCCAACTGCGGGCAGTCCCCTTTGCGGCACTCATATTATGGGCTCATAGGAAGGCGGCTGAGCACTGAACAGCAATGTCGCACACGCTGGAGCCAATACCTCCAGTTCCAGGGTGGCCATCCCACCGGGAACCAGTGAGGGGGCGCGGCTTGCATCCCCCAGGTAATGCCCCACCAGGGCAGAGACCAGAGGCTGGTGTGACACCAGCAGCAAATGACGGGGAGGCTCGCTGGCGAACCGCGTATCCAGCTCGCGATCGACGTCCTCGACAGTGCGCCCCGGTAGCAGAGCCTGACAAGCAGACCGGTGTGCCTGCGAGAAGGCTGCTGCGAGAATTTCGGCGGTCTGGGTAGTCCGTACCCATTCGCTATACAGAATGACATCGGGGTGCTCAATACCCCTGCTCAGGCTCAATTCGTGAAAGCGATGACAACCAAACCCGATGTCGTCGCTGCCGACGCTGGTCAGTTCCCGCTGTCGGTCACTGGCGGCACTGCCAGCCTGACCATGTCGCCAAATCGTCAGATACATAGTCTGTCCTTAAAAGCCTCAGCGGATGACAAACTCCACATCCTGGGCCTGCTCCCGATGGATCATGGAATTCAACACATCCACCACTTCACAATGTTCATACAGAATGGCGTAAAGCCCTCGCACCATGGGCATGGGGACATGCAGTCTGTCGGCCTCACGCTTGAGTAGCTCCAGCGTATTGATACCTTCGGCTACCTGATCCATCTGCGCCAGCACTTCATCCAATGGCTGCCCCCTACCCACGGCGAGCCCCACGCGGTAATTTCGCGACAAGGGGGAGGAGCAGGTAACAAACAAATCGCCCACGCCAGACAGCCCCAGAAAGGTCATAGGATTCGCCCCTTTGTGCACCGCGAAGCGCGACATTTCTGCCAGCGCACGGGTCAGCAACATGCCAACGGTATTCTCACCAAACTCCAATGCCGCACCCACCCCTGCAAGAATCGCATAGACGTTCTTCAGTGCACCGCCGAGTTCAACACCAAACATATCTTCCGATGCAAAAATAAGGAAGGAGTCGCAATGCAGTATGTCGTGAATGGTACTTGTTACGGCAGGAACATCACTTGCGATCACCGAGGCAGACACATGCCCGTCGGCGATTTCGCTCGCCAGGTTGGGGCCTGACAGAACACCCAGAGGGTTGTCATGTAACTCCTCCCGCAGTATCTGGCTCATCAGCCTGAAACCGTTGGGCTCGATTCCCTTGGTCAGGCTCACCACAATGGTATCGCGGCTAATATGCCCTGCTACTTGCTGCACTACCTCGCGGAACGACTTGCTGGGTACGGCGACGAATACAATATCCGCACCATCAAGGGCGATTTCCAGGCCGCTGGTTGCCCGCAGTTGCTTACTGAGGGCATATCCAGGGAGGTATTCCTTGTTTTCGTGTGCCTCGTTGATGGTGGAAGCGAGGGCCTTGTTGCGTAACCACAAGGTCACCTGGTGCCCGTTGTTGGCCATAATATTGCCGATTACAGTGCCAAAACTGCCGCCGCCGAGCACAGCCACGGTGTGGTGGGTAGCCATTTAGCCGGGCTCCGTTGTTATAGTTCTAATGCGTGAGTCTAGCAAAACCAGCTCTATGCGTATCCCCGTGCCGGGCCGCGCCCGAACAAAAAAGCGGGCACATGGCCCGCTTGCAACACTTTCAGGCCGCCGGGATTAACGACCACTCAATGTCAGCAGCAGCTTGTTCAGCCTGGAGACATAGGCGGCGGGATCATCAAGCTGTCCACCTTCTGCCAGGTTTGCCTGATCGAAAACGATAGTGGCCAGATCCGCGAAGCGGTCTTCGTCCTGCTCCTGATCCAACATCTCCAGGAGCGGGTGCGCGGGATTGATCTCCAGTATGGGCTTGCTGTCTGGCACCGGTTGGCCCGCCGCCTCCATAATTCGGCGCATCTGCGCCCCCATATCGAAGTCGCCCACTACCAGGCAGGCGGGAGATTCTGTCAGCCGGGTTGTTGCTCGCACCTCGGCCACCTTCTCTTCCAGCACCTTACCCAGGCGCTCAACCAGTGCCTCACTCTCCTTCTGCAGCTTTTCCTGCTCCGCTTTTTCTTCTTCGGAGTCAGCAGCCAGATCCAGCGCGCCTCGCGCAACATCCTGGAAAGACTTGCCGTCGAATTCCTGCAGATGATTCATCAGCCAGTCATCGACACGGTCCCACAACAACAGTACTTCGATACCTTTTTTGCGGAAGACTTCCAGGTGCGGGCTGTTCCTGGCCGTATTGAAGTTCTCAGCCACAACGTAGAATATCTTCTCCTGACCCTCCTGCATGCGGGACACATAGTCTTCCAGGGACTGGTCCTGCGCTTCCTTGTCGGTTTCAGTGGAGGAGAAGCGCAGTAATTTGGCGATTTTTTCCTTGTTGGCGAAGTCCTCTGCGGGCCCCTCCTTAAGTACCTGTCCGAACTCTTTCCAGAAGGTGGCATACTCGTCACCGCCTTTCTTCGCCAGCTTGGCCAGCATGTCCAGCACGCGCTTGGTGACTGCACTGCGCATGGACTCAACCGACGCATCCTGCTGCAAAATTTCGCGGGAAACGTTCAGCGGCAGGTCGTTGGAGTCGATCACCCCTTTGACGAAGCGCAGATACAGCGGCAGAAACTGCTCGGCATCATCCATGATGAAGGTGCGCTGCACATACAGCTTGAGCCCCTTCGCCATATCGCGGTTCCACATATCAAAGGGCGCGCGACGCGGAATATACAACAGGCTGGTGTAGTCGAGTTTTCCCTCTACCTTGTTATGGCTCCAACTGAGTGGCTCATCAAAGTCGTGGGAGATGTGCTTGTAAAACTCCTGGTACTCTTCGTCGGAGATATCGGTACGACTGCGTGTCCATAGCGCAGTAGCCTCATTGACCGCTTCGTATTCAGGAACCTGCTCAGCAGCTTCCTCACCGTCTTCCTCCGCTGCTGCGGGAGTGCTGGGTTTAAGCATCATTACCGGCACTGATATGTGGTCAGAGTACTTCTTGATCACACTGCGTACACGGAAGTCGTCGGCAAACTCTTCGCAGCCCTCCTTCAGGAACAGTTTGACGCTGGTACCCCTGGTGGCCTTCTCGCGTTGTTCAACGCTGAACTCCGCTTCTCCATGGGACTCCCAGACTACGCCCTGTCCAGCGTCTTCTCCGGCCTTGCGGGTATGCACTTCCACCCTGTCCGCCACAATAAAGGCCGAGTAAAAGCCAACGCCGAACTGACCGATAAGCTGCGAATCTTTCTGCTGGTCTCCGGTGAGACTCTGCATAAATGCTGCGGTGCCGGATTTCGCGATGGTGCCAAGGTGCTCTATCACCTCATCCCGGTTCATGCCGATTCCGTTGTCAGCAATGGTAATGGTGCCTGCGTCCTTGTCCACGTCTACCTGAACCTGGTAATCCCCCTGCCCTTCGAGCAGTTTCTCGTCGGAGAGTGCGGCAAAACGGAGCTTGTCGATGGCGTCCGATGCATTGGAGATCAATTCTCGCAGAAAGATCTCCTTGTTGGAGTACAGAGAGTGGATCATCAGGTGAAGCAACTGCTTCGCCTCTGTCTGGAATCCAAGGGTTTCTTTTTTTACATCTGCAGTCATGTCCTAACCTCGCTGGCCAAACTGTTAAACTTGATTGGGTTACCGCCTGCAGGCGATATGGGGCCTGGCTTCTCTATTTTCAAGGGAGCAATAAAAAAGGTTCATCGCAGATTAGCGGGAAATGAGGCATTCAAACTAAGCGGACGCCACAAATGGGGTAAGCCTTCCGCGGTTGAAAACAAACGTCCACGCCCTCGGAAGGCTTACCCCATTCGTGGC
>JAUIIQ010000160.1 GCA_030431585.1 Gammaproteobacteria bacterium | reverse complement strand
AGCATATATCAACTCTCTGAATTTTCTATCCGTAACAATAATTTAACACCTTTTGAAAAACTCGCGAGCACGGGCTCAGATATTTTTTCAGTGTGCGCCGGCGGACTTGCGGCCCTTTGTCGCAAGTCGATTTTGGTGAAAGCACGCCGGCAGTCAACAACATGTCGCGGTCGACATCCTGAACATTAGACTAATTCCCATTAAAAACGGTCAGATGCTTGCTGTTGCATTGCTTCCAGGGTCATTATTTCGTGTGCTTTAGAGGTTTGTAACGTGGAAGATATTCCAGTTCCAATTGATTCTCGCTCCGGGCGTTTTCTGGATGCATTACGCGCCGATCTCCGCGCGAGAGGTTATGCCTACGCTACCGAGCGTACCTATCTGCATTGGATAAAGCGCTATATCCTGTTTCACAATAAGCAGCACCCTGAAACTTTAGGCAAAGTGGATATCGAAGCCTTTCTCAGTCACCTCGCCGTCCGGGCCACTGTGTCACCGGCCACCCAGCGCACTGCGCTCAATGCCCTGATGTACCTGTACACGAAATTCCTCGGGCGTGATCCGGAAACGCTTTCATTCCATTACGCCAGGCCGACTCGCCGGCTGCCTACAGTGTTGACACACGATGAGGCAATGGAGGTCATATCGCATCTGTCTGGTGTACCCAGGCTGATGACCGAGTTGCTCTACGGCAGCGGGCTACGGCTGCAGGAGTGCCTGAACCTCAGGGTCAAGGATATCGATTTCAAGCTCAATACCGTTACCGTACGTCAGGGCAAGGGCGATAAGGATAGAACTACCCTGTTACCGGAATCGCTCAAAGCCAGGCTCACAGACCAGGTAGCAATGACACTGGCTCTGCATCGGCAGGACCTGGCCGACGGCTTTGGCGAGGTGTACATGCCCGCCGCACTCGAACGCAAGTATCCATCTGCTGCCCGCAGCCCGGGCTGGCAGTACCTGTTTCCGTCCTCCCGGCTGAGCCCGGACCCACGCTCAGGCGTCATTCGCCGACACCATCTGCATCATAGCGCCCTGCGCAAACACATCAGGGCCGCCGTCGCCAGAACAGCGATACACAAACCGGTGAAGTCACACACGTTCCGCCACAGCTTTGCCACGCGCCTGCTGCAAAACGGTTACGATATTCGCACAATTCAGAAGTTGTTGGGTCACGAGGATGTGACCACGACTGAAATCTACACCCATGTGCTCAACCGGGGTGTCATGGGCGTTATCAGCCCAGTGGATAGCTGAAACCTGCCCACATTTGACGAAACCCGAATACTGTATAAATATACAGCATATGTCATTCTATGCCGAACTCCATTGCCTGAGCTGTTACAGCTTTCTGCGCGCCGCCTCGCACCCTCACGAGCTGGTGGAGCGTGCGGCGCAGCTGGGCTATGCCGCGCTGGCCATTACGGACGAGTGCTCTCTGGCGGGCATCGTCAAGGCACACGTGGCGGCGAAGGAGGCCGGCTTGAAACTGGTAGTGGGCAGCGAGTTCCAGCTGGAGGAAGGCATACGCCTGGTAGCCCTGGTGCCTTCGCGGGCGGCTTACAGTGAGCTGTCCGGGTTGATCAGCATGGCCCGGCGGCGCAGCCCCAAGGGAGAGTATCGGGCCAGTTTGCGCGACGTAATTTTTCACCTCAAGCGCTGCCTGTTGATCTGGCTGCCGGGGGGCATGCCTGACCACGACCTGGGCTATGGCCAGCAGCTGGCGCGCTTGTGCAAGGGGCGCGTGTGGCTGGGCGTGAGCCACCTTCTGGGTAACAATGAGGGGCAGCGCCTGCAGCAGGCCGCTGCGCTGGCGGCTGAGCTGGGTATGCCTATGGTGGCTTGCGGTGACGTACGCATGCATGCGGCGGCCCGTAAGCCGCTGCACGATGTGTTTACCGCCCTTTATCACAACACCAGCATCGCACAGTTGGGCGGCCGGCGTTTGAGTAACAGCCAGCAGCACCTGCGCAGCCCGGACAAAATCTGCCGCCTTTACCCGCCTGCCCTGCTGGAGGAAAGCGTGCGTATCGCAGGGCTGTGCCATTTCAGCCTGGACGAACTGCGCTATGAGTACCCGCGAGAGGTAGTCCCTGAAGGATACGACGCCAGCACCTACCTGCGCGAGGAGGTTACCCAGGGTGCCGCGCGCCGCTGGCCCGGCGGTGTACCTGAGTCGGTGCAACAGCGCATAGACCGGGAAATGACGCTCATTGAGGAGCTCAACTACGAATACTACTTTCTCACCGTGTACGACATCGTGCGCTTCGCCCGTTCCCGCAACATTCTCTGCCAGGGCCGTGGTTCCGCTGCCAATTCGGTGGTGTGTTACTGCCTTGGCATTACTGAAGTGTCTCCAGAGCAGGTGTCGCTGTTATTCGAGCGGTTTATCTCCAGGGAACGGGACGAGCCGCCGGATATCGACGTGGACTTTGAGCACGAACGTCGTGAGGAAGTCATTCAGTACATCTACCGCAAGTACAGCCGGCGCCGTGCCGCCCTCGCCGCCACCCTCATCACCTACCGCGCCCGCAGTGCGGTGCGCGACGTGGGCAAAGCGCTGGGGCTGGACCCGGCCTTTGTAGACGACCTGGCCAAGTCCATGGCCTGGTGGGACCGCACAGCCGACCTGGCCAGGCGCTTCGAGGAGCAGGGGGTAGCCAGTCACAGCAGGCAGGCCGAGCTGTTCTATTCCCTGGTGCAACAGATTCTCGGTTTCCCCCGCCACCTGTCACAGCATGTGGGCGGCTTTGTCATTACCCGCAGCCCCATCTCCACGCTGGTGCCGGTGGAGAATGCCAGCATGGCGGAGCGCACAGTCATCCAGTGGGACAAGGAAGACATCGAGTCGCTGGGGCTGCTGAAGGTAGACATCCTCGCCCTGGGCATGCTCTCGGCCATCCGCAAGAGCCTGCAAATGGTGCACCGCTACAACCCGGCTATTGCCACCATCAGCGATGTACCCAGGGAAGATGCCGCCACTTACAAGATGCTGCAGCAGGCCGACACCGTGGGTATTTTCCAGATAGAGTCACGCGCGCAAATGACCATGCTGCCAAGGCTCAGGCCCGCCTGCTTCTATGACCTGGTGATAGAAATCGCCATCGTTCGCCCGGGGCCTATCCAGGGCGACATGGTGCACCCTTACCTGCGTCGCAAGCAGGGCAAGGAGGCGGTCACCTACCCCAGCGAAGAAATAAAAGATGTGCTGCAAAGTACGCTGGGCGTGCCCATTTTCCAGGAGCAGGTCATCAAACTGGCCATGGTGGCAGCAGGCTTTTCCGGCGGCGAGGCAGACCAGCTGCGCCGGGCCATTGCCAACTGGGGCCGCCACAGCCGCTTGCTCGAGTTCGAGCAGAAGCTGACTCGCGGCATGATCGAACGCGGCTACGACGAAGACTTCGCCCGCCGCCTGTTCAACCAGATCAAAGGCTTTGCCGGCTACGGCTTTCCCGAATCCCACTCGGCGAGCTTTGCCCTGCTCGCCTATGTCTCCGCCTGGCTCAAGCGCCATCACCCTGCGGCTTTTTTCGCCGGGCTGCTCAACAGCCAGCCCATGGGGTTTTACAGCCCTTCGCAACTTATCCAGGATGCCCGGCGCCACGGTGTGGTGGCGCTGCCGGTTGACGTTAACCAGAGTGACTGGGACCACCAGTTGATGGAGAGCCCCGGCTCCGGCGGCCAGCCTATTCTATTGGGGCTGCGCCTGGTGAAGGGGCTGAGCCGCGAGGGCGCCCAGCGTTTGATGGAGGCTCGCCGACAGGCTCCGTTTCGCCAGGTAAGTGACCTGCGTCGCCGGGCGCAACTCAACAAGCGCGACATGGAGGCGCTGGCAGACGCAGATGCCCTGGCCTCTCTTGCCGGGCATCGCCACCAGTCGCAATGGCAGATTATGGCCCTGGAAGAGGCGCGCCCGCTGCTACAGGACGAACAGTTCCAGGGCGGGCGCTTTTTCGATGACGGTGTGCAGCTGCCGGCGCCAGCGGTAGCGGAGGAGGTACTGGCGGATTACCGCGCCACCGGCCTGAGCCTGCGCGCGCACCCCATGAGCCTGCTGCGGCACAAGCCGCCTTTCGACCGCTGCGTTCGCCAGGTGGACCTGGCCACCCTGGGCAACAATCGCTTTGTGCGCATTGCCGGGTTGATCACCTGCCGCCAGCGTCCGGGCACGGCCTCGGGCGTACTGTTCCTCACCCTGGAAGACGAGACCGGCAACACCAATGTGGTGGTCTGGACACGCACCCAGACACACTTTCGCCAGGCGCTGATGTCGGCCCAACTGCTGCTCGTTACCGGCACAGTGGAAACGGTGGATAACGTCACCCATGTGGTCGCCGGAGCATTACAGGACTACACCCACGCGCTGTATGAGTTGGGGCAGGACAACCCGGAGCAGGCCGCCTGGGAGCAGGCCGCCTGCGAGCAGGACAAAAAAGAGCGGGAGAAACTACGGCTGAAATCGCGTGATTTCCACTAGGCCCTCAGGCGGGCCTGCACGCCGGGAGGCATTCCCGGTATGCAGGTGAGCTGGCAGGCAGCGCTTACAGCAGGCTGCGGCCCTTCTTGGCGGCAATACGCAGGCGCAGTGCATTGAGTTTGATGAAGCCCTCGGCATCTTTCTGGTCGTAGGCGCCGGCATCCTCTTCGAAGGTGGCGATGCTTTCATCGAACAGGCTGTTGTCGGACTTGCGCCCGGCAACAATCACATTACCCTTGTACAGCTTCAGCTTCACCACGCCACTTACCACCTGCTGCGACTCGTCGATGGCTGCCTGCAGCATCTTGCGTTCCGGGCTCCACCAGTAGCCGTTGTACACCAGCTTGGCGTAACGCGGCATCAGTTCGTCCTTGAAGTGCGTCGCCTCACGGTCCAGGGTAATGGACTCAATTGCCCGGTGAGCCTTGAGCAATATGGTGCCGCCGGGTGTCTCGTAACATCCCCGGGCTTTCATGCCCACATAACGGTTTTCCACGATGTCTGCGCGGCCAACACCGTTAGCGCCGCCCACCTTATTGAGCGTCTCAAGCAGCGTCGCCGGGCTCATCGCCTGCCCATCGATCGCCACCGCATCCCCTTTGTCAAAGGTCAGTTCGATATAGGTCGGTTCGTCCGGCGCAGCCTCGGGGCTGACGCTCCAGCGCCACATATCTTCCTCTGGCTCAGACCACGGGTCTTCCAGCAGGTCGCCCTCGTAGGAAATGTGCAACAGATTGGCGTCCATGGAGTACGGCGACTTCTTCTTGGCGTTGGCGAAGTCCACCGGGATATCGCGTTCGGCACAGTACTGCATCAGCGACTCACGCGAGCTCAGGTCCCACTCGCGCCAGGGTGCGATCACCTGAATTCCGGGCTTCAGCGCATAGGCGCCAAGTTCGAAACGCACCTGGTCGTTGCCTTTGCCAGTGGCACCATGAGAAATGGCGTCGGCACCGGTTTCATTGGCAATCTCAATCAGCCGCTTGGCAATGAGCGGGCGGGCAATCGAGGTACCGAGCAGGTATTCCCCCTCGTATAGGGTGTTCGCGCGAAACATGGGGAAGACGAAGTCGCGAACGAACTCCTCGCGCAGGTCATCAATGTAGATCTCCTTCACGCCCATGGCCTCAGCCTTGGCCCGCGCCGGCGCCACTTCCTCGCCCTGGCCGATATCGGCAGTGAACGTCACCACTTCACAATTGTAGGTGTCCTGCAGCCAGCGCACGATAACCGAGGTATCGAGACCGCCGGAATAGGCCAGTACGACTTTCTTTACGTCTGACATGTGTTGCTCCGTTGAGTGCTGTTTGAAATCGGGGGCATTCTACTGGATGCGCGGCAGGAATTCATTGCTATCGCGTAACGGGCAGGTTCCGGCCGACCAGACCTGACCCACAGCCACTTTTACGGTAGCATGCCTGTTTCCCACTCCGGCTACAGGCTTCACGTGAACGAACTGACCATCACCCGCCCCGACGACTGGCATGTACACCTGCGTGACGGCGCTGCCCTGGGCCAGACCTGTGCCGACATGGCACGCTACTTCGGCCGCGTTATCGTCATGCCCAACCTCACGCCACCAGCCGTTTCCGTGGCGGATGCCGCCGCCTACCGGGAGCGCATACTGGCGGCGATGGCCCATCTGCCCCGTCAATTCGAACCGTTAATGACGCTGTACCTCACCGACCGCACCGACGCGGCGGAAATCCAACTGGCGGCGGCCTCCTCATTCGTACACGCGGTAAAGCTCTACCCCGCAGGAGCCACCACCAACTCCGATGCCGGCGTGGCCGAGCTCGATGGGCTGTTCCCGGTGTTGGCGGCAATGGAAGAGGTAGACCTGCCGCTACTGATTCACGGCGAAGTCACCGACCACCACATTGACATTTTCGACCGCGAAAAAGTCTTCATCGAGCGCCACCTCGCCCCCATTGCTGAGCGTTTCCCCGGGCTGCGCATTGTGCTGGAGCACATCACCACCCGCGACGCGGTGCAGTTTGTACGCGAAGCAGGCCAGCATGTAGCAGCCACCATTACCGCCCACCACCTGATGTTCAATCGCAACGACATGCTGGTAGGCGGCATTCGCCCGCATTACTACTGCCTGCCAATCCTCAAGCGCAACGTGCACCAGAACGAGTTGATGGAGGCGGCAACCTCGGGCAACCCCAAGTTCTTCCTGGGCACTGACTCAGCCCCCCACGCCACCGGCACCAAGGAAACAGACTGCGGCTGCGCTGGCGTCTATACCGGCCACGCCGCTATTGAGTTCTACGCTGAAGTATTCGACCAGTTGGACGCGTTGGACAAACTGGAGAGCTTTGCCTCCCATTTCGGCGCAGACTTCTATCGCCTGCCACGTAACAGCGACACCATCACCCTGCGCAAGGAACCCTGGGAGGTACCAGGGCAGTTACCCCTGGGCGATGATGTGCTTACCCCGCTGGCCGCTGGCGAATCCATAGCCTGGCGTGTCGTAAACTGACGTGAGCGATACCATGCGGGAAAACCCCCACCAGATCAGTGATCGCTTTCGCGGCTTCCTGCCAGTTGTCATCGACGTAGAGACCGGCGGTTTCAACGCCGCTACCGATGCCATTCTCGAGATCGCAGCAAGCCTGGTACGCATGGATACGGACGGTACATTAGCCGTACACCGGACCCTGAATTTTCACGTAAAACCCTTCGAGGGAGCGAACATAGAACAGTCCGCCCTGGATTTTACCGGCATCGATCCCTGGCATCCTTTCCGCGAGGCTGTCAGCGAGGAGGACGCGCTGGCAGACCTGTTTCGCTCAGTGCGCAAGGAGATTCGCGAACAGGGCTGCAGTCGCGCCATACTGGTTGGCCACAATGCCCACTTCGACGCCGGCTTTATCAATGCCGCTGTGGAGCGATGCGACATCAAGCGCAACCCCTTCCACCCGTTCTCTTTTTTCGACACGGCCACCCTGTCCGGGCTCGCCTACGGGCAAACCGTGCTGGCCAAGGCCTGCGCTGAGGCAGGCATCAACTTTAACAACGACGAGGCACACAGCGCGGCCTACGACGCCGAGCGCACGGCAGAACTGTTCTGCGAAATTGTTAACCGGTGGAAAGAGTCCGGGGGCTGGATGCCCAGCTTCGATTAGTCCTGACCGCTGATCTGGTTGAGAATCACATCCAGCTCGGCCATCAGTTCGTCTATAGAATCCAGGCCCAGCAGCTCGTACTTCACGTACTCTTCCAGCGGCAACAGCTGCACCAGAGTCCAGCCAACCTGCCAGGCATCGTCATAATTGAGCTGCAACTGCATGCGCTGCACATGCGGGTGCACCTCCAGGCTGCGCAGTACCTCCTCCATGGGCCGCCACTGCGGTCGCATCGGTGCCCCGGCGGGCTGCGGCCGGTATGCGACCTCCCCCATTACCAAACCGTTGGCCTGCACCTCGGTATCGAACAGGTCAAACCGGCCCTCGCCCTGAATGGTAATTCCCAGCAGGCCATTGGACAG
>JAUIIQ010000159.1 GCA_030431585.1 Gammaproteobacteria bacterium | reverse complement strand
GCAAACCTGATTGTATCGACCACCAACAACAACACCGCAATGAACGAGTCTGTGCGTCAGGTGGCCCGTGCCGCCTTCGATGGCCGCGAGGTGACCGAGGGCCTGCTCAACCAGATAGAGGTGGCTATCCGGGCTTACGACCCCTGCCTTTCCTGTGCCACTCACGCGCTGGGCAAGATGCCGCTGCGTGTGGAGGCAGTGGACTGCGACGGAAAGCTGCTCAGCGGCATGACACGTGACAGCAACGCGGTATATGAGCCGCTGATATAAGCATGCGTCTCGCGATATTTGCCTGGGGAAATCCTTCTCGCGGTGACGACGCCGCGGGGCCATGGTTGGCACAGCGACTGCGCTCACGATGCAGCGACGAGATTACCCTGGTAGAGGACTTCCAATTACAGGTAGAGCACCTGCTGGATTGTCGCGGTGCCTCGCTGTTGCTGTTTGTAGACGCCCGCTGCGATGAGCCGGGGGAGTTTCGTTTTGAGGAGGTGATTGCGCAACGGTCCCTGGCACATACCAGTCACGCTCTTACACCCGGCGAACTGCTGGGTTACTACAGCCGTACCTTTGTCGGCGAAGCCCCCGCACCGGCTTTCCAACTGACGGTACCTGGCCAACATTTCGACCTGGGTGAACCCATGTCCGAGACCACTCTGCTGTGCTGCCAGCGAGCGCTGGAGTTTCTGTGCTCAATCATCGCAAGGCCACAACCGCAACATTGGCGAACGCTGATCCGGCCGAAAGCGACCGGCAGTGCATGTTGAGGATTTCGCAGGGAGGCACCAACTTCAGGAGCGCGCCGACGCCCTCAATCCTGGGCCTGTTCGGGTGCGGACAACATGTCATCGATTTTCCTCAGCAAGCCCAGTAAGTCCTCTACTGGCTGCCCTTGCCGCTGAAAAAACTCTTCTGCCATAGGGGTGATACTGCAGGCCTGCGGGAGCGCCTGCCCCGTTTCCAACAGCTCGTAGATGGTTGGAATGAACACAAACTGCAGCCATTGCGGCAATGTCAGGGTATCGACGCAAAAGGGTTCCGGCGATGCCAGCGCCTGGCTGGACGGTGGAATCTTGTCCCACAGGTTCATCTGGCGAAGCTGTGCTTCGATATCGATGAGCACTGCGGCAACGTTTGTGTTCATAGGTTCTCTCGCAAATCAGCGGACGTTATTCTACGCCAATGACGGGATATTTTGACCCGGACCGGCAGTAAGGTTAATCTCTCCCACCTCGCGGGTGTAGTTCAATGGTAGAACCGGAGCTTCCCAAGCTTCTAATGTGGGTTCGATTCCCATCACCCGCTCCAGCATTGCGGCCTGTGCAGACATTGCTGCGCCGCCAGACGCCTCTGCACCCCCGTTGCCTTAGCCTAGCGAGCGAGTTCCAGCTTGAAAGGCGGCAGCGACTCAAGAATAGCCCTGCCATAGCGTTTACTGACTATGCGTCGGTCCAGCAGCGTCACCCTGCCCGTGTCGGTCTCAGTGCGCAGCAGGCGCCCGGAAGCCTGCACCAGGCGCAGGGCCGCATCGGGAACACTGATCTCCATAAACGGGTTTCGCCCCTGGGCTTCCACCCACTCGGCGAGAGCCGCCTCCAATGGGCTGTCCGGCACGGCGAAAGGAATCTTCGCTATCACCACATGGCGACAATAGTCGCCGGGAAGATCCACGCCTTCCGCAAAACTGGCGAGACCGAAAATGGCACTTCCTGAGCCCTGGTCGATACGCTCGCGATGGCGGCGCAATATTTCCTGCTTGCTGTAGTCCCCCTGCATCAATATACGCTCACCCATGGACGCCGCTACTCCCTCGTGGACATCCAGCATTTGCCGCCGCGATGAAAACAGCACCAGCGACCCCTCCCCGGGATCCAGCAGCGTGGGTAATGCCGCAATGATAGCGCTGGTATGCGCCTGGGCGTCACCGGGCTCGCAGTCCATTTGTGGCACCGAGAACACAGCATTGGCATAGTCGAACGGGCTGGCCACCTGCTTGTAACAGGCATCCCGTGGCGAGCCCGCATGCAGCATAAAGCGTTCAAAGGAATTCAGCGCAGTAATCGTGGCCGAGGTGATAATCACCCCCGCCGCCCTGCTCCACAGGTTCTCACTGAGAATATCCTCGGCCAGGATGGGGCTGCAGCGCAGGTCAAAGCCGTATTGGCCACTGCCGGTAAGCATGGTGATCCACCGCGCTTTGGGGGGCGACTCGCGCTCCCCAGCCTGCGCATAGGCCTCCCATAACGCCAGTGCCGCCTCCGCACGGCCCAGCATGCCTCCCAGGTTGATATGCCAGGTCTCTATCTCACTCTTGTCCAGCGCCGCAAAATCGTCGTCCAGGGCATCTTCCAGCACCGCTTCCATGCGGGCAAACACGCTGGCAATACCCTGCAACTGGCTGGCCAGGCTGGCAGCAAGGGCACACAGGTCCTGAGGCACCACGCCATGCTCAAAGCGCAACTGAGGATCGTCGCGGGAACCTTCCGGATCCACATGCTCGAAAAGCTGGGCTACACGCTGCTCCGCGGCCTGCAGGCTGATCACCGCTTCATCCATGCGCGCCGGCAACTGTTGCAGCATTCTCTCCAGCGCATCAAGAGAGCCGAGTGCGGGCGCAGCCTGCGCCAACGCCTTCTTTGACTCCTGCAGCCAGGACACCGTGGTGTGTATTCTGCAGAAACTGGAGAAATGCGACAGTGCCTTGTCGGGCAGGTGATGTCCTTCGTCGAACACATAGATGCTGTCTTCCGGAGCCGACAGAATCGCCCCTCCACCCAATGCCAGGTCAGCGAGAGCAAGGTCGTGATTAGTAACGATGATGTCCGCATTCTGCAGCTCGTCGCGAGCCTGAAAGAAACTGCACTGCGAGATGTTCGGGCAGCGTCGACCGGTGCATTGAGCATGGTCTGTTGTCGCCGGGTACCAGACTTCCTCGGCAATGGTTTCCGGCCAATTGTCGCGGTCCCCGTCCCATTGACCGCGTCCCAGCGCATCGATCATCGCGTTATAGACCGGCAGCGCTTCCACCGCCGCGGCCGGGCCTACATCCTCTGGTTGCAGCGCCAGCATGCCGGTCTCGCCCTTACCGTCCATCAGCAACCTGTCCAGCTTGGACAGGCAGACGTAACGGCGGCGACCTTTCGCAAGGGCGTAGGTGAACTCAAGTCCACTGTGACGCTTGATATCAGGCAGGTCCTTGTTGACGAACTGTTCCTGCAGGGCAACTGTGGCGGTAGCAACCACAAGGCGCTTGTCCAGCGCCAGCGCCATGGGAATGGCTGTTACCGCATAGGCAATGGTCTTGCCGGTACCGGTGCCCGCCTCAATGACGCACACGGCAGGCTGTTTCGATGCGGGCTCCCCGGGACCCGAAATCCGTCCCAGCGTATTGGCAATTTCCGCAATCATCTGCCGCTGCCCCCAGCGCGGGCTCAGCTGTTTGCTTTCCATCAGCGTCGTGTAAGCCTGACGGATCTCGTCCTTGAGAGCGTCGGTCAGCAAGGGTAGTGAACCGGCTCCTGCTCTTCCGCACGATCGAGCTTGCTCAACACCGCATTGGCATAGATGGCCAGGGCATAGGGACGATGCGCTTCAGGCATCGCGTCGATGCGGGCCTCGAAGGCCTCCCTGCTGACATCACCCGGCTCGCTGTAGAGGTTTTCCGGCCTCGGTGCATGCTCTCCATAGAGCATATCGTAAGCATAAAGATTGGTGGGGTGCAGGCAGTAGAGGTCGATCACCTGGCGGTCAATCTGCTGGGCAACGTGGTCGGCGTCTTCGAATTCTGCCCCCAATGGCGCACCAAACGACACGTGCACCCGCCCTTTCTGTCCCGCTATCCCGCGCCCGATAGAAGCCACATCTTCCTGCTCTCCTTTTTCGTAGCGGCCAGTGGTAGCCAGCTGATGCAGTTCATTGGCCTTTAAATTATCGCAGGGGTCCAACTCATAGGATATGGCGACCGGCACAATCGCCAGGCTGGCAATGTGCTCGGCAAAGCTCTGCGTGCTCTTGTCGCGGCTCATGCCCAGCATCTTGATTATTGCCGGCTCGGTGCGGTCGAGGCCATCCTTGGCCCTGCCTTCTCGCTGGGCAATCCACACCGGCGCATTTTCCTGCAGCAGGGAAAACTGGATATAGCTGGCCAGGTTCTTCGACGCCGCCAACAATTGCCGAGGCCCGTTCACTGAGCGATTCACAATAAAGCTCTTGTTTAGCCGCATCAGGTCTGACACCCATGGCTTGGTCAGCAGATTGTCGCCGATGGCAATCCGCACGGTCTCGTGCCCACCCTGATTCAGGGCATAATTGGTGAACGCCGGATCCATCGCGATATCGCGATGATTGCTCATGAAGAGGTAGGCTCTTGAGGGGTCCAGTTGTTCCAGGCCGGAAACCGTGAACCCCCCTGTGGTACTCTCTATCATCCCCTCGACATAGGATTTGATGACCATCTGCATCCCATGGATGTCCGTAACGCCGCGTAACTGGCGCCGCAAGGACCGGCGCACCAGCCAACGCGCAAGACGGGGCCAACTGGCTGCCAGCCGGCTCTGGCTAAAGCCGGCCAGCGTATCGAGCATTTCCTTGTCGCGCAGCAGGCGGGCGAGTACCTCAGGCACTTCCTCATCCCGATAGGGACGAATGTCAGCATAGGGGTCAGTCAAGAGGCATCCTCAGGGTAGAAAGCGCCTCACCTTACCCAAAATCAACACCTTAGTCATCACCGTTGATACAGCACTTGCGGGCGCTGACTTGCCGCATCCTTTCTGCTACTCTGCGCCGCTCAAACCACTATCGGGATTTTTGGAGGAACCATGGAAGCCAGCTCGGCCGTCCTGCTAACACTTGGCGCAGCAACCCTGATGATCAGTTGGGTCTTGCTGCTGATTACATCCTGGAAGGAAGACTACACCTGGGGTCTGTGCACCCTCTTCCTGCCGCCACTTTCCTATCTGTACGCGCTGGCACGCCTGGACAAGGCGGGCGAAACCCTGCTCCTGGCCGTAATTGGCTGGGTGATGATCTTCTTCGCCATCGGCTAGATCCCTGAGCATGGAGGTGGCTTTTCAATTGCGGCCACCTCCCTCATCGCAAGCTCCGTCCGGATTCACATCGAGGCTCACCGAACGCTGCGACTTTACAGTGCAGCAGATTTGAACCGGGCCTCAATTGTTACTAATTTTCTCACTTTATTAACAATTAGTAACACTCTACTCCTGTATGCTCCCCGTATAATGGGAGCACCTGCCGCAGACGAACCCTTCTGGCGGGCCCATAGTGAACTTTTGAGGTTATTGTGATGAGATTCATCAAGATCACGGCATTTGCCGTCCTGGCTACTGTATCCGCTGGCAGTTTGGCGGCCAAACCCACCAGCATCGTGTTCGATTCCAATCAGGAGTCAGCCGATGGCGCCCCCTACTCCACCTACTACGTGAAGTGCTCCAACGGCAAGAAAAAGGAACTGACGGCCTGGAACAATCGCAAGAAATGGTGCGTGGGCGACGCCAGCAGTGAGCAGTGCGAGAAAAAACAGATCAAGGCTGCCAAGGCCGCCTGTAAAGCAAACTGATCCAGCCCCTACCGCTGTCTGGCCGCGGATTTACCGTGGCCAGACAGGCGCTTCCATCAACCCAGGTAACGCGCCCTCAATTCAGCCAACTCAGGCTTTCCTACACGCAGTGCCTCCTGCAAGTAGCGCTCAATTGAGCCATAGTTTTCTTCAATACTGGCCAGCCCCCTTGCCAGATAATCTTCGTGCACTTCCAGCATCGGTCGCACCGCATCGGCATCGACATGTTCCATACCGTATTTGCGCTGTAAACGCTGCATCTGGGTTTCCGGGCTGAAAAACCGGCCGGTCAGCATATAGTCCCGCATTACGATTTCCCGAGGCACACCCAGAGCCAACAGCACCAGAGCCGCTGCAAAGCCGGTGCGGTCCTTACCTGCTGCACAGTGCACCAGGAACCGCGCATCCTCAAGATCGAGAATTTCGCGGAACATGCGCGCGTAGGTATCGCGCTGTCCCTCGGCGAAGTCGCGGTTTATCTCCACCATAAAGTCGAACATCGCCTGGCGATTAAAATTGACCTGCCCCTCGCCCTGTTTCGCCGCTTCTTCAAAAAAGCGCGAATTACTGCCAGGGATTATCGGCAGGCTGGCCACTTTCGGGGCGCGGCTCTGCGGCAAACGGGATGGATCGGAGACCTGCTCCTCCTCTCTGCGAAAGTCGCATATCAGGTCCAGTTCCAGGGTCGCCAACAGATCAATGTCGCGATCGCTAAGCTCAGAGAGCTGTCCCGAGCGAAACAGGTAACCCCATTTCACCTGCTTGCCGTCGGCGGTATTGTAGCCACCGAAATCACGAAAGTTGGGCGTGCCCTGCAAACCCAATTTGCGCTCCGTAGCCAGCACCTCGTTGCCGTGCTGGTCACGTACGATGAAAAAATGCCGGTTGCCGTGGGGCAGGCCGCTGATGCGCGCCCCCCGACCCTCTGCCCTGGGCGAAACCTCACCGCCACCCTCAGCCGGGTGCACACTGACCTGGGTATCCGGGTGACTGGCGTCCCACTCCACATGGTAATCGCCCTCGGCGTCACGCCAGATGTGGACTGCATCGGAAATCAACATAAACCTCAAAAACCTCTAGTTAGGATGCACACTGACGCGTTGAAGCAAGGTGCAATCAATCGCCTTTGTAGCTGAACACGGCCTTGAGCAGGGTACGGATCAGCGTCAACTGCTGCTCCAGAGCCTCCTCGCTGAATGGATCCTGGCCCAACAAATCCCGGTACATAGGTGCCATAGTCACGTAAGACATGACCAGGTTATTGAACGCCATTACCGCCCAAGGCTGCAGCCCAAGGCGCGACAGCTGGCCAAAATAGTCACCTTCCAATTCCCCCTCTGTGGGCGGCCGAAACATCGGGCTGAACAGCCGCTCTATGATTTCGTTGGTATGAGGGCCGCCGGAGAGGGCCGCGTGTTGCAGCAAGCGCGCCAGGTTGGGGTTTGCATGGTGCTGACGGACAGTGGCATCCAACCAGTCGAGTATACGTTCCTGGCTTAACTCCGGGGAATCCTGCATTTCCAACAACGGACGGCTGAACTCAACGAGCAAGCGTTCCAGAACCGCCGCATAAAGCGCTTCCTTATTGCGAAAATGGTTATAAAGACTGGGGGAACGAATGCCCACACGGTCCGCCACTTCTCCCAGCGACGTGGCGCTATACCCCTTCTGGGCAAACAGGCCTTCCGCCGCATCAAGAATGCGCTCAAAGGTGGACAGCGAACTGTCTGTGGAAGTTACGTCTACGGTCATTGTTTTGCGCCGGAAGCTGGGCTGGCGGGCAGCGCCCGGCCATTAACTAATGGTCGTTAGTATACCCTCAGGTCGCAGTGGATAACACCTCGCCGCAGATCTTCTGATAACGCCCGTGCGGCGGGCCTTTCCAGCGGTGTTCGGGTCTCGCCAACAGGCCCCGCGAGGCCCTTCTATCGGTTGACAAGCGACAGCTGAATGTGAATAATCGCGCCTCTTGAATTTTTGACCTCCAAAGGATGTAAACCGTGGCCAATTCACCCCAAGCCAGAAAGCGTGCCCGCCAGGCCGAAAAGCGTCGCACCCACAACGCCAGCCTGCGCTCACTGGTACGCACCAACATCAAGAAAGTGATCGCAGCCATTGACACCGGTGACGCAGAGCAGGCTAAAGCGGCCTACGCCGCAGCAGTGCCGGTCATCGACCGCATGGCGGACAAAGGCATTATTCACAAAAACAAGGCAGCACGTCACAAGAGCCGCCTCAATGCCCAGGTGAAAGCTCTGGCAGCGTGAACGCTCTCCAAGATCAATAAAAAAGCCGGCGTACAAGCCGGCTTTTTTATTGCGTGTGTCCCGTCCTGAAATAAGTTTACACGTAGGAGAACCTATTGATGGATAGCCCTCAAACAAAGCGGACACCACGAATGGGGTAAGCCTTCCTCGGTTGAAAAC
>JAUIIQ010000158.1 GCA_030431585.1 Gammaproteobacteria bacterium | reverse complement strand
TCGTCAATTACTGGCCGTGGCGGAGCCGGACGCTGTTGCACAGGTGGTAACCGGTGCGGCTGCGGAGTGGGCCACGCATCCGCCACACGCAGGAGAGACATTCCAGTTGCCGCCGGTGTCTACTCGCACAGCTGAATTCTGGGTAGCCAATACCCAGGTAAATTTCTGCGCCAGGGCCTACCCTACCGTTGCTGTCGGACACCCGGACGCTGCGGCCCTCACCGTGCTGGGAGGGTTCCTGCGCAACGGTTTCCTGCACCGGTCAATACGCGAACAGGGGGGCGCTTACGGCGGTGGTGCCTCGCAGGACTCAGGCATCGCCGCCTTCCGCTTTTACTCCTATCGCGACCCGAGGCTGGCGGAGACGCTGGCCGACTTTGACGCGTCCATAGAATGGCTGCTGCAGGAAAAGCATGAACAGCGGGCGCTTGAAGAGAGTATTCTTGGCGTCATCGGCAGCCTGGATAAACCCGGCTCTCCGGCTGGCGAAGCGAAACAACACTTCCACAACCGACTGTTTGGTCGCAGCCACGAGCAGCGTGAGGCCTTTCGCCAGCAGGTGCTGGCAGTGACGCTGCAGGATTTGCAGCGAGTGGGAGAACGTTACCTGCAACCGGAGCAGGCCAGTACCGCCGTGCTCAGCAACAGTGCCGGTCTCGAGGCGAGCGCGGCACTGAGGGAGTCACTGGCAATGGACGTACAACTGCTCCAGGTCGGCGAACGCTAGCGCCCCGGGCGGCGCGCCTCCATGCGCCGCTCGCGCACTGCGGTTAACTCATCCATTTTTTCGCGCTGTTCCTCGGTCAGTAGTTGGTAGACGCTGGCCTGCGTACTGGCCATGGTGTATGCCATTCTGGAACCGATCGAGCCCAACTCGTCAGCAAGCCGCTGCGCCTCCCCCGCGTTAAAGTTGAGTCGCATTGCCTTGAGGGCGTCGCGTATTTCCTTGCTGCGCTGGTGATCCTGGGCGACCGTGTCGCGACCCTCCTGCAGCAGTGCCTCAATTTGCGTTTGCTGGTCGCTGCTGAGGTCCAGGCGCTCCGTCATGTGCTGCAACATCCTCTGTGGATCGTGCCCGTGATGCGGCCCCATTGACCAGGCGCTCATGGACAGCAACAACACGGCGCCAAGTACGGTACCGGGTAGTATGCGTTTAATCAGTGTGCTCATCATTACGTCTCCTTGATAAAGTGATTACTGACATCGAGTCACCTCCATGTCATGCAAACAGACTACGGCACAGCCCTGTTAAGCTCATCCGGGTATGGGTAAAGATTTGTTAAACAGCGGTGACAAACGTTAAGCGCTTCTCCACACTGCAGCTATGGAAGACGCTGTTCTTATCATCGACGACGATCGTGAGCTCTGTGACCTGCTGGCGCAGTATCTGCAGCTGCAGGGCTTTCACGTACACTGCATCCACGACGGCGCACAAGCACTGGCGCACCTGCAACAGAATCAGTACGCGGTGCTGGTCCTGGATATCATGCTGCCGGGCATGCAGGGCCTGGACGTGCTGCGTAAATTGCGGGCAACTGACAGCACCCCAGTGCTGATGCTCACTGCCCGAGGAGAAGACACGGATCGCATTATCGGGCTTGAACTGGGCGCCGACGACTACCTGCCCAAACCCTGCAACCCGCGAGAGCTGGCGGCAAGACTGCGGGCCATTCTGCGGCGCGCTGGCAGCACGCACGCGCATGCGGCCAGGCCCGTCGAGATTTGTGCTGGCGAGACTGTGCTCAATAGCGCCACTCGCAGCGCAAGCCACAAGGGGCAGGCGCTGGCGCTGACCAGTGCAGAGTTCAGCCTGTTGCGCCTGTTGATGGAAAACTCCGGTGACGTGGTAGACAAGGAGACCCTGAGCCAGGAGGCTTTGGGCCGCCCCTTGTCGGCCTATGATCGCAGCATAGACGTGCACATCAGCAAGATTCGGCGCAAACTGGCCGACGCAGGCAGCGACAATCTCATCATCAGTGTACGCGGGCTGGGCTATCAGTTCGCAGTTGAGCAACAGCGGTAACCATGCGCGGCTCTATTTTCATCAAGATATTCTTCGGTTTCTGGCTGGTGACCATAGCCATACTGGGCAGCTGGCAGCTTGCCGTTCAGTACTTTGATTCCATGAGTTTTACCGGTGTCGAACATCGACCCGGCGACGGTTCCCCACAGCGTCGCGTGTTACGCCTGATCTGGGCACTGGAAAACTCACCGGCAAACGCGCTGCCGAAATTGATCGCAGACGGGCGTGACAAGCATGGTGTAGAGATATGGATGCTTGACGAGTCAGGTCAGGACCTGCTGCAGCGCAGCGTCCCGCCGGATGCCGCTGAGTTGGCGCAGCGCCTGCAACGGGGCAGACGCCGCGCGTTTAAACTGACCGGCGAGCACTATCTTGCCGCCCACGCCATAGTGCGTCCCGACCAGCGACGCTGGCGGGTGGTGATGGCATTGCCACCGCCGCCGCACCGGGTTCTGGGCGTGCTTGGCGCAAACCCCTGGCTGAGGCTGATATTGGCAATGGTGATCAGCGGCCTGGCCTGCTGGGCACTGTCACGGCTGATGACCAACCGGCTGAGGGAACTGCAGCAGGCATCGCGGCTGCTGGCGGAAGGGGATCTCGGTGCGCGGATCAAGGTACGCAGTCGCGGTGGTGACGAAACTGACGAGCTTGCACGTGACTTCAACACCATGGCAGACCAGTTGGAGGCACGCATACAGGCGCAACGTCAGTTGCTGCGAGATGTATCCCATGAACTGCGCTCACCACTGGCGAGAATGCGCGTTGCCCTCGCACTGGCGATGGATGCACCGGAGAAACGCACGGACTATCTCTCTCGGCTTGACCAGGAAACGGAGCGCCTGGAAGAACTCATCAGCCAGTTGTTGAGCAGCCAGCAAAGTGACCTTACCCTGGACAAGCACATCGACCTGGTGGCCTTATTGCAGCAACTTTGCGCTGATGCAAGTTTTGAGGGCAAGGCCGATAACAAGCGAGTCACGCTGCAGGCAACGCTGGATCAGGCGGTGGTGGCCAGCAGTGCAGATCTGCTGTTAAAGAGCTTCGAGAACCTCATTCGCAATGCCCTGCATCACACGCCTGTGGGAACCAGCGTTGCCGTACACCTGACCCTGGATGGCGATCACTACCGCGTCGATATCGAAGACGCAGGTCCGGGCGTCCCCGATGAAGAGCTGCAGCGGATTTTCGATGAGTTTTACCGGGTGGACACCGCCCGCTCGCGCGAGGAAGGCGGCTACGGCCTTGGTCTGGCCATTACCCGTCGTGCCATTGAACAGCATCGCGGACAGGTGCAGGCCAGCAACACCGGTCATGGCCTGCGCCTTACGGTAAAACTCCCACGCCCTAACTGAAACGGTGCCTGTTGGCCCGGCCAGTGCTAAACTTGCCGCGCTAACAAGGAGCGAGCTACCCATGCTGGATATCAAACCGCTGGCCGGCGCATTGGGCGCAGAAATTGACGGGCTGGACCTCACCGGCACTATCGATGCCGAGGACTTCCTGCGTATTCGTAAACTGCTCAATGAATACCAGGTCATTTTCTTTCGCGACCAGCAGATCAGTCCGGAAAACATGAAAGCGTTGGCGCTTTCGTTTGGTCCTGTGCAAACGCACCCCGCCTATGAAACTGTCGTCGGCTTTCCGGAGATCACCATACTGGAAAGCACCCCGGATAAGCCAACGCGCATAGAAGCCTGGCACACAGACATGACCTTCCGTGAGCATCCGCCCATGGCAACCATGCTCAAAGCGGATATCACTCCACCCAAAGGGGGAGACACGCTCTGGTCAAGTATGACCGTGGCCTATGATGCCCTGTCCTTCCATATGCAGAAGCTGCTGGATGAACTCAACGCCATCCATGATTTCTCCTGGGGTTTCAAGGAAAGCCTGGCCGAGCCGGGCGGCAGCGAGCGCCTCGCAGATGCCGTGGCAGCCAATCCGCCTGTGCGCCACCCGGTGATTCGCACCCACCCGGAAACAGGTAAAAAAGGTATCTTCGTCAACGAGCTTTTCACCACCCATATTGAGGGGCTGCGGCGCGCAGAAAGCGATGCACTACTCAAGTTTCTGTTCGCGCATATCAGAACGGACGAATTCACCTGCCGTTTCAACTGGCGCCCGAATAGCCTGGCAATCTGGGACAATCGCTGTACCCAGCACAAACCGGTAAACGACTATTTCCCCGCGCACCGCCGCATGGAGCGCATCACCATAGACGGCGACAAGCCCTACTGAGCACCCTCTGCTATGTCTGAACACTATCTCCTGCCGCCAAAAATTAACGATGAGGCTGGCCAACCAAGGCGCGCCGGCTTCGAATTTGAGTTTGGTAACCTGCCTATCAGGGAGACTGCCGCCGCACTGCACGAGGCCGTGGGAGGCCGCCTGGAAACCATCTCACCGTTCGAGGCGATACTGCACGATTCCAGGCTGGGAAAGCTGAAGGTGGAGCGGGATGCAAACCTGCTCAAATCCACCCGCTATCGCAGCTGGCTGGAAACACTGGGCGTCGAATTCTCGCCTGGCAGCTTCGGTCACGAGGTAGAAACCAATATCGATAACGCCAGCCGCGCCCTTATCCCCTGTGAAGTGGTCACCCAGCCCATACCCCTGCAGGAACTCGTAACGCTGGATACGCTGGTACAAACACTGAACCAGCTTGGGGCAGAGGGCACACAGCACTCCATCGTGTACGCGTTTGGCTTACATATCAACGCATCACTGCCATCGCGCGACAGCCTCAGTATTCTGCGCCACCTGCAGTCGTTTCTGCTTCTGCATGCCTGGCTGGTAGAGGCTGGCGGCACCGACCTTACCCGCCGCTACCTGACACCTTACATCGACCCTTTCCCACAGGACTATATGGAGCAGGTACTGACCACAGACTATCAACCTGACATCGCTCAATTGATAGATGACTACCTGGCCATGAACCCTACCCGCAACCGGGCCCTGGACATGTTGCCCATTTTTTGTGAGCTGGACCCGGAACGCGTGATGGCGGGGCTGCCGGCAGACGAGCGCAAACTGGTGCAGGGACGGCCGGCATTTCACTATCGCCTGCCGGACTGCAAGGTGAACGTGCCAGGTTGGTCGGTTGCGACGCCCTGGAATCACTGGGTGTACATTGAAAAGCTGGCAGACGACCCCGCCCTGCTCGGCCGCCTCATAGAAGCCTGGCAAATACACTATGCAGATTTCAAGTTGGCCAAGAATACGCGCTGGGTCATGCAACTCACCTCGTTGGTCGCCGAGCGCTACTTCACTGATAAATGAGTGGCCAGCGCAAGCCAGTTATAGGCATTACCGGGCCGGTAAACGGCGGACTCGCCGCGTGGCTAATGACCTCGCTGGCGATACGTCGCGCCGGTGGCCGGCCCTGTCGTATCAGGGCTGGCCGTGAGTGCGATGAGAACAGGCTGGCCGGCATAGTCATAGGCGGTGGCACCGACGTGGACCCTTTTCACTACGGGGAGGAACCGCTGCCGTCGGACGACGAGAAGAAAACCAGCAGCCTGCTGGACTGGACGGTGGGACTGCTGCTGTCGGCAATGCGCGCGGTGTTCGCCCGCCACGACCAGAAAAGCCAGGCGTTTGACCCCGAGAGAGACCAGCTGGAACAGGGCCTCATCCGCCATGCGCTGTATAACAGCAAGCCCCTGCTGGGCATCTGTCGAGGGGCACAGCTCATCAACGTCACCCTGGGGGGTTCGTTGCATCAGAGCATTGATCACTTTTACCAGGAAGGCACAGCCAACCCGCGCAGTATTCTGCCGCGCAAGACCGTTGCCCTGGCCCGGGGCAGCCGGCTGCGTAAGCTGCTGGGCGCAGACGTGGCCCAGGTAAATGCGCTGCACGAACAGTCGATACGGGAACTGGGCGAAGGCCTGTATGTCAGCGCCAGGGAGAGCAATGGTGTGGTGCAGGGCATAGAACAAACAGGCGATCAGTTCGTGGTCGGCGTGCAATGGCACCCGGAATACCTGCCCCAGTACCGCGATCAGCAGCGTCTGTTTCGTGCCCTGGTTACAGCGGCGCGAGATTCAAACTAGGTGGATGCCTATCTGGGGCTGTTTCTCAGTGCCTTTCTCGCGGCCACTTTGGTACCCGCCTATTCGGAGATCCTGTTCGCCGGATTACTCAGTGCCGGCTACGATCCCCTGCTGTTGCTGGCCTGGGCCTCAGTCGGTAACACCCTGGGGTCAGCCGTCAACTGGCTGCTGGGACGTTACCTGCTGCACTTTCAGGACAGGAAGTGGTTTCCATTCAAGGCGGACAGCCTGGGCGCTGCGCAGCGCTGGTTCAACCGCTGGGGCGTTTGGTCGCTGCTGCTGGCCTGGCTGCCGGTGGGGGGCGACGCGCTGACCTTCATCGCCGGCATGATGCGAGTTCGCTTCTGGCTGTTTCTGCTGCTGACCGCGATCGGCAAAACCGCGCGCTACGCTATCCTGCTCGGTATCGTTGACCTGCTCAGGCCGTTGCAGTGAGAACGGCCGTATCGCCCGGTTGTTAATCCCGCCCCAGAATCAGCGCGCCAGTGGGCACACCCACGCCACTGCTGACCAGCACGTGGTCGACGGCTTTCGCAGGCTGACTGCTGGACTCACCGCGCACCAGTCGCACACCCTCGGCAATGTTGTTCATGCCGTGAATATAGGCCTCGGAGATCAACCCCCCGTGCGTATTGTTGGGCAGGCGGCCATCAATATCCAGGGCGCCGTCGCGCACCATGTGCGCGCCCTCACCCGGCCCGCAGAAGCCAAAGCTCTCCAACTGCATAATGACCTCGGAGGTAAACGCATCATAGAGGCAGGCGGCGTCGATATCCTGAGGACCCAGGCCAGCCATGGCATAGGCGCGCTTACCGGCCAGCTCCATCTCTGGTAGCGAAGTCAACTCATCACGGTAGAAGCTGGTCATCTCTTCCTGGCCTCGCGTGGAGGCCTGGCTGATACCGCGAATCATAGCCGGCTGCTTCGCCAGGTCCCTGGCGCGGTCGGCACTGGTCACCAGAATGGCGCAACCACCATCGGTCTCCTGACAAAAATCATAGAGGCACAAGGGCGAGGCAATAGGCTCTGCCGCCAGGTATGTCTCCATGGTCAGGGGCTTGCCGTACCAGGCTGCGCGGGGATTGGTCTGGGCATAATTGCGCTGCGAAATGGCAACCCTGCCGAGATCCTCACGCGTCACCCCATAGGTATGCATGTACTTGTTGGCAATCATCGCGATCCAGCTACCGGGGTTGAGCATGCCGTAGGCCATGTACCAGGAGTAATGGATCATGCCGGAGCCGAGTATCTGCCCGGATATACCCTGGCCCATGCGCTTCCCTGAGCGCCCGTTCATCGCGCGATAGCACACCACCGTCGTGGCCTGACCGGTTGCCACTGCCATGGCCGCCTGCAAAATCGTACCGACTGCAGCACCACCACCGTAATGCACCCGGCTGAAGTAGGTGAGGTCATTGGCGCCGACCGCGCGGGCAACGTCCACGCCTTCGCTGCTGTCCAGGGTATAGGTCACCATGCCGTCGATCTCACCGGGACTGATGCCGGCGTCCTCGCAGGCAGCTACCACGCATTGGGCCGCCAGTGACAGCTCCGACACGCCTGACTCCTTGCTGAAAGGGGTCAGGCCAATACCGGCTATCGCCGCTTGATCCTTGAGTGAAAACGCCATCAGCAGGTCTCCGCCAGCTGAAACACCGGCAGCTTGAAGCCGTCGGGATCAGTATGTATCACCATATCCACAGCCAGACCGAAATCCACCTGCTCCGGGTCGCAATTGACGAGTTGTGAGGTGATTCGGGTGCCCTCTTCCAGGTCCACCAGAATGATAACCAGCGGATAGTCGTATCCCGGGAACCTGGGGTGAGTGAGCACCGTAAAGCTGCAAATCGTGCCGCGCCCGCAGGCCTCGATTGCGTCCCACTCCAGGGAGCGACATTCGCCGCACATGGGCCGGGGCGGGTGGCGCAGCGTATTGCATTGGGCACAGCGCTGGATGCCCAGCTTGTCGTCGGCAGCCATCTCCCACCAC
>JAUIIQ010000157.1 GCA_030431585.1 Gammaproteobacteria bacterium | reverse complement strand
GCGCAAAGCTCGCGCAGATTGTCAAGTTTCGGCGGTCCCCGAATAGATCCTTGAATATCACTACTTCTCTCCCAGACTCGTGGGCGCCGCGGGTGGGTGATACTAACGTCGTCGATTCCAGGCATCTCCTTTGGGTTGTGTAATTTTAACGCGGAACTAATCGCGGCAGTTCTACGTCACATATCTCCGAAACCAATCCTCGCAGAATCGAGAATTCCCTGTGCATAGCATTGATCAACGAAGGCCTGATATTGACCTTTTACGGGCCTTTGCGGTCATGTCAGTCCTGCTCTATCACTTTGACGTGCCTGGCTTGTCCGGTGGGTTTCTAGGGGTAGATATTTTTTTCGTAATCTCAGGTTTCTTGATTACGTCTCACATTGTTCAGCAATTGCAGTCCGAGACGTTCTCGTTTTCCAGTTTCTATGCCAAACGTATTCGTCGACTTGCCCCCGCGCTTGCTGTCTGCATGCTATTTACGAGCGTTGCCTCTCTCCTGATTTTGCCACGAGAGCTTCTGTTAGATTTTGCCAAGTCCCAACTGGCGAGTACTTTGTACTTGTCCAATGTTTACTTCTGGTCTGTTGCCGACTATTTCGATACTGGCAGCTACCTCAAACCACTGCTGCATACGTGGTCGTTGTCAGTTGAGGAGCAGTTCTATGCAATTTGGCCTGTATTCCTCGTCGTCCTGAGATTTCGTGGCCTTTACTGGTTCATTCTTATAGCCGGAGGGTTGTCGCTGTTGGCCGCTGAGATGATTCACGGCATGTCGACCGCCACCACCTTTTACATGTTTCCATTCAGGATATTTGAATTCGCAATTGGTGCGCTCGTTAACGCAGTACCTGCGCAGACGAAGCACCGTTATACAGACCGAGCGATAATTTGGCTTTGCATCGCGTTTTTGGTTGGTTCCATCGCTTTACTAAGTGAAAGTGATCGCTTGCCCGGCTTTTTGAATTTGCCCATTTGCCTGGCAACAGCAATCATTATCTGGGTCAATTACGCCCATATAAGAACAGACGCGTTATGGATCAAGCTGACTCTGCGTGTTGGGCTGATCTCTTACTCGGCGTATCTTATACATTGGCCGCTGGTTGTCTTCTACAAGATAGTAGTAGTCGAGCAACTGCGCTGGTTTGATGCCCTTTTTCTTATAACCGCCACTTTAGTCCTTGCTGAACTGTCTTATCGCTACGTTGAGCAGACGTTCGCCCGGATGAAGCCAAAAGCACGCCCATCGCAGCTCTTTACACTCCTGGCTCTGCTGACAGTCTTTGCGGGCGCCTATTTGTGGGCCGCGCCACGTATCTATGAAGCTCTTAGCGCCGATGGCACAAGCGTGCAGGCGGTGATCGATAATACGCCTTTGAGAAAGGGGCATATTGATCGAATACAAGCTAACGAGTCGTTTCCCACCAAAATCAATGCACCCTTCCAGATTTTGGTAGTGGGTGACTCCCATGCCGTGGATATTGCGCTGGCGCTTTCCTGGGCTTTGAGTGAACACGACATAGGCATTGCGCTTAGAAAACGATTTTGTGAACCACTCACCTTGAACAGTCTTGGAGCCAGCCTGGACCAGCTATACCAAACTCACAGCAACGCCAACTTAAGCCCTGAAAAATGCAAGCCTGTTCACGCGCGCCTGATAAAAGAGATTGAAGCAGAGTCTCCTGATCTAGTGGTTATTTCTGACCAATGGCGTAAAGAGGCGGTTCCATACCTTACGCAAACCGTTGCTGAGATCAAAAGCAAAACAGCGGCGGAAGTACTGGTATTGGGCCCCAATTTTGAATTGCGGGGAAACCCCAGAATCCTGTTGCGAGATATCGATAACGTTGCAGATATTGATGAAATTGCCTGGGAGAGGCGACGTAAAGACCGCGAGCAAGTCGACCAACTCGTGCAGGCAGCGAGTCAGGCGGTGCCCACTGCCTTCATATCGAAGCTCGACATAGTGTGCCCTGAAGCCCGCTGCGATATTCTCTTGGGTGACCAGTTGAGTTATGCCGATGGCAACCATTGGACAGTAGAAGGGATGAAGCTCTTCGGGCGGCGGCTTGTCAGGCATCCAACTTTTATCAAACTGATAGAGCCGGATGAATAGAGCGATTGATGATAAAGCCGCTGCCCCAGCTACAACACCAATTCGGCCATATCCCTCAGCATCTGTTCATCGCCGTTTATCAGCAAGCTGGTGACCGGTGAATTCTCCCAGTCCTTGACCTTTTCCCTGATGCGGTCACGCGGCCCACACAGCGATATCTCATCGGCAAACGCGTCCGGCACTGCGGCGATAGCCTCGTCGCGCTTGCCTTCAAAGAACAGCCGCTGCACTTGATCCGCCTCATCAGGAAAGCCCATGCGCGCCATCAGTTCCTTGTGGAAATTGCGCTTCGCTGAACCCATCCCGCCTATATAGAAGCCGAGCATGGCTTTAACCGGGTACAAGGCCTGCTCCAGGTCGTCGTTGATACAGACCATCACTGTGGGACTCACTTCGAAGCCGTCTTTTGCGCCGGCTATCTGGTCTGCGTACACCTCCTGGCGATAGGGTGAGTAGTACAGCGGCAGCCAGCCATCGGCTATTTCTGCTGTCTGGGTTACGTTTTTCGGGCCTTCGGCACCGATGAAAATCGGTACGTCGGCGCGCACCGGATGGGTGATTGGCTTGAGTGGCTTACCCATGCCCCAGGCGCCAGGGCCATTGTAGGGCAGTGGGTAGAACTCGCCATCATTGGTAACCGGTGCCTCGCGGGCCAGCACCTGGCGTATGATGCTCACATACTCCCGGGTGCGGGTGATCGGCTTGCTGTAGGGCTGGCCGTACCAGCCTTCGACCACCTGTGGTCCAGACACCCCCAAACCAAGGATCATGCGTCCCCCCGAGAGTGCGTCCAGCGCCAGCGTGGCCATCGCGCAGGCGGTTGGCGTGCGCGCCGAGAGCTGTGCAACAGATGTGCCCAGCCGTATCGTGGAGGTTTGCGCACCAATCCAGGACAGCGGCGTAAAGCAGTCGTTGCCCCAGGATTCCGCCGTCCAAACCGAATCATAGCCCAGTCGTTCCGCCTCCTGAGCCAGAAGCGTATGATTGTTACCCGGGCACAGCGCACCCCAGTAGCCCAGCTGTAAACCAAGTTTCAGTGTTGCCATAGCAAGTCTCCTTTGAACCTCTACTGTAAGCGAGCTTGCCTGCCGGGGAAAAGTGCCTATCGGCCAAATTGCCTGTCTCCAGCGATCAACACTGTTCTTCCGCGGAACCTTTGGATAGACTCAGGCGGCTCTGATTCAAGCAGGAACCCTTATGACCCGGCTCACTCACCTTGATGACACCGGTGCCGCGAATATGGTCGATGTGGCTGAAAAAGCCGTGACGGAGCGTGTGGCTGTGGCCCGCGCAAGTGTTGTTATGCAGGCCTCTACGCTGGAGCTGCTGCGCGAAGGCGGAATGAAGAAGGGTGACGTGCTCGCTGTCGCCCGGGTAGCGGGCATACAGGCAGCCAAAAAGTGCGCTGATCTTATCCCGCTATGCCATACCCTGCTGCTGACGTCCGTAAAGCTGGAGTTTGACCTGGAAACCGGTGGCGACCGTGTCGACATTCTGGCGCGTTGCAAAGTGTCCGGCCAGACCGGCGTGGAAATGGAGGCATTGACTGCGGCGTCGGTGGCCGCGCTTACTATCTACGACATGTGTAAAGCGGTTGACCGCGGCATGGAGATACGCAACGTGGCCCTATTGGAAAAAAGCGGTGGCAACTCCGGACACTGGCAGCGAGAGGGGGGTAGGTAGTGCTGCAGGTGCTGTTTTTTGGGCGCATACGCGAGGAGCTGGCGTGTGCCCGGCTCACCGTGGAACTGGATGATCACAACCAGGATCTTGATGGCCTGCAAGAGCAGTTGGTGAAGGAACACGGTGCTCGCTGGGCAGACGTACTGGGGCAGGAAAACCTGATACGCGCAGTCAATCAGGACGTGGCCACTGCCAATATCCGCCTGAAGGCAGGGGACGAGGTGGCGTTTTTCCCACCCGTGACAGGTGGCTGAGGTGACAGCGACGCTAAGCGTGATAATCCAGGAGGCAGACTTCGACGTGGCCCACCTGCAGTCGGCGCTGCTGCGTGGCAATGCGGCGGAAGGTGCCGTGGCGACGTTTACCGGGTATGTGCGTAACGTTAACAACGACAGCCGGGTGGACAGCCTGGAACTGGAACACTACCCGGGTATGACTGAGCGGTCTATTGGCGAGATACTGCACGAAAGCGCCCAGCGCTGGCCCATATATGGTGCATCGGTTGTTCACCGGGTCGGGCTTCTGCACCCCGGCGACCAGATCGTCTGGGTCGGTGTCAGCTCAGCTCATCGCGCTGCAGCGTTTGCCGCCTGCGATTTCATCATGGACTACCTGAAGACACGCGCGCCATTCTGGAAAAAGGAAACCGGGCCGCAGGGCAGTGCCTGGGTGGAGGCACGGGACAGCGACGCACAGCGCGCACGGCGCTGGCGGCAGCAACAGGCACAGTCTCAACAATAACCGAAACAGGGGATGCTCTGCCACGCTGGCTCAGGTCCAATGGCTGATGCCAACAAGAGCACTATCAGGAGAAAAAATGAGCATTGATGGACGTGAACTACGCAACGCGCTGGGGCGCTTTGCAACGGGCGTGTGTGTAATAAGCACCTATGACAATGCCGGCGAAGCGTTGGGTATGACCGCCAATTCCTTTGCGTCGGTTTCCCTGGATCCACCGCTGGTATTGTGGTCATTACAGGCCGGTTCCGAGGTCTATGCAACCTATGCCACAGCGCGACGCTTCGCCATCAACGTACTGGCATCCGAGCAACTGGCGCTTTCCAACCTGTATGCCCGCAAAGGTGACCATGTGATGGAGCCGGGGCATTATCGTGCCGGGCGCAACGGTGCGCCGTTATTGCGCAATGCGCTGGTCAGCTTTGAGTGCGAACTGCATGCGACGCATGAAGGTGGTGACCACCTGATTATTGTGGGCAGGGTGATGGACGTGTGTTCTCGCCCAACCGGCAAACCGTTGCTGTTTCACGCTGGCGCCTATCGCGAACTGCACTAGCAGGCTGCCTGCGCCTCTCGCGATGGCGCTTGAATGTCTCTATACTGCGGTTTTTATCGAGTATGCGCCCCGGGGCGAGGTTATACCCTGAATGAAATTCTGTACCGGCTGCGGCAGTGCTGTAGCCTTGAAAATTCCGCAAGGAGACGATCGTGAGCGATTCGTCTGCACCAGCTGTGAGTCCATTCACTACGTTAATCCGAGGGTGATCGTAGGCTGCCTGCCCGTGCACGAGGACAAGGTGTTGTTGTGCAAGCGCGCGATTGAGCCGCGCTACGGCTATTGGACGCTGCCCGCCGGTTTTATGGAGAACGGGGAAACCACCCCGCAGGGTGCGGCAAGAGAGACCTGGGAGGAAGCCCGGGGCAAGGTCAATAATCTAGAGTTGTATCGCATTTTCGATGTCCCCTATATCAGCCAGGTCTATATGTTCTACCGCTGTGAACTGGAAGCGGGGCGTTTTGGTGTGGGGCCGGAAAGCCTGGAAACCGCACTGTACACCGAGCAGGAAATACCGTGGGAGGAGATCGCCTTTCCGGTAGTGACCGAAACCCTGCGAGAATATTTTGAAGATGTAAAAGCCGGGCATTACCCGGTGAAGGTGTCGGCTATCGAGTTCCGTCACCGCAAGCCACGAGACAAGGAGTAAATCATGGCATTCCCCAAGATCGGCAATATGGCACCCGCTTTTACCCTGCATGACCAGAACGACGATAAGGTCAGCCTCAAACAATTTCGTGGTGACAAAAATGTAGTGCTGTATTTTTACCCCAAAGCCATGACACCGGGCTGCACGGTGCAGGCCTGCGGGATTCGCGACAGCAAGAAGCAACTGGCTAAACTGGACACTGTTGTCCTGGGCGTCAGCCCCGATCCAGTCGCCCGGCTTGGCCGGTTTATCGACAAGCAGGATCTCAATTTCACGCTGCTCTCGGACGAGGACCACGCGGTGACCGAGAAGTACGGTGCCTGGGGCTTGAAGAAGTTCATGGGACGGGAGTTTATGGGCGTCCTGCGTACCACGTTCATTATCGGCAAGGATGGCCGGCTCAAGCATGTTATGGACAAGGTCAAAACCAAAAGCCATCACGACGACGTGATTGAATTGATCAAGGAACTCGGCCTGGACAAGTCCTGAGGCATGCTTGAATTTCCTTTTGCGGAAGTGCCGGCTGCCGGCGAACTGATACAGGTCGCGGAGGGTGTGCACTGGCTGCGTATGCCTTTGCCCATGGCGCTGGACCATATCAATCTCTACCTGATCGAGGACGAGGACGGCTGGTGGGTTATTGACTCCGGTATGGACGTGGGGCCGACCCGGGATCACTGGGAACAGATTTTCGAACACCACTTGCAGGGCAAGCCGGTGAAAGCCGTGGTAGCCACACACTGGCACCCGGACCACACAGGCCTGGCAGGTTGGCTGTGTGACCGCTGGCGGGTGCCGTTCTATGCAACCCAGGGCGAGTACCTTACCGGCCTGGTCTTCTTCCGTGCGTCCAGTGACGACTTTGGCTGGACCAATGAGCAGCATCAGCTGCGGTCCGGGCGGGGTCAGGCGGGTATTGAGTCGTCTCGCAAGAATATGGGCGGCATGCGCCATATCACCCATCCCTTGCCCACCTCCTACCGGCGCCTTGAGGAGGGCACTCGCCTGACCATCAAGGGGAGAACGTGGCGGGTAGTCATTGGCAAGGGCCATTCTCCCGAACACGCCTGCCTGTATTGTGAGTCCCTGAATGTACTGATATCCGGTGATCAGGTGATACCGCGTATCACCTCCAATATCAGTGTTTCCGGGCACGAGCCGGAGGGTAACCCGCTGAAGGCCTGGCTTGCCTCGCTGGAGCATTTTCTGGAGGTGCTGCCGGCCGACGCCCTGGTGTTGCCTGCACACAATACCCCGTTCTTCGGCCTGCACGCGCGCTTGCGTTATCTGATAGAGCACCATGAGGATCACCTTATTGCGCTGGAGGAAGCATGCCTCGCGCAGCCTTCCTCGGCCGTGGAGCTACTGCCGGTGCTGTTCCAGAGAGAGCTGGATGAGCAGCATATTGGGCTGGCCGTGGGCGAGTGTATCGCTCACCTCAATTATCTTTACCACCGTGGTCAACTGGAGCGGCACGTGGATGAGCAGGGCTGCTTTCGCTATCGCTCTGTTGACGATACCCTGCCTCTGCGGCTACGAAAGCAGCGGCACCGCGCCGAAACCTCTGAGCCCATTCAGGTATAGTTATATAAATCAATAAATTAAAGTATTTTGTTAATGTGGTTTATGGGTTAATCGGGGGCGTGGTGACGCCATCGGTCAGTCAGTCCGGCCAGCGGCGTCAGGGTCCGCCAGGCAGAAAAACGCTAGACTGCAAGCCAGCCTCCGTCATAGCGGCAGGGGCTCTTTTCTTTACAGATAACAGGTAGGTTAACGTGACCGGATGTCCCCATATCGATCTTACTGACCCCGCTACCTTTCGTGGCGGTATGCCCCGGGATGTGTTCCGCTATCTGCGTCAGGAACAACCCGTGTATTGGCATGAAGACCCTGCCCAGGGCGTTGGCTTCTGGGTGGTTACCCGCCAGGCAGAGCTGGACTATGTGTCCAAGAATCCCAGCCTGTTTTCCTCTGCCCGGCGCGGGTGTTTGCTGAACGAAATGGAAGACGAGCAGTTGGCGATGGTGCAAACGCAGCTGATCAACATGGACCCGCCTCAGCATCTCAAGTACCGGCGCCTGGTACGAGCCGCGTTTACACCGCGTATGGTCGATACCTATGAAGAGCGTTTCCGTGAGGTTGCCAGCGGGCTGGTAGATAAAGTGGCCGCTGCCGGCCGCTGCGATTTTGTAGAAGACATCGCGGTTGACCTGCCCCTCATCGCAATCTGTGAATTGATGGGTGTTCCCCTGGAAAAGCGGCAGCGCCTGTTCGAGCTCACCAACATCATGCTGGGCATGGATGATCCGGAATTGTCCGCATCGCAGGAGGACGGCCTCAATGCGGCGATGGAGATGTTCATGATGGCGA
>JAUIIQ010000156.1 GCA_030431585.1 Gammaproteobacteria bacterium | reverse complement strand
AGAATACGTTGTCCGGGACAGGCTGCGGCATCTCCGCCCCGGCAGTGGAGACCAGAGCCGTTACCGGCAGCTGCTCCAGAGCCGCCAGCACCTCAGGCAGGAGAGCTACCTGCCCCGAGCTGCCCAGGGTGACATATACCACGGGTTTCTCGGCGGGGATGTCCCGCCACCAGCCGGGCAAGGGAACGGCCGGTGACCAGTTGACCGGGCCGATAAAGTGGTGATGTGCCGGCAGTGGCTGCATGTTGTACAGGCTGGGTAGGTCTGCATACAAGGTCACATCTGCGTGGGTATAGACCTTGCGCAGGTCGAACCCCAGGCTGTGCAAGCCGTGAGAGCGACGCAGGCGATGCATGGGCAGACAGTGCAGCGCGAACGCCAAAGGGCGCGCCAGCGAGAACAGCCACTGACCCAGGGTGGGGCCCAACAGGCGGCTGATGGGCAGCTCCGGCACCGGGAAACGTTGTAAGGCAAAGGGAGACCAGCAGGCATTGCTGACAGTGACATAGGGGACACCCTCCAGTTCTGCGCTGGTCGCCAGGGACAGGCGGAAGTCACCCACTACGATGTCAGGTTGCACTGCAGCAATCAGCCTGCGGTCCTCTTCCACATAAGCTTGCAGCGTTGTCAGGTCATACAGCGCCTCACCCCGATCGAGTCTTGCCATGAATGTTGCCGGCGATATCGACGTGATGTCGTGCTGCTGAAAACCGGCATCATCCAGCAAATGGCGATACAGCGGAGCCTGTGCAAAATGCACTTCATAGAGAGAGGCATCCAGCGACTGCGCCAGGGTGTGCGGCCGGACGACATGCGCCAGCGTCACCGCCTCGGCTACAAAGAGAATGCGGGTACGCTTATTCACCGTTCGTCACTTTTGACCATCACCTGGCCCACTCCGGCCCCGGGCGCCTGCCGGCGCGCTGATAACGCCGCGACAACTGCCCTCAGTGCGCGGCCAAGGCGTCAGAGCTTCCAGTTTTTTCCCCAATAAATCAACAGGATATGAAAATATGCCGGAAAAAACGCTGCTCGCTGGCTGCGCCAATGAAATTCAGGGGCGTATACTGCCTACTGACTACAGACCCCGCAGCTGGAAAGGCAGCGCGAGGCAAAAACGGCGATATAACAGCCGGCTAGGTAAAGGGGATTCATGAAACTGCTGGGCAAAGATCAAACATCTCGCACGCTGCTGGTGGCGCTGGTGGGCGGCGCACTGGTAATCGCACTGTGGCTGGGCAAACCCGGGCCAAAACCGCTGGCACCGCCCGCCATTCAAGCACCTGAGGTCGAAGTAGTGGTGGCACAGCCCGGCAACCGTTCGCTGAGCGTGGAAACCCAGGGTACAGTGCGCCCGCTGCGGGAAATCCAGCTGGTCAGCCAGGTGGGTGGGGTGGTGGAGTCGGTAGCCGCCAGTTTTGCCGCAGGCGGCTTCTTCAAGGCCGACGAAGAACTGCTCAAGATTGAAGACACCGACTACAACTTTGCCATCGCCCGCGCCCAGGCGCAGGTGGCATCGGCGCGCCAGCGCGTTGCCGAGGAGCGGGGACGCGGCCTGCAGGCAAAACGGGAATGGCGTGAACTGGGCAACGCCCAGGCCAATGACCTGTTCCTGCGCAAACCGCAGATCGCCTCTGCCGAGGCCGCTCTCAAGGCAGCCCAGGCGGACCTGGCGGCGGCAAAACTGGACCTGGAGCGCACCTCTATCACCGCACCTTTCAACGGCCGGGTAAGTGACAAGCGCGTTGATATCGGCCAGTTCATCACCCCCGGCACGCACGTCGCCACGGTCTACGATACCGACGTGGCGCAAGTCAGGTTGCCTCTTACCGGGCGCCAGGTAGCCCTGCTGGACCTGCCGCTAAGCCACGACGACACCTCAACGGAGGCCTTTCCCTACCCTCCCGTGGTGCTGCGCGCTGATTTTGCCAACAAAAGCTGGGAATGGCAGGGGCGCATCGTACGCATGGACGCCAGTATCGACGTCAACAGCCGGGTTATCTACGCTGTGGCGGAAACCGATCAGCCTTTTTCACCCGAACCCGGCAGCGGCAAGCCACCGCTTTATCCGGGGTCGTTCGTCAACGCGACGATCAGCGGGAAGATTCTGCCAGACGTGTCAGTACTGCCTGCCTCGGCAGTACGCAACGACACTACCGTTCTGGTAGTAGACGAACAGAACCGAGCGGCGGTGCGCCTGGTCGAGGTGCTCTCTACCACTGCGGATGAGGTATGGGTAACCGGCCTTACCAAGGGGGAGCGGGTGATCGTCAGCGAAGGCGCCAGGTCACTGGCCGGTATGGAAGTATCCGTCAGGCCACTGGCGTCACCCCAGGCGGGGGCAACCCCCTGATGGGAGGCTCCATCCGCTGGTTCGTTGACAACCCGGTAGCAGCCAACCTGCTTATGCTGTTTCTGGTGGTAGGCGGCTTCTTTGGCCTCATGGCGCTGGACAAGCAGTTCTTTCCCCGTGTTGAGCTCAACACCATCAGCATTTCCATGCCCTATCCCGGCGCTGGGCCGCGAGAAGTAGAAGAACAGATCTGCGTGCGCATAGAGCAAGCCATTTACGATCTCAACGGCATCAAGGAAATACGCTCTTCGGCACGCGAAGGGCTCGCCACTCTAACCATCAAGGCCGAGACCGGCACTGACGTGCAGCGCCTGACCGCCGAAATCAAGAACCGCGTGGATGCCATAGACAGCTTCCCCGGTGAAGCTGAACGCCCGGTAGTAACGGAGCTGCCCCATCGCTATCACATGGCGGTGGTAACTCTGGCAGGTGAGCTGGGCGAACGGGAACTGAAGGAGCTGGGAGAAGCGCTGCGCGACGACCTCGCTGCACAACCGCATGTCTCTGTCGTAGAGCTCGCGAGCCCGAGGCGGTATGAAGTCTCAATCGAGGTGTCGGAGTACACCCTGCGGCGCTACGGACTCAACTTCGACACCATCGTGACGGCCATTCGAGGCACCTCACTCAACCTCCCCGCCGGCACAATAAAGGCCAGCGATGGCGACATCCGGCTACAAAGCCGCGGGCAGGCCTACACCAGGGAAGAGTTTGAGAACATTCCCCTGCTCAGCAATACCGATGGCACCCAGATCGTACTGGGCGATGTCGCCACCATTGTGGACGGCTTCGAAGACCTCGACATCCAGACGCGCTTCAATGGCAAGCCTTCACATAACCTGCACGTTTACGTGACATCCCGGCCCAACACGCTGGCCACCAGTAAAGTTGTCAATGAATGGCTTGAGCGGGCCAGGGAAACCCTGCCCGACGGGGTGGAACTGGAGGTATGGCAGGACTCATCCCTGCCGTTTCAGGAGCGCATCAACACTCTGGTCAATAACGGTCTGGGCGGACTGGTGCTGGTCTTTATCGTGTTAATGCTGTTCCTGCGACCGCAGATTGCACTGTGGGTCTGCGTGGGCATTGTGGTGGCCTTCATGGGCTCCTTCTTTTTCATGCAATATGCTGGCGTCAGCCTGAACATGATGTCGCTTTTTGCGCTACTGCTTATTCTGGGCATCGTCGTGGATGATGCGATCATAGTGGGCGAGTCCATCCACTCCCGCCAGATGGCCGGCTTCAAAGGGGCAAATGGCGCCAAGAGTGGCGCCAGAATCGTTTTTCGCCCGGTTATGTATGCCGTGCTCAGTACAATGATTTTCTTTGCCGCGATGTTGTTCCTGCCCGGTGATCTGGCCACCGTCGCCAGGAGCGTTGCCGTTGTCGCACTGCTCGCGCTTGGCTGTTCCCTGCTGGAGTCGCTGTGGATACTGCCCTCTCACCTTGCGCCCATGCGCGAGCCAGTTCCCAGCCGTTTCCAGCTTCTGCGCAATTGGGAGACGTTCCGCTTACGGTTTGCCGATGGCCTCACCCACTTTGCACACAACAAGTATCGCCCCCTGCTCTCCAATTGCCTGGATAACAATCTGCTGGTCTGCGCTTTGTTCGTGCTGGCGTTATTCTTCAGTCTGGCCCTCTATGGCGGAGGCTGGCTACGTTCATCCTTTTTCCCGGTAGTTCAATCTGACTACGTCACCGCGCACATCAAGCTACCGGAGGGAGGTGCTTTCAACGACGCTGTAAGCATGCTGGACAAGGTGGAGTCTGCTGCCCTGCTGTTGAAGACGGAACTGAACGGAGGTGCAGAGGGTGATACCGGGCGTTTGCAGATAGGGAATATTGAGTCGGAAGTGGCGGAGGACGCAATCCGCGTAGTGGTGGAATCGCGCTCGGACGAGGTAGACACAGCACAATTGGCTTTGCGTTGGCAGGACCTCATAGGCGATATCGGTGATGTGGAGGATTTCTCCATGAACTACACGCTCAATGACCTGGGCAAGCCAATCAAACTGGTACTCGCCTCAACCCACTTCGAAGACCTGCAGCTTATCTCCAGCGAAGCCAGCCAGCTGTTGCAGGCTTATCCCGGGGTGCACAATGTGCGCGACAGCCTGCAGTCGCAGCAACAGGAGATCGTTCTGGAACTGAAGCCGGCGGCGGAAAACCTCTCTATCACGCTGGCTGCCCTCGCCAACCAGGTCCGCACCGCATTCCACGGCGCCGAGGTGCAACGCATACCCAGGCTGCGCGAAGATGTCCGGGTAATGGTGCGCTACCCCGAAACGGACAGGGTCTCGGTGAACAACCTTCGCGACATGCGCATTCGCTCACCCTCCGGTGAAGAGGTGCCTTTTGATACCGTAGCCAGCGTAAGGTTTGAAGCCGGATACCCCACCATAGAGCGCCTGAACCGGAAGCGCACTGTTGAGATTACAGCCGAGGTTGCCGATGGTACCAGCGCCCCCAGGGCCATCGTGCAGGACATTGCCACAACCTACCTGCCACAGTGGCAGCAACGCTTTCCCGACCTGACCATGGAAATGGGCGGCGAGTTGCGCGAACAGGCAGAATTTCTCGGCGCACTGATCAAGTACATGGTGCTGGCCATGATAGGCAGCTATGCGCTCATGGCCATTCCATTCGGATCCTACTGGCAACCACTGCTGGTGCTCACAGCGGTGCCTTTTGGTGTGATGGGGGCCATTTTCGGCCACCTGCTGATGGGGCTGGACGTCAGCCTGATGTCTTTGCTGGGCATCGTTGCCTGTGCCGGCGTGGTGGTGAATGACAATCTGGTGCTGATAGACCGCATCAACAATCTGCAGTCCTGGGGATCCAGCCTGAAAGATGCGCTGGTGCAGGCCGGGGAGGACCGTTTCCGCCCCATCGCGCTGACGTCGCTGACCACTTTTGTCGGCCTGTTGCCGATCATGGCCGAAACCAGCTTTCAGGCCCAGTTCCTGATACCCATGGTGGTGTCGCTGGCATTCGGTGTGCTGTTTGCCACGGGTGTCACCCTGCTGTTGGTGCCCAGCCTCTACCTGCTGGGCGTGCAAATCGCCTCCGGGGTGAAGAGCAGGACAACCGCAGCCAGCAACCCCAGCGAGAGCGAGTCACCGGACGCCCGGGAGCAGGGGTAGCCAGCGAGCAAAAGTTGACGAAGATCAGGCCTTATCGAGGAGCAACTTCGACAGCGGTGGTCTGATCGACCTGGATGTGGGGGGCGTACCGAAACCGACCCGCCCCATATATACGCGTCGTGAAGCATCGAGCCCACTGAGGCTGTCGAGATCCGCTGCCACTTTGGTAGCGCGATCCTGCTCATCGCTGGCAACGGTAAAACGCAGACCATCAGCGACATACCGGGAAAAGATCAATGGGGTCATCTCTGGCTGGAACTGCAGCCCCTGGCGCGTAGCCTCCAGCCAGAAACGCTGCATGGCACGGCCCCCTTCCAGGAAATCATCAACAGATTGCACGGGTTCATCCGCCACAATCACAAAATGCGCCCCACAACAATAGCCGGGCAGCAAATCCATCTGCAGACGCGGCGGCCAGGTGCCGGCGAAGAAACGGTTGAACAATTTTACCCGCGTCCAACTCTGTAAGACCCAACGCATGATGCGGGTGACCGGGAAACCGACTCCGATGGCATGCTCCGGGATGCGATCTTCACTGAACCGGGTACCCCATTCGATATTCTGGCGGTGGACTTCGTATGCTTCCGGCGTGGTGAGGCGTATGTGTGCACTGCGAAACAGCAGTTTCGCCATCTCCCAGCGCGTCTTGCTGCCTTCAAGCCAAACCACGCGATAGCCCTCTCCCACCGCCTGCTCCATGGCCTCCTTCTGGGCCACCGCCAGGGTGCGGGTGGTAAACGGCCTGCGCTGGGTAACCCGCGCCTGGACGAAAGGCAGCAGCGCGTCGGGTTCAATGCCAGCGTCTGCCTCCAGACGCAGGTCAATCTGCAGGGCCGTCTCCGGCGTGTCCGGCCGACGGCTGAAGGTCGCCCGCATGCCTTCACCCGAGGCCGCTATGGCAATGGTCTGCAGCAGCGCGCCCACAGCAATCTGGCTGGAGCTGCCATCCAGGTCATAGACACACCAGTCGCGGGTATCGACGGTATGAATCAGCACGTTATGGTCATCGACAATCTCAAATCGCCAGGGCTGCTCGTTGTCGCCGCTGGGTGCCCAGCGAGCCAGGTCGAGGATACGATCCACGGCCCGCTTGTAGGTTTTGCCGGCTACCACATCGGGCGCGCTGTCCATCACCCGCTTGCGGGCGATCTTCAGACCAAGCATCTGGATTGGATTTCGGTTGCCCCCCGGACGCCAGGTCCTGGTGAGTTTGTTGCGGTAGGCATCGAAGTGAATGCCGCGCGGGGCAGTAGGCACGCCGCCGCGATTCAGCAGAATCTTCAATGCGTAGGTACCGGCAAAGCCCGCGCAAAGCTCGCAGGCCATTGGTGTTGAAGGCCCCCGACGCTCGCTGAAGCTCACCCGGCTGTCATCCGCCAGATAGTTCATCTGCAGACGTGCAGGCGCCAGTCCCAGCATGAAACGCAAAGCCTGCTCGTCGGCATCACAGCCTTTCATGCGGAAGTACTCCTCAAAACTCATGCCCCCCGGCATGAACACCAGCAGGGCTGAGCCCATACCCAGCGGGGCGGCAGTGATCGAGGGAATACCACGCTCCGCGCAGGCGGCAAACACCTTGTTGCGAATTTCAAGAGCAAAGAAATCAAGGCTGTCGACGTAAAGGTCCACGCCCTGCAGAAACGCATCCAGGTTGTCGTCGTTAACCCCTTCCGGAAACGTACTGACGCCCAGTTCAGGATTGATATCGCAAGCCATTTCCGTGAGCACGTCCACTTTGGGGCGGTTCAACTGGCTGACGAAGGCACCGGCCTGACGATTGAAGTTCTGGATTTCGAAGCTATCGAAGTCGGCGATATTAAACTGGCCCACACCCAGCCTGGTGAGCGTCAGCAGGTGGCTGCCACCCACTCCACCAAGCCCTGCAATGGCCACCCGTTTTGCTCTGAGGATAGCTTGCTCTGTCTCGGTGACCCAGCCAAGATTGCGGGAGAAGGCGGCATGGTAATCAAACATTCAGGCTACGTCGGTCTGTAAGCTGTCAAAGTGGGCACTGAGGCTGGCGCGTTCAAGCTCATAAAGTGCCTGCAAGTCAGCTCGCATGGTGGGCAGCGCCGCTTCAATGTTGAGGAAATAAGGAGCCCGGCGACCGTGATATTCCACTCGTTGACCCACCTTGCGGGCGCGAATACCCTGCTGCCGCAGCAGCCGGGGCAGATAGGGTTCCATCATAGCCAGAATATTGGGTCGTCCCGCCAGATCTGCCGCGGCAAAACCTGCCAGCAGGGTCACAATGCCTACCAAAGAGAAACTGCGTTGCTCGAGATGACAGCACTCTTCGCCTAAATGATCCTGTAATTGACCAAGGCGGCGACGGAACGTGGTATCCACCGCCAGCCGTGAACACTCCACAACGGTGTCCCTGTCCTCATAGAGTAACCCGGCATGCTCTACATCGATGCTGTCGCGACAATGAGGCTCGAAGGGCATCAACCGGGCCTCCGACGCCTCCACCATGCGCACACAGCTAACGGGCAAACCGCTTCTTTTATGGGTCACCAGACAGGTAAGGGAGTGATTATCGTACTGGTCGCGCTCCAGGCCATCCGGAAACTGTTCAGCGGGTTCCAGACCGAGTTCCTCGCAGTAGACGCGATAGCGAATACCATAGGTTGCCTCCAGTTGCTCCTGGGTTGTCGC
>JAUIIQ010000155.1 GCA_030431585.1 Gammaproteobacteria bacterium | reverse complement strand
GAGGCGTACGCTGTGGCGGATATCACCGCCGACCTGACCGGCCTGCTGGACCACCTGGGTCTGGAGAGTGCTGTATTCGCCGGACTCGATTTTGGCGCGTTTGCCATTTACGACCTGGCGCTGCGCCACCCGGAACGGGTCCTGGCTGTCATTGGCCTGGAGAATCCGGCGGCACCCCACAATCCCGATGAGCCACCGCTTAGTGAGTATCGCCGCATTGGCGAGCAGCATTTTCTGCACATAGAATATTTCCGCGAACCGCCACGGGCTGACCGGGAACTCGACTCAGCGCCGCGTCGTTTCCTGCATCAGGTGTTTTATACACTCAGCGGCGCCGGCAATTATTTCGATTGCTTCAAACACCCCCCGGGCACTGCCTATATGGACGCGATGGCTGAACCTCCACCGCTGCCCTGGTCCTGGCTGTCCGAGCTGGAACTGGAGTTTTTCGTCAGCGAATACAGCCGTACGGGGTTCACCGGAGGCCTTAACTGGTATCGGTCCATGGATATTAAATGGCAGGAGCGCAGGCCCTGGGAGGGTGTGCAGAGTGCGGTGCCTGCGTACTTTATCGGCAGCGAACATGATGTAGACCTGGAAGGGTTTCACGGCGACGACCCTATCGGTTTGATGCGGGCTGTTTTTCCCGGGCTCAGGGACGTACGAATGATTCCCGGTGCCGGGCACATGGTGCAGCTGGAAGCGGCCCCTGCCGTCAATGCCATTCTGCTTGATTATCTCGCCGACATCAGCCGGTTGTCCGCGCGGGCGACATTGGCTGCTCAGGAATAGCTTAGCTCAATGCCCAGTTTGCCAAGGTAGGCCTGTTCCTGTTCCAGTTCGCTCAGGGTCAGCGGGTGATCCTGCAGCCACCCGGCGGGAAAGCCCAGCGTCAGCGAGACGTCGTCGGCCTGTACACCGAAGTCAGGCAGCTCCGCCAGCGTTTCAACGTACTTGAAGCGCACAGCCAGGCGAATGATCACCAGGAGATAGCGCATACGCCTGCTTTCTTTGCCGGGCAACTCGTCGAGCAGCTCGACGGGCGGTTTGCCACGCTGACCCTGTGACAACAGGGCCAGGTTTTCCTGTTCCGCCTGGGAGAAGCCGGGGAGGTCGGCGTTACGCAGCAGGTAGGCCGAATGACGGTTGCTGTGTTTGTGAGAAATAGCCATGCCAATTTCGTGGGTGCGCGCTGCCCAGTGCAGCAGGTCCCAGTCTTCATCCTGCAGCCGCCAACTGCCGCGCGTGGCAGCAAAGAGTGTGCGGCAGCGTCGCTCCACGACTGCGGCTGTGTCCTCGTCGGCGGAATAGCGCTGCACCAGAGCGTTCACCGTGCGTTCGCGTACATCCTCGTGACTGAGTCGCCCCATCAGGTCGTAGATGACCCCCTCGCGGAGTGCCCCCCGGGACGTACGCATGTGTTCAATATCCAGAATATCGAACAGGGCGCTGGCAATAGCCACGCCGGGCACAATGACGTTGCGCCGGTTCTCAGACAGCCCTTCCAGGTCTATGTTTTCGAAGTGATCAAAGCTCAGCAGTTTTTTCTGCAACTTGTGCAGCGCCTTGCGGGTAATGCCACCATCGCTCCAGCCATTGAGGGTCACGATGGATTCGATTGCGTTAAGCGTGCCTGAGGAGCCGACACACTCGGCCCAGTAGGCGGCATGGTAGCGATAGCGTATATGCGAGGTTTCTACACGAGCGCGGTCATAGGCCTGCTGATAGTTTTCTGCAGAGATGACATCGCCGGGAAAGCAGCGCCGTCCAAAGGACACGCAGCCCATTTGCAGGCTCTCCAGCTTCTGCGGTTCAAATCGCTCGCCGATAATAAATTCAGTGCTGCCTCCGCCTATATCAATCACCAGTCTCGAGTTGGCGTCGTCGGCCAGCGTGTGCGCCACCCCAAGATAGACCAGGCGTGCCTCTTCACGCCCGTAGATTACGTCCACGCGGCTGCCGAGGATTTCGCTGGCGGGTTCAGTAAACGCCTGGCGATTCTTGGCCTGGCGCAGTGCATTGGTGCCCACTGCGCGTACACGTGTGGGTGCCAGGCTGTCCAATACCTGGGCAAATCGTGCCAGGCAATCCAGGCCGCGCTGAATCGCATCGGCGCCAAGCAGGCCTCGCTCCAGGCCAGCCCCAAGTTGCACTTTTTCCGCGAGCACCTCCACGGGCCGCATTTCGCCGTGTTCTATACGCGCGACGATCAGGTGGAAGGAATTGCTGCCAAGATCGATAGCGGCCAGTATGCTGCCGTCGGGGAGAGAATCACTTTGCTCTGCCAAAAGGGCGGGTCCTTGTTGTTGCCTCGTGTCGCTATGTTAATGGATTGGCGTGCGTAGCGCACACTGATCCAGCTCGATATGCGGATAGGCGCCGGCTAGTTTGCGTAGTACCAGACCGGTGAGGTCCAGGCGCGCTCCTGCACCTGCCAGGGCAGCGTCGGGTCATCGCAACTTGCAGGGCGCTGGTCTTCGGGCAGACGGATACAATCGTGTCGGCTCCAGCGGCAGCTGGGGTTCTCCAGCACACGGGCGTAGTACACAGCAGAAACGGCCGGATCGAAGTCCGGGTCGCGCCAGGTGGCGCAGAGCTGGTTAAAGCCGCTGCCTCTTACCGCACAGGTGGTAGCGTCCACGCTTGCCTGATTCTGCGGGTCTCCGGCAACATCATGCACTGCCTGGTGGGTAGCGCCGTTCTGGTCTACCCAGGACTTGATGATCTGGATGCGCTGCAGCAGGTTGGCGCCGTCCCGAGGGTCGCGGGTGGCACTGGCGAGGAATACCGGACCTTCGCTGCCTGCGCCGGCGTCCGAAGGGTTGATTTCGGAACCCATGGGTACGCCCAGTTCGTAGGCCTGGGCGAGCAGGTCAGACGACTGGCAGCTGACCCGGTCCAGCTGCCAACCGGCGAAGAACCTCGGCTCTATGCGCGGACCGCTGGTGCCGAATGTCTCGCGCCTGCGCATGGCGTCAAACAGCGCATCTCGCGTGTTCTCATGCGCGTAGACGCCGGCGATACCACCGGGGCCATAGCGAACCGGTGATCCCTTGCCAATGTCCCCCGGCACTTCCTTGCTGCCCTGCAGGCGGCTCAGTACATTTCGGTCCATGCCATGGGAGCCAAGGTAATTATTCTCGCTGCCAGCAGCTGGCATACCATTGTGCGTATCTGTAGCGGCGATGATGCCCATGGCGAAGGGGTTAACGCCGAGGTCCCGATGCTCTTTCAGGCCGGCGGCAAGCGCGTAGCGCACAAAGTTGTAGCGCGACGTGCAGCCCGTGAGCATCATGCCGCCACTGCCAAGGGCTTCGCCGCAGTCTTCTATCTGCTCGCCAGCGGCGCGCAGTTTTTCAAAGTCACAAAACTCATCGGCAGCCCCCAGCACGCTGGCAATACCGTTGCGGCACTCGGAGTCACCCTTGGTCTGCATAATCTCCGCGAGCGGTTCCAGTTCACGGCGCAGTGTGGCCTGCCGCTGTCGCGTGTCTGCGTCCAGATCCCGGTTGCTATACGGATACCACATGCGACCGGAACTCCAGTTGCTGTTATGCGGGATTGCCAGTACATCGCAGTGGGGGTTGCCCTCGATACAGCTACGCTTCAGCCAGGTCCAAAGCGCCTCCGGCGTGGCTGCGTCTTTTGCTCCCATCGTGGCCTGTGGTACCACCGCAGAGCGAAAGATCACGTTGCGGTGCAGGTTGGATGATTCTTCAGCCAACGTGTATTCATAGGCATGAAACGTGGTAAAGCTGCACTCGCCAGTGCGATCAAGTGCCTGCTCTGCACTGCGCTGGTTCTCGCGCCATATTTCGGCAGCGCGCAGGCGGCACAGGCTGCCGTCTGCGCCACACACGCGGCTTGAGCGATCCTTGCCAAAAATGGCGAGCGTGGCCAGGCGCAGAATAGGCTGCATGTCAGGTTCTGCGGGTAAACGAATATCGCCTCGGTAAAGCTTGCAGACGAGTGTGGCATGCGCATCGCTACCGGGCGTGTAGCAGAGCCGCGTCTCACCCAGCGACTCCGCGTGGTCGGTGACTGCCATGAAGTCGAGAGGCGAGCTGATGGTTTGCAGGGGCGCGGCGAAGCCTTCCGGGTCACCGCGCAGTCGCAGCGGTAGCGTATCACCCCGGGCGAAGCGGTAGGCTTGGTCGGCGCTGGTGGTGCTGCCGAAGGCTGTGGCGTCGTAGGAGGCAGCAGTATGAACGTGCAGTGCCCCAAAGAAGGCGCGAGGGTGAGTACTTGTCTCCCGGCAGGGTGCAGGCGAAGGCAGCGTCAGGTCCAGTTGCTGTACCGGTGTATTCCGCCAGTAGCTGTCGCTGCTGACATCACTCTGCACGCGGGCAAACTCGTAGCGTAACCAGAAAAACGTGAGTGCGGCCGCGATAAGGATAACCAGCAACATCCCCAACAGGATTTTGGACAAGCGTTTTATTGTTGTTTGCATTGTTGGGTGTAACCCGTTTATTCAGTGGTCTTTACTGCCCGTTGACGCCCCACCAATATGTTTGTCCAGGAACGCGCGCATGCTATCGTAAAATGTAACCTTGTTCTCTATTGCCCTGAATCCGTGTCTCTCGCCTTTAAGCAGCATCCATTCATAGGGTTTTTTGTGCTGCTCCAGAGCCGCGCGCAAGCGGTGCGCGTGTTCCACCGGTGCCCGTTCGTCCATCTCGCCGTGCGCGATAAAAACCGGTACGGTCAGCTGGCTGGCAAGGTGAACAGGAGAGTTATCGCGCAGTGTTTGTGGGTCGCTGCCAATCACTTTCTGCAGGTAGTCTTCCGCCCATAGTTTGTCAGTGATGTCACCGCGCTCGCGCATCAATGTCAGGTCGTACACACCGACATAGCCGATAGCGCATTTAAACAAGCCGGGCGCCCGAATGGGGGCCATCAACGCCGAATAGCCGCCAAAGCTGCCGCCGTAGATGCAGATTCTATCTTTGTCTGCTTTTCCCGAATTGATAGCCCAGTGGACAGCGTCGATAATGTCGTCCTGGATTTTCCCCCACCACTGGCCATAGCCTTGCTTGCGGAAGCGTGGGCCATAACCGTCGGAACCGCGATAGTTCACCTGCAGTACGGCATAGCCGCGGTTTACCAGGAACTGCACTTCCTCGTTATAGCTCCAATAGTCTCTAATGCCGTGTGGCCCACCATGCACCAGCACCACCGTTGGCTGTGGTCCGGCGCCGGGGGCGGTGTAATAGCCATGCAGTTCCAGGCCATCGCGCGCCTGGAAATGAATCGGCTCCATGGGTCGCAGTTGTCCTCGCGCTATGTCCTGAAAGGCAGAGAACAGGAAGGTGGCCTGCATCGCCTGCGTGTCAAACAGGTAGAAATCGCCCGGGTTGGTATCGCTGCTGACTTTCAGGGTAATGAGCGACTCATCATCGGTGCTGCTAAGCAGTTCGATAGCCTGGTCTGGAAACGCGCTGTAAAGCGCGCGATTCAGCCTGGCGTGCGGGTCACCGGGCTCCACGTAGTGCACCTTCTCCCTGCCTGGCATAGAGTAGGCGACGATGATCCGGTCTTCCTTCCCTGCGGTTTCGAAACTGCGCAAATTGGCCACCTCGGGCTCCAGCAGAGTCTCGGTTTTGCCTGTATCGAGATCGAGGATATAGAGGCCTTCCGGCTGACCGCTGCGGCTGCCACGGATGTAGACGCGGTTGCTGCTGCCAATAAAACCCAGTGGGTCGATGTCGCCAATGTCGGGGTCCAACACGGTGACAGGCTCCCAGGTCGCCCCAGCGCGTTGGTATATGACGGGGTTGTCGTTCTTGTCAATGCCGTAGTTCAGCTGAACATTGCCCTGATTGTCAGTGAGAAAATGGCCATCCCTTACCTTGCCCCGGGCGATTTTTTTGAGTTCGCCGGTGTTCACGTTAAGCCTGTGCGCTTCCGTCAGCGAACCCCATGTCGCGCCCCATGGCGCAACCTTGATGACGATGTGTTTCGGGTCATCGGGCACCGTGTGCAGAATCTCGTGGTGGCCATAGGTGCGTTCGACACCGCGATAGCCGAAGATCATCTTGTTTCGGGTGCCATCGTAGTTCTGCGCATACAGGTCTCCGGTGTTGACGTCAGCATCGCCCCAGATCACGGATTCCTGGGACAGGCTCGCGAGAAACCGCTCGTTGTTCGCCCAACGCACGGACGTCACGTGGTGATCGTCCTCCACCCACAGCAGGCTGGTCATTTTAAGGGTCTTGCGGTTCAATACGGCTGCAACGCGCTGGTCATCCTTGTCCAGAATGACGGCCAGGTGTTTGCCATCCGGAGAGAGTTGAGCGTCATGGAATCCGGCTGAACCGAAGAATAAATTTGTGGGTATTGTGTTCGCCGCAGCGAGGCCAGAGGCCAGTAAGAGGCTGCAAATGAAGCTGTAAACGAAGCTATGGCAAGTGCCCTGCCAGGGCTTGGTAGGAGAGGCCTTCATCGCGAAAATCCAGTTAGTAGTAGCATGCTGCCAAGACAGGGTTAAGTCAGGTCGGGTTGGGCAAAGAGTACATAATCGCTCGCGTCAGCACCACTGGTTCACCGGCAAAGAGCGATGGGCGGACGCTCAATTGGCTATCAAGCAACCACTACCCTTGGTGTGCGGGCCGGCATTCGGGTTGTCAACTCATACCCCGAGGTGCCCGCATGCAGCGCGACCTCATCGACGGGAAGGTCCTTGCCCCATAACACAGCTTCATCACCCAATTGCACAGCATCCAGGTCGGTCACATCCACCGTAATCATGTCCATGGACACACGCCCGGCAAGCCTTGCACGCTGGCCGTTGATCAGTACCGGCGTGCCATTGGCGGCCATGCGTGGGTAGCCGTCGCCATAGCCAATGCTGATAGTGGCAATGCGCGAGGGACGCCGGGCGATCCAGGTGGCGCCGTAGCCTACTGATTCCCCTGCCGCAACATGGCGCACGGATATCACGGAAGAGACCAGTGTCATCACCGCGCGCAAACTCCCGGTGTTGGGGTGAGGGTCAACCATGGGGGAGTTGCCATAGAGCATATAGCCGGGGCGTATCCAGTCGTAGTGTGAGCTCGGCCAGGCCAGCACCCCGGCGGAATTGGCGGCACTGCGTGGCCCGGTGATGCCGTCGGTCAGGTTCTCAAACTGCGCCAGCTGCCGGGCAGTCATCGCGTTGTTCGCTTCGTCTGCGCAGGCGAAGTGGGTACAGGTAACAACGTCGTCGTGGGCATTAGGGCTGGCCTGCAGGCGTTGGTGAAAACCCGCGACGTCCGCCGGCGCAACACCAAGGCGGTGCATGCCGGTATCGACCTTCAGCCAGCAGGTGACGGGAGCGGGCAGTCTGGCCTGCTCCAGCCATTGCAGTTGCCGCTGGTTGTCGACCATTACCCACAAGTTGTTTGCTACTGCCAGGGGTAATTCGTCGCGTTCAAACCAACCTTCCAGCAACAGTATGGGTGAGGTAATACCGCTTTCCCGCAGTTCCAGTGCCTCTTCGATGCAGGCTACCGCCAGCGCGTCCGCCAGCGGATCAAGTGCCTGGGCCACGGTCACGGCGCCGTGGCCATAGGCATTCGCTTTGACCACGCACATTACCCGTGCCGCAGGGGCCAACTGCCTGGCGTGTGCCAGATTGTGGCGCAGTGCGCCCAGGTCAAGTCTCGCCTGGTTGGACCTGCCCATCAGAAATCAAACTTGTGACGGGAGAACAGCGTTTGCGCCGCCAGCCAGACATCGCCGATCTCGCCGCTGCCAACCGGCTTGCCATCGATCGCAATCACCGGCGCGATCTCTTTTGAAGAACTGGTGATCCAGACCTCGTCAGCAGTGTCCAGTTCCTCGAGCTTCACCACCCGCTCTTCAACCGGGATGCTGCCATCCCGTCGCAGTATTTCCAGCAGCATCAGACGGGTAATCCCGGGTAGCTTCTGGTGGTCCAGCAGCGGCGTGGCCACGATGCCATGCTTGACCACAAAGACGTTGCAGGCAGCCGCTTCAGTCAGTTCACCGTGTTCATTGTAGAGCAGGGTTTCCGAGTGGCCGCTGGCGTGGCCATGCTGGTAGTGCATGACGTTCCCCAGCAGGGCGGTGGATTTGATATTGCAGCGCTTCCAGCGCAGGTCTTCGGCGGTTGCAACCGTGTAGGGGGTGGCTGCGGATTTGTCCGGCCGGGGCGCTGGCGGTATCTCAAAGGCGAAAGCGTATACAGTTGGCGCAATGTTCAGTGGGTAGGCGTGGTGCCGCTCGCT
>JAUIIQ010000154.1 GCA_030431585.1 Gammaproteobacteria bacterium | reverse complement strand
ATTTCCTCACGACCCAGGTGGCCGCCTTCTCCGGCGTGCGGGTTCAGGCCCAGAACAGCGATGCGCGGTTTGGCGATACCGAACTTTGCCTGCAGGTCCCGGTGGACGATCTTCAGGGTTTGTTCCAGCAGTTGCGGGGTGATCGCGTCTGGCACCGCCCGCAGTGGCAGATGAGTGGTGGCCAATGCCACACGCAGCTGGCCTGTGGCCAGCATCATTACCACTTTCTCTGCACCGGTGCGCTGCGCGAGCAGTTCAGTGTGCCCGGAGAATGCGATGCCGGCATCGTTAATCACCGATTTTTGTACCGGTGCGGTAACCATAGCATCGAATTTGCCATCCAGGCAGCCGTCAACAGCGCGGTGCAGCGTGTTGATAACGTAGTCGGCATTGGCGGGGTTGAGTCTTCCCGCAACGCAGGCTTGGGCCAGAGACACCGGCAACACCTTGAGGGTGCCGGGCTGGTGAGAAGATGCAGCGGATTGAGGTGTGTAGAGAGTCAGCTCAATGTGCAGACCCAATTGCTGTGCGCGTTCGCGCAGTAGCTGCGGGTCGCAGATAGCGACAATGTCAGCTGGCCAGGCCTGACCGGCGATTGCCAGCGTGATATCCGGGCCTATCCCGGCGGGTTCGCCGGGGGTCAGCGCTATTCTGGTGGGCACTGGCCGCTACCTGCCTTGTCATTCGGTGTTGTCACTTGATGTCGACAAAGGCTTCATCGCGGATCTGTCGCAGCCAGGCATCAAGCTCTTCCTGGTACTTGTTCTGGTGCAGGTAGTTCATCGCCATGTTGCGAGTCGCCGTAGCAGTCATGTCTTGTTCACGCCGATCCAGCACCTCCAGAATATGCCAGCCGAACTGGCTGCGCACCGGGTCGGATATCTCGCCCACCGCTGTGTCGCTCATCGCCTGCTCGAATTCCGGCACCATCTGGCCCGGGCTGGTCCAGCCCAGGTCTCCGCCCTCCTGAGCCGACCCGATATCTTCGGAGTACTCACGGGCCAGTGCGGCGAAATCCTCACCATTGAGCGCCCGGGCCTTTAATTCAGTCACCAGTTCCCGTGCCTGATCGTCAGTCAGTATCTCGGACGGCTTCACCAGAATGTGGCGAACTTTGGTCTGGTTTACCAGCATTTCCTCCCCGCCACGCCGGTCAGCCATGTTGATCAGGTGGAAGCCACTGTCCGAGCGCACCAGATCAGTCTCCCCCTTGGCCAGCCCTGGCGCGACATCAGAGAACAGCGAGGGCAGGTCGTCCAGCTTGCGCCAACCCAGATTGCCGCCGGTAAAGCTGTACGGGCCCTGTGCACTCACTGCCTTTTCGAAGGGTGTTCCAGCGCGAATCTGTTCCAGAACCCTGGTGGCGTAGGCTTCGGCACTGGCAATTTCCGCAGCTGGCGCGCTGGGAGACATCGCCAACAATGCGTGCAGTATCTGGTACTCAGGCTGGGAGAGTTTGCGGCCTTCTTCCGTCGCCAGGAAATTGTCCACTTCCTGATCGGTTATCTCGATGCGCTGGTTCACGTTCCCCGCCTGCACACGTTGAATGATCAGCTCCCGGCGAATTTGCTCCCGCATCGCCTGGTAGGACTGGCCCTGCTCCTCCAAAGCAGCACGGAACTGCTCAAGGTTGAGGCCATTTTGCGCTGCAACGCGCTGCATGGCGCCGTTCAGTTGGCTGTCGGAAATACGCACGCCTACCCGCTGGCCTTTCTGCAACTGGATATTCTCCAGAATCAGGCGATCCAGGGTCTCACGGATCAGAACGTCATCCGGCGGTAGTTCGACGCCGCGGGCTGTGAGCGTCTCGCGGACCTGGTTGAGGCGCTCGCGCAATTCGCTGGCCATCACCACGTCGTCTTCGACGATGGCAACGACCTGATCCAGCATCTGGGTTTCCGCACGCACCACTGACGTGGCAAGGAGCGAGGCTGCCAGGCCACAGCCCAGCAGCATAGATTTAATAGTCACTGTCGGTAAAACCTCGAATCATGTCTTCCATAATGCTGCTGGCCCGGCTGCCGAAGCCGCCCATGCCCTTGAGCACAATCTGAATCTGGGTAGAGTCTTCCCGCTCGAGTAGCGGATCGTTAAAGTCAGGGTTTTCACCCGAAGCATTGTCATAGTAGCGCAGATACAGCAGTCGCACCTTCCAGCAGCAACTATCATATTCCACCCCGAACATATCTTCCACGCTGGTATTGGCTTCAACGGAGTAGTTCATGGCGGCAAAGAGGCGCCAGTTACGGCCCGCAGGGGTGTAAAACGATACGTGAGCCTGTTCCGTTGCGGACTGTTCAGTAACCACCGTGGTTAGCGGACGCCGATAGGTGTACCCGAGGTTGAATATACTCCCATTCTCGCGCGTGTAGCTGGCGAAGAAGTTCCCCGAATTCATGCGGTCGCTGTACGGGTCCCAGATCAGGCTGGTGCGCGCACTGAGCCGCTTGTTAGGGTAATAGGTGGCCTCGGCAGCAAGTTCAGAGCCTCCCGCCTCGAGTGCTTCGTCTTCAGCTTTCAGGCGGACTTTGCGGTCCCGCAGGTAAAAAATCTGTCCGATGCTGGCACTGAACTCTTCCCTGCCGTCCTCTTCATCGATGAAGCGCGTGGTCAGGCCCACTGAGACCTGGTTGGCGTCGTCAATTCGGTCGCGGCCGGAGAAGCGCGTGTCGCGAAACAGCTGGTTGTAGGTGAAGGTCAGTTCGGCACTGTCAAAGTCGGGTTGGTCAGTCTGCTCGTCGTACTCGCTGTACAGGTAGTAGAGCCGTGGCTCCAGCGTTTGCAGGATGGAATTGCCGAACAGCGTCGTCGAACGATCAAAGTAGAGCCCTCCGTCCAGGTTGACCAGGGCGGCACCCGCATCCGGATTGTTGTCCTCAAAGTCTTCATGCTGGTTCAGATCGTACTTGAGAAAGCGATACTTGGCAGTGGGTCGCAGGAAGCCGTACGTCCACAGCATGGGGTAACCAAGCCCTGCTTCGGTATACAAGCGGTTGCCGGTGACGCGCTCATCATCGCTGTCAAAGGTGGAGTACTGCGCCAGAAAAATGGGGTCGATTTCGAAGGGCGTGCCGTCCGGACGGTAGCGGCCTGTAATTTGTGGCAGTTTCTTGTAATCGTTGTTGATATCGTCGGCGAGGCTCTGGAACTGCTGCACTTCTACGCTGGCGAGCCAGCGATCACCGAGATAGTCCATAGCGCCGTATTGCAGCAGTGCTGTTTCCCGCTTGGAGTCGAGGCTGGAGGTTTCCAGGTCTTTCATGTAGTTGACGTCGCTGGCCTTGCTGTAGTCAATTTGCGAACGCCAGCGTTGATTGAAGAGGCCGTTCTGTTTTACGACCGCAAGCCATCGGTCGTAGTTGCGATCGCTGGGATACTCGTCTTCATAGCGTTTGTCGTTGTCCATGAATGCGCCGCCCAGCATCCACTCGCCTATAAGCGGGTTCAGGTAGCGGGCCTTGCCCTCGTGGTTGATGCCGCGCTCTTCAATGTAGCGAGGTGTATAGAGCAAGTCGTAATTGGGTGCGAGGTTAAAGTAGACAGGCGCTGAAATATCGATTCCGCCGCGGGTATCCGAGCCTATGTCGGGCCACAACAGGCCGGTGCGGCGTCGGTCGTCAAGGGGGAACTGTAGCCAGGGAGAATAGAAAACCGGGATGCCGGCAAGGTCCACCCTTGCGCCACGGGCAACACCCAGGCCATCTTCCACATCCAGTTCGAGTTCGTCCGCACGTATGCGCCAGTCATCTTCACCAGGAGCACAGAAGCTCAGTTCACCTCCGTGAATATGCAGTATGCCGTCTTTGTCTCTTTCCAGCAGAGTGGCGTTGCCGTGCAGATGTTGCTCGTGCAGTGCGAACTGGCTTTGCTCGACGCTTGCCTCACCGGTTTTGGCGAAGATCCTGGCCCGCTCACCACGCAGCAGGACGCCGGGCTCGCGTAAAGTGATATTGCCTTCGAGCACCGCTGAGCGCTCCACCCTGTCGAAACTGGCCTCATCAGCGCGGATATGACGATAGCCCTGGTTGGCTTCCACCCCGCCCTGGAAGGTGACCGTGTTCTCGCGCAGCTCGGTGCTGTCCGTGCGGGCGTTGAGGTCCGCTTGCTCCGGCGGCGTGGATTGATCCGCGTCACGCAGCGGGTCAATATAACGACCTTCACAGTTGATGCATTGATCATCACGCAGTTCTCTGGGCACCTGGTCGATGTCAACCCAGTCCAGGGGGTGTGCCTGGGCCGGGGCGCTGTTATCCTGTGCCATCACCGGGTTCATGGCGGCGCTGACTGCGATGGCCAGGACGATTATTCCGGTGCGTGTGCGCATAGCTGGAGAGACAGAACTGAAGGTCATTCTTATCAGAAGTGGTTGGCGGGTTAAGGGCGAAGTCTAATGCATCGAATGCCCCTTGTCCGAGAAATTTTCCGGCTTCCTCCCGTATCCCCGGGATCACCGTCGTTGCTTTGGAGTTGTCAGTGAACTCCAGGCCACCGCAGCCGCAACTGCTGCCCTGGGTGCTGGCTTCACTCGGTCTGGAATATGGTCCTGCGCTGGTCCCAGTAGCGGGCGATGCCAGCGCACGCCGTTACTTCAGGCTGGTGGCAGGAGCAGACAGCTATATTGCGGTAGAAGCTCCGCCTGCGAGTGAAAAAAACAAGGAGTTTCTCGCGATCCGCGACGTGCTGGAGGCGGCGGGATTATGTGTTCCAGCGCTTTTGGCGGTGGATCTGCAACGCGGTTTCCTGTTACTGAGTGATCTTGGTGATCGCCTGCTGCTCAACGAACTTAAGCCCGATACCGTGCACGGCGCGTATGGCAATGCGATGCACGTTCTACAGCAGCTTGCCTTTGCCGGAGGCTGTGATGCGAACTGGCCCCGTTACGATCAGGCGCTGTTAAATGAAGAGCTGGGCAGATTCCCTGACTGGTTCGTTGACCGTTTGTTGTCTGTAGATGCCCCGGCGGAAACCACCTGGCAGCCGCTTGTTGACCTGCTCACTGGCAACGCCCTGGAGCAACCCAGGGTGCTGGTGCACAGGGATTACCATAGTCGTAACCTCATGCCACAGGCGGATGGCCGTCTCGCCGTAATAGATTTTCAGGATGCCGTGATCGGGCCGGTTACCTATGACCTGGTGTCATTGCTGCGCGACTGCTATGTCCGTTGGGAGCCGTCGCAGGTCAGGGCCTGGGCATTGGCCTATCTTGCTCAGCTACAGCGTACGGGTGCGCTGGAAAATGTCAGTGAGGCGGCCTTTCTGCGCTGGTTTGACCTTATGGGCCTGCAGCGACACCTGAAGGTGCTGGGTACGTTCGCGCGTCTTTACCTGCGCGATGGTAAGCCTGGCTACCTGGCCGATCTGCCGCTGGTTCTGCGCTATGTGCGTGAAACACTCCATCAGTACCAGCATGAGTCAGCCGCGATAGGAGCCTTCGCTGAGTGGTTTCGCGATGAGCTCAGTCCGGCGGTGGCAGCCCAGCCCTGGAGCAATGGCAGTTGAAAGCAATGATTTTGGCTGCAGGCAGGGGGGAGCGGATGCTGCCGCTCACCGGACACACGCCCAAGCCGTTGCTGCAGGTGGCAGGTACTCCGCTGATTGCCTATCACCTGGCTGGTCTGGCGGAAGCGGGATGCAGTCAGGTGGTGGTAAATATCAGCTATCTTGGGCGGCAGATAGAAGACTACTGCGGTGATGGCTCCCGCTGGGGTATCCATATTCAGTATTCTCGCGAAACAGAGCCGCTGGAAACTGCGGGAGGAATTCAGCAGGCACTGCCCTTGTTGGGCGACGCACCCTTTGCCGTGGTGAACGGTGATGTCTGGATAGACTACCCCTTACAGCGCCTGTTGGCCTGGGAACTGAAGCCCCGGGAGTTGGCCAGGTTGCTGATGGTAGACAATCCGCCACAGCATCCTCAGGGCGACTTTTGCCTGAACGATGAAGGTTACGTGACCAAGCGTCCTGAAAATGCGATGGGTTATACCTACGCGGGCCTCGGCGTTTTCTGCCCTGAATTCTTTAGCGGTGTCGCTGCCGGCAAACTGCCGTTGCGGCCTCTACTGGACGCGGCCATTGCCGAGGGACGCCTGGGTGCAGAACATTACTCTGGCGACTGGGAAGATGTCGGTACTCCGCGGCGTCTGGCAGAGCTGGATGCCCGTATTCTTGCCTCACGCCGCCGATAATTATTGCGTGTGCCTCGTCCCGCTGCGTCACAGCGGTTAGAATGGCGCCTTCAGATTGCCCGGAGCCCAAAGCATGGCCGACTACCTTATCGCACCCTCCATCCTTTCCGCCGATTTTGCCCGCCTTGGCGAAGAGGTCGATAACGTTCTCGCGGCTGGAGCTGATATCGTCCATTTTGACGTCATGGACAATCACTATGTTCCTAACCTGACCATAGGCCCCATGGTCTGCAAGGCGCTGCGCAAGCACGGAGTTACGGCGCCGATTGACGTGCATCTCATGGTTTCTCCGGTCGATAGGCTTATCGGCGATTTTGCCGATGCGGGCGCCAGCTACATCACCTTTCACCCTGACGCTTCCACCCATGTTGACCGGTCCTTGCAGATGATCCGCGACGCAGGCTGCAAATCGGGACTGGTGTTCAACCCGGCAGCGGGACTGGACGCGCTCAAGTATGTGATGGACAAAGTAGACATGGTGCTGTTGATGTCGGTCAATCCGGGTTTTGGTGGGCAGTCCTTCATTCCGTCAACGCTGGATAAACTGCGCGAGGCGCGGGCCCTGATTGACGCCTCGGGTTACGACATTCGCCTGGAAGTGGACGGCGGAGTGTCGGCGAAGAACATTGCCGGGATTGCAGCGGCCGGGGCGGACACCTTTGTGGCGGGTTCCGCGATATTCAATCAACCGGACTACGCGGCGGTGATAGCCGAGATGCGGTCTGAGCTGGCGGCGGTTTAGTTGATTGGGGCTGCCAACTGGCGTGGCCGGCGCGTCAAAAAGGCAAGCCCGCTCCAGATTCCCTGGCTTGCAAGAAGAAAGCTATCCGACTGATCGGATAGCCCGACCACCTGAAATGGTGAAACCGCCTTACATTTGCCAATACCGAAAGGCAATGTAAAATAGGCGCACTTTTAACCCGGAGAATGCTGTGCAAACAGCCCTGCGTAACAACATCGAGCAGCTTTCGATGCGTGAGATCACCTGCTGGCGATGGTAGCCAGGACGCCGTCTCGACCCGAATACGCAACTTTACTCTCCGAGGAACACCCATGAATCCGCAAGACTTTGCCGCCTTGGCGGCACAAGATTACAACCGTATCCCTGTCAGCCTGGAAGTTCTGGCTGACCTGGAGACGCCAATCAGTGCCTACCGCAAACTGGCAGAAGGCCCGTACTCCTTCTTTTTTGAATCCGTTCAGGGAGGGGAGAAGTGGGGCCGCTATTCGATTATTGGTCTGCCCTGTCGCACTGTCCTGAAGGTGTATGGCCACCGGGCAGACGTCTATGAAAATGGCGAGCTGGTAGAAAGCGAGGAAGTGGCAGATCCGCTGGCTTTCGCCGAGGCCTTCCATCAGCGCTACCGCACCGCTCCCAGGGATGATTTGCCAGTATTTCATGGCGGGCTGGTGGGCTATTTTGGTTACGATACGGTGCGCTACGTGGAGCCGCGCCTGGCGGCTGGCCTTCCCCCGGACGAATTGGGCAACCCGGATATTCTGCTCATGGTTGCCGAGGAAGTGCTGGTTTTCGATAACCTGGCGGGAACGATCCGTGTGGTGGTAAATATCGATCCGTCCCGAGAGAATGCTCTGGAGGTTGCTCGCCGGCGCTTGCTGGAGTTGAGTGCGGCGTTGCCGCAGCCAATGCAACCGCTGCCCGATATCGTGCTTGACGGCGCAGATAGCGCCGAGCTCGAGCAGCAGGCAGAGTCACATTTCACCCGCGAAGCCTGGTACGAGGCGGTTGAAAAGGTGAAAGAATATGTTCTCGCGGGCGATGTCATGCAGGTTGTTCCGTCTCAGCGCATGAGCGTGCCCTTTACGGCTCCCCCGCTGAATTTGTATCGCGCTCTGCGTAACCTCAACCCCTCGCCCTACATGTATTACCTCGATCTGGACGATTTTCATATTGTCGGGTCTTCACCTGAGATACTTGCCCGCCTGGAGCACGGCGAGGTAACAGTGCGCCCACTCGCGGGAACCCGCAGGCGGGGTTACTCGGAAGAAGAGGACCGTGCGCTGGAGGAAGAATTGCTGGCAGACCCC
>JAUIIQ010000153.1 GCA_030431585.1 Gammaproteobacteria bacterium | reverse complement strand
GGTGGCGTGACAGTCGTCGAAGTGAACCAGCGCCTGGTACTTCTCAGCCAGATCGCATATCTCGTCGAGACGGGCGATATAGCCGTCCATGGAAAAGACCCCGTCGGTGGTGATCAGCTTGAAGCGCGCCCCGGCGGTGTCTGCGGCCTTCAGCTGAGCCTCGAGGTCCGCCATGTCATTATTCCTGTAGCGGTAGCGTTGTGCCTTGCTCAGTCGCACACCGTCAATGATCGAGGCGTGATTCAGTTCGTCTGAAATAACCGCGTCGTCAGCGTCCAGCAAGGTTTCAAACAGTCCGCCGTTGGCATCGAAACAGGAGGGATAGAGTATGGTGTCCTCGGTGCCGAGAAAGTCGCTGAGCTTCGCCTCCAGCTCTTTGTGCAGCGTCTGGGTGCCACAGATGAAACGCACCGAGGCCATGCCGTAGCCCCACTCCTGCAGGCCTTTGGCTGCCGCAGCGTTGACCTCGGGGTGCTGGGCCAGCCCCAGATAGTTGTTGGCACACAGGTTGAGCACGTCCCCGCTTTTGACGCCCACGTGAGCGCCCTGCGCAGTGGTGATCAGGCGCTCGTGCTTGGTCATGCCTGCGCGGTCTATTTCCTGTAACTGTGCGTCAAGGTGCTCGCGGAACCGGTCATACATGTTTTTCTAGGCCTCCCAATCGAGAATCACTTTACTTGCCGCGCCGCTGTTCATCACGTCAAAGCCCTGCTGGAAATCCGTGTAGGGCAGCCGGTGGGTAATCACCGGTGAAATATCCAGGCCCGAGTCGATCATCACTGACATCTTGTACCAGGTCTCGTACATCTCGCGGCCATAGATTCCCTTGAGCGTCAGCATGTTGAAAATGACCTTGCTCCAGTCGATCGCGGTGTTTTCCGAGGGTATACCCAGAATCGAAATTTTGCCTCCGTGGCACATGTTATCGATCAGTTCGTTGAAAGCAGATGCGTTACCGGACATCTCCAGGCCAACGTCAAAACCTTCTTCCATCCCCAGGTCGCGCTGCACGTCGGCTATGCGCTCTCGAGAGACGTTGACTGTGCGGGTGGCCCCCAGGGCGCTGGCCCGCTGCAGGCGGGAGTCTATGACGTCGGTAATCACCACGTGCCTGGCGCCGGCGTGTTTGCAGACCGCTGCAGCCATGGCGCCGATGGGGCCGGCGCCGGTGATCAGCACGTCCTCTCCCAGCAGGTCGAATTGCAGCGCGGTGTGCACCGCATTGCCAAAGGGGTCAAACAGGGCGGCGACGTCCAGGTCTATACCCGGAGTGTGCTCCCACACATTGGACATGGGCAGAGCAACGTATTCAGCGAAAGCGCCTGCGCGGTCCACGCCAATGCCCGAGGTCTGGTTGCACAGGTGACGGCGACCAGCCATACAGTTCCGGCAGCGGCCGCAGACCACGTGCCCTTCTCCGGAGACAATCTGCCCGGGGTGGAAGTCGTTGACGTTCGACCCCACACTGGCTATTTCTCCTACAAATTCATGGCCCACGACCATAGGAACGGGAATGGTCTTCTGCGCCCAGGCATCCCAGTTGTAGATGTGCATGTCGGTGCCGCAGATGGCGGTGCGTTTGACTTTAATGAGCACGTCGTTAATGCCCACCTCGGGTTCAGCAACCTCTTCAAGAGAGATGCCTACTCCGGCCGTTTTTTTGACGAGTGCTTTCATGCAGGGTGACCCGAATGCGAAAATAGTATTCTAGACGCAACCGGGTGTGGTCATGGTGTTTTTTTCAGGCAGGACGACTGCCAGTGGTAGACGACGCTCAGGACTCTGAGGGCAGGTAACCCGTTTTGCGCGCTTCCTCCGCGCGCAGACGATCATACTCCAGCACGTTGTCACGGCCGGCTACGCTGGTGTCGCGGTCGCTCAACCAGGCGCCCTTGTTGTTTTTTCTACGTTTCCCCTCGCCAAAGTTGGTCGGCTCAATTTTCACTTTCCTGCCGCTGCCCGGGGTCGGGCAGGCTTTGTCGGTGAAGGTCTTCTTACCAGTGACAGGGTCGGTACACATCACCACACCAGCGCTGGCAGTGGGTGCGCCCAGCAGGGTGGTAGTCAGGAGCAAAAGCCCGGCAATTACCTTTAACATGTCTTGGTGCCGCGTGTTTTCGGTAGATGACCCACACTAGAGCCCGGTGCATGGCAGCGTCCAGCAGAAACCCGACTTTTCGGCAGAAAGTGCCCATATTCTTGTGAAATCTGCCGGATAACTAATGGCTATACATGTCTGTAGTGATTCTTTAACCTCACGGGATGCGTTTACAACACTACCTGACCCTTATACCGCTGGTGACGGCCCTGGCGGCCTGCTCGTCCATTGCGCCTGATCCTGAGGTTGAACCGCCGTCCCCCGAGGTGACACTGGACTGCCCGGAGCCGACTCCCTGTGAGCCTTGTGAGCCCCTGCAATGCCCGTCGCAGGAGGTGATAGAGAAAATTGTTGAGGTCCCCGCACCCCTGCCTCCCATGGCGACAACGGCGGGAGAAATGCACCTGCCTATCATCGGCGCTGTGGAGTGGGTTGAGGTGGAGCCTGCGGGACTTAAGCTCGAGGCGCGGATTGACACCGGTGCCGAAACCACCTCCATTCATGCCGAGAAAATTCAACTGGTGGAGAAGGATGGCAAGCGCTACGTGCGCTTCACGGTTTTTGATGACGCAGGCGAGGCCATTGAGCAGGAGTTACGGTTGCGGCGCAGGGTATTGATAAAACAGAAAACGGGCGAGCCCGAGCGTCGTTACGTGGTACGTATGTGGGTCTCGCTGGCGGGCGTGCGCTCGCGCATCGATGTCAACCTGTCAGACCGTGATGATTTTGAATATCCATTACTGGTAGGGCGCAACTTCCTGGTTGATACTGTTATTGTTGACGTAAGCCGTCGCTACACACAAGGTCGTTAGACCCCGTGATTTCCTCTCGAACGCGCATAGAAATTCTCTCCGGATGCCTGCTGCTGGTTGGCGTTGGGTTGATGCTATACAAGGTGTTTGTGCTCGGTTTTCCACTTATCCCTGGAGCCTACCGGGACGTATGGACCATAGAGGGTAAAATCAGTTTTAAACCCGCGCAGGGCCCGGTGGAAGTCGAACTGCTGCTGCCCGAGGGGTTGGCCGGTTGGGAAATTGTCGATGAGCATTTTGCCTCCTCCGGCTTCGGTTTTGATATCCGTGACGCAGATGACAAACGTTGGGCCGTATGGTCGCGCAGTGAGTTGCGCGAAGCGGCAACGCTCTATTACAAGATACAGGCCTACCGTTTGAGCGAGCAGGGGCTGGCAGACCGTTCAGCGCGACCGGCGAGCGAGCCCATGCTGGAGCAGGACCAGATGGTAGCGGTGGACAGGCTGATAGAGGTGTTGTCGGCCAAGTCCTCAGGCCCGGAACGTTTTACCGCCTTGCTGATACAGGCCCTGGGGCCAAACTCGACTGACCCGGACGCCCAGTTCCTGCTCAGTACCTGGGAAGAGGAACCTTACCGGGTGATACTGGCGGTGCTGGGGCGGGCCGGGGTGCCCGCTTACCCGATTCGCGGTATACGCCTGGAGGATGGCAGGCGTCGGCAGACCCTGTCGGCGTTGCTGGAAATCTACAACGGCAGCGAATGGGTGGTGTTCGACCCGCTCACAGCAAAAGCCGGCCTCCCGGAGGACTTTTTTGTCTGGCAGCGGCGTGGCCAGGAAGTGCTAAGCGTGGTTGGTGGCAGAGACTCCCGACTGGAGTTTGCGCTGGTCAGCAACAGCCTGCCGGCGCGGACTGTTGCCGTGATGGAGGACCAGGCGGAGCAGTTCGCGCTACTGGATTTCTCCATTTACTCATTGCCGGTGGAGCAGCAGGGTGTGTTCAAGGGGCTGTTGCTGATACCCGTAGCAGCGCTGGTGGTGGTTATTATGCGTTTGCTCGTTGGCGTCAGGACATCGGGCACTTTCATGCCCATCCTGATTGCACTGGCGTTCATGCAGACCACCCTGTGGCTGGGGCTGGCTATCTTTCTTGGCCTGGTCAGTGCGGGCCTTGTCATCCGCTCGTGGCTGAGTCACATGAACCTGTTACTGGTCTCGCGGATTTCTGCTGTGGTCATCGTGGTGATCTTCCTGATGGCAGCGTTGGCTATTGCCAGTTACCGCATGGGTCTGGACCAGGTTCTGTCGGTGACGTATTTCCCGACCATTATTCTGGCGTGGACCATAGAGCGTATGTCCATCCTCTGGGAGGAGGAGGGCGCGCATGAGGTGCTGGTGCAAGGGGGTGGCAGCCTGCTGGTGGCAGTGTTCGCCTATGCCGCGATGTCCAGTGCGCTGATAGGCCACCTGACATTTAACTTCCCGGAATTAACGCTGAGCCTGTTGGGTGTCATTCTGTTACTGGGCAAGTACACCGGTTATCGGCTGACCGAGCTGTATCGTTTTCGCGATATGGGAGACCCCCGTTGATTCCGCTGGTCTCTCCCGCCGCGCTGCGTCGCCGCGGTATCATGGGCATGAACGAGCGCAACGTGGGCTATATTGGCAAGTACAACCCGCGCCGTTTCTATCCGCTGGTAGACAACAAGCTCAAGACTAAAAAGGCGGCGCAGGAACGCGGTATTGTGGTGCCGGAACTGTATGGCGTAGTTGAGTACCAGCACCAGGTGCGCCATGTGACGACCCTGCTTGAAGGCCTGGAGAGTTTTGTTATCAAGCCCGCCCAGGGCAGCGGCGGCAAAGGTATTCTGGTGATAGTGGGCCGCAATGGCGACCGCTTCATCAAGTCCAGCGGTGTGGAAATAGGCGCTTCGGACGTACGCCGTCACGTATCCAACGTACTCGCGGGTTTGCACAGCCTCGGCGGGCGCAATGACATTGCGATGATTGAAGCGTTGATCGACTTCGACCCCAGCCTTGCCCGCTTCAGTTATGAAGGCGTGCCCGACATCCGCGTAATCGCGTTCAGGGGTGTGCCGGTGATGGCGATGATGCGCTGCGCCACGCATGCCTCTGACGGCAAGGCCAACCTGCATCAGGGCGCCGTGGGTGTTGGCCTGGACATTGGCTCTGGGGCGGCCGTGCGAGCGGTTCAGCACGGTGAGCTGGTGGAGATTCATCCTGACACGCAAGCCGTGTTCGCTACCCTCACCATTCCGCACTGGGAGCGCGTGCTCGATCTGGCAGCCAGCTGCGTGGAGATGACAGGGCTGCAGTACCTTGGCGCGGATGTGGTACTGGACCGTCTGCGTGGGCCCATGCTTCTGGAATTGAACGCGCGCCCGGGTCTGGCGATTCAGGTAGCCAATCAGGCGGGTTTGCGCCACCGGCTTGCCGCAGCGGCTGAGATCGCTGAGCAGACACAGGAACATGACGCCAGAATTGCCCTGGCAAGACAGCGCTTTGGCGCGTGAGTATGCCGCCCTGGTTGCAACAGGTTTTACCGGAGCTGGTCTTCTGGGGCACCGTGTTTTCCCTGGGTACCCTGTTGGCGGTGATTGTGGTGGTGCCCTGGGTGGTCGCGCGCCTGCCGGTAGACTATTTCAGCCAGCCGCGGCGGCACAAGTTGCAGCACCCAGGCGGCAGCGCCATGGGCTGGTTAGGGGTGGTGTTGAAGAACCTGCTGGGAGCTGCCCTGGTGGCGCTTGGCCTGCTCATGCTCTTCACCCCCGGGCAGGGCCTGGTCACCTTGTTGACCGGCCTGCTGTTGATGAACTTTCCCGGTAAATATCGGCTCGAAAGAGCGCTGGTTGCGCGAGAAAGCGTGTTTCGCGCCTTCAATTGGTTTCGCAGCCGCCATGGCCGCCCTCCATTTGAACCGCCATCTCGATAGACCCCGTGGCCCGGTGGCCCCGTGGCGCTGTGAAGCGCGGTTGTCAGCGTTTATAATTGTGGTTATGAGTTGCGGAGGAACTGCCTGATGATTGGCAAAATGATAGCGCTGGGCCTGGATCTGGCCACTATGCCGGCCCGACTGACCTGGCGCGGTGCACGTGCTGTAACCATGACGCCTGCAGAGTATCAGCGTTTCACCCAGCAATTGCGCCAGGCCTCGGACGAGGCCGCCCGTGAGATTCAGGCAGTGCTCAACGGCGTTGATGCAGAGATGAGCCACAAAGCGGGTCACCTCAGCGGGCAGGAAAAGGCGCAGGCGGCGCAACTGGCGCTGCATGCCGCTGAACAGCATTTGAGCATGGCGGCCGTAAACCTGCTGCGTGCGCTGTGGTTGTCTTCCCATGCAGGGCGTGAACTGGCCCGTGATGAGCAGGGTGTTATTATTGAGCATGAGGCCTAGACCTTCGCTAAACCAATCAAGAAAGGAATGCGGATGAAGACAATCAAAACACTCCTGTGTGGACTCGCGCTGGCATCGGCTGCCGCGCTCTCCCAGGAAGGCACGTCGCTGCAATCCGACTGGATTGAGTTGGTGAAGGGTCACAAAGGGAAGACCATGGGAGTGGAGTTGCGGGACATCGCACCTGAGAGCGCAGAAGGTGAAAGAGCCATTACCTTTGCAGTACCCAAGGCGTCCATGTCGCACCCGGACACCATTGAAGAAGTGGTGGTGATAGCCCGCGGACCCGATGCGCCCGAGCCGGCCAAGCCTCTCAAAATCCGCTACCAGTGGCTGTCTGATTACGACGAAGACAACTATGGACTGGTTATACACCTGGGCGAGGGCAACTGGCCCATTCGCCTGTTCCTGAACTCCAGCGCGGGTTTTATTGAAGAGTAACCACCGGTATGCGAACCGGGTTGCAATGCGCCAGTCGCATTGCAGGGCCTCATCTGACGGCAACCCCGCACACCTGAGCTGACGCAGACAGTCCAGTCCCGAGGAAATTACCGTGGCGACTCCCCAGTTTACCGACACCGCGCTGGAAGCGGTCAGTGCTATCGCCTCCGGCGAGAACATCTGGTGCCATTCCATGGCAGCCACGCCCACCGTTTTGCTGGACGCGCTGGCTCAGCATGCGCGCTCCCTTAGCGATGTAACCATGATGCAGTTACACCTGGAGCATGCGGAGTCCATTGCAGACCCGGAGCTGGAAGGGCATTTGCGCAATCGCTGCTTTTTCGCCGGCAAGGTCACGCGGCAGTTGATCAACGAAGGGCGGGCGGATTATGTGCCCATGTTTTTGTCCGAGATACCCAAGGAGCTGCGCCGGCGACACCAGCGTGTGGATACGGCACTGGTGCAGGTCTCCACCCCGGATCAACATGGTAACTGTTCGCTGGGTATTTCGGTGGAGGTGACCGCAGCGGCCTGTGACGTTGCCGGGAAAATTATCGCGCATATGAATCCGAATATGCCGCGAACCCATGGCGACAGCTTCATCAATATTCGCGATATTGACTTTGCCTATGTCGAAGAGGCGCCGCTGATTACGGTTGAGCATAAGGAGACGACCGATGTAGAGCGCCGTATTGGCGAAATCGTTGCCAGCCGCATTCGCGATGGTGACTGTCTGCAAATGGGAATTGGCGCGATCCCCGACGCTGCGCTTTCCTTTATGCGAGACCGGCGCAACCTGGGCGTGCACACAGAAATGTTTTCTGATGGTGTGGTAGACCTCATCGAAGCCGGTGTCATCACCAATGACAACAAGAAGGTAGCCCGAGGCCGCACGGTGACCGGGTTCGCCATGGGCAGTGAACGTCTGTACCGGTTTGTTGACGATAACCCTGAGGTCACGTTTCTCGATATCGAATTTGTCAATAATCCGGTGGTGATAGCCAAGAACCCCCAGGTGACCTCAATCAACAGCGCAATCCAGATCGACCTGACCGGGCAGGTCTGTGCCGACTCCATGGGCCATAAAATCTATTCAGGCGTCGGCGGTCAGGTAGACTTTGTGCTGGGTGCAACCTTCTCCGAGCGCGGTAAGTCGATTATCGCCCTGCCCAGCACCGCCAAACACGGCACCCTGAGCCGCCTGGTACCGGCGCTGGAGCGTGGCGCTGGCGTGGTGACGACGCGCGCCGCGGTAGACTATGTGGTGACAGAATATGGCATTGCTGAGCTACGGGGACGCTCCCTGGCGGAGCGGGCAAGAGACCTTATCGCCATTGCCCATCCGGATTTTCGTGAGTTGCTGGCAAGGGCTGCCAGAGATGAATTAGGCCTGACAATACAGGTGTGAGCATCACTGTGATCGCTTGACTCACGATGATTACCCCCTATAATACCGCCCCTCAACGCGCCTGTAGCTCAGCTGGATAGAGTACCTGGCTACGAACCAGGCGGTCGCACGTTCGAATCGTGCCAGGCGCGCCAATCAAATCAAAGACTTACGCATTCGCGTCCATCTTCTTAAGAACCTAA
>JAUIIQ010000152.1 GCA_030431585.1 Gammaproteobacteria bacterium | reverse complement strand
TGCAGTGGAGGTTTGCAACGCTGTGACCGCTGTCTGGCAGCCCACGCCGGAGAAGCCGGTCATTATCAATTTGCCAGCGACCGTGGAGATGAGTACACCTAACGTGTACGCCGACCAGATCGAGTGGGTTTGCGACAAGGTGGACAATCGCGACAGCCTGCTCATCTCCCTGCATACGCACAATGACCGCGGCTGCGGCGTGGCGGCGGCAGAACTGGGTGTGATGGCTGGTGCTGACAGGGTAGAAGGCACCCTGATGGGCAATGGCGAACGCACCGGCAATATGGATGTGGTGACCATGGCGATGAACCTCTACAGCCAGGGCGTGGACCCACGCCTGGATTTCGCCAATATGGATGAGATTATCCAGACGGTTAAAGAGTGCACGCAATTACCTGTCCATCCGCGCCATCCCTGGGCCGGCGAGTTGGTGTTTACGGCGTTCTCGGGCAGCCACCAGGATGCCATCAAGAAATGCCTGTCGAAGCATGACGAAAAAGAACCCTGGGAAGTGGCCTACCTGCCGATCGACCCGGCTGATATCGGTCGCTCTTATCAGGAAGTTATTCGCATTAACAGCCAGTCCGGCAAGGGCGGTATCGCCTATGTACTGGAGCGTGATTACGGCTATGAATTACCGCGCTGGTTGCAGATAGACTTCAGTACCGCAGTGCAGGCTTTTGCTGAGGAAAGTGAAGCCGAGGTTGGATCTGAGCAAATCTTCCAGTTGTTTCAGAAAACCTACCTCAATGATGAAGGTCGGTGGCAACTGGGCAATTATCAGGTGAGCAGGGAGGATCACGTAGACAAACTTCAGGCGGAATTGAAACGCGACAGTGCCAGCCAGAAAATTGCCGGTACTGGCAATGGCGTGGTTGCTTCATTTGTCGATGCCATGCAGAAACTGACCGGAAAGCAAATTGTGCTGGTGGAGTACAGCGAGCATGCTCTGAGCCAGAGCGCTGACGCTGAGGCAGTGTGCTACATACAACTGAATGTGGAAGGCGAGAGGTACTGTGGCTGTGGTCGTAGTCACGACATCGTGCAGGCATCCCTGGATGGCATCCTGCGCGCAATAAATAAAGTAGCAGGGCTGGAGCAACACGCAGCTGCCTGAAACGTTTACCGGGCCTGCAGCTACTCTCCACGGGTAAGGCTGCGCCCCGGCGCAAACTGCCCTGCGTCATGCAGCGACCGTTGTGGTCAGGGGCGATATGTCATCTGCTAGACTGTCATAATGAACATCCGACCAGTGGCCTTTCTGGCGGCTCTGCTGCCTTTTTTCGCAGTGCATGCCACCTATCTGGTGGCAGCCGGGAATGGCACTGTGGAATGGTGTAACCCCTATCTGGACAGCTGTACCTCCATTAGCGCTACCGGGCGCAAACCACCTGCCAGCTACCTTTTCCGGGCACTCATGCTCCCTTCGGCAGTACTGATGATGGCTTACTGGTGGTTGAATCACGCCTGGCTTGGCAGTATTAACACGCGATCGAGTGCTGCTGGGCAGCGCGCGAATAACTGGATGTTGGGCCTCGGCCTGCTGGCATGTGTCGGCCTTATCATGTACGTGACCGTTCTTGGCGAGCGTGGAGATGCCTGGGCGGTGCAGCGACGGGTTGGCACCATCCTCTTCTTTTCGTTCACCTTTCTTGCACAGCTGCTCTTGCTGGCACAACTACGTCGCCTGAATGTGCCTGGTGTGCGTCGGGGGTTGCTCGGGTTAATGGCAGTGGTGTGTGCGACACTGCTGGTGGCAGGCCTGGCCACGGTGGTGTTGGACGCCTGGAACGGAGCCTGGTATGCAACTGTGGAAGATGCGTTTGAGTGGGTGTTGACGCTTTTGCTGCAAAGCAATTTTCTGTTGGGCTATTTTGTCTGGCGCCAGGCAGGCTGGGCGCTGACCGTGAAAGAGAGAGCAATGTGATACCACCGACTCTGGCAGACCTGCAGGCTGCCCAAAAGCGCATCAAGCAGCACGTGCACCGCACGCCAGTCATGCGTAGCCAGCAACTGGACGCTGAAACAGGTGCACAGGTTTTCTTCAAATGTGAGCACCTGCAAAGGACAGGGGCTTTCAAAGCACGTGGTGCAATGAACGCAGTACTGGGATTATCCCGAACTGACGCTCCGGCCGGGGTGGCCACGCACTCGTCAGGAAATCACGGCGCTGCGCTGGCCCTGGCTGCCCGGTCATGCGGGTTGCCGGCCTATGTGGTCATGCCAGCGAACGCTGCAGCAGTCAAGAAAGACGCTGTGGCAAGCTATGGCGGAAAAATTATCGACTGTGAGCCCACTCTTGCAGCACGCGAAGCAGCGCTGGCAGTGGTGCTCAAAGAGACGGGTGCGCAGGCCGTGCATCCCTACAATGACGCGCGAATCATTGCCGGCCAGGGCACGGCAGCGCTTGAGTTGATGAAGCAGGCTAAGGATCTTGACGTTCTCGTTGTACCAGTAGGTGGCGGAGGCTTGTTGGCAGGTACGGCGATTGCGGTGAAGGGCCTGAACCCGCGCATTGAAGTCATGGCCATTGAACCGGAAGGTGCCGATGACGCTTTTCGTTCATTCGGCCTGGGGGAGTTGCAGCCGCAGACCAATCCGGACACCATCGCCGACGGTCTGCGTGCCGGACTGGGTGAACTCAACTTTGAAATTATACGTAAACAGGTGGATACCATAGTGACGGTACCTGATTCGCTTGTAGTGACCGCCATGCAGTTGTTGTGGTCGCGCATGAAGCAGGTTGTAGAGCCCTCCGGGGCGGTCAGTTTTGCCGGTTTGCTGGAGTATCCTGAGCGATTTCGCGGTCGACGGGTTGGCGTTGTGCTTAGCGGTGGTAATGTGGATCTCGACAGGCTTCCCTGGTAGAGGCCAAGGAGAGGAACAATGGCAAGGGTTTACCGCAGGGCAACGCTGGCTACGCTTCTGATTCTGTTAAGCGGCTGCAGCAGTACAACCTTCCTGTATAACCGTCTGGACTTCATCGTGCCATGGTACGTGCAGAAGTACGTCGACCTGGACCGCGTGCAGACGCAGTCCCTGAAAGAGATGCTGCAGCCGTTTCTCGCCTGGCACCGGACCCGGGAGTTGCCCGCCTACCTGGCCCTGCTGGACGACGTTGAAGCTCTGCTGAAGACCGAGGTCAGCTCGGAGGCCTTGCGGACGATCCTGCTGGACGCGGAAGCAGCGTGGCTGCGCACTGAGGACAAGGGGCTTGACTGGCTCATTGGGCTGGGTGAGCAACTCTCTTCGGAACAGATCAATGAGTTCATTACAGAACTAAGGGATAAGCAGAAGGAATATGAAGAAGAGTATCTCGATCGCAGCGAAGAAGAGTACCGCGAAGACGCCTACGACAATTTAATGGACTCAACACAGGATTATCTTGGTCGGCTGGACGCCCTGCAGCGAGAGGTGTATCGAGACGCGGCTGAGCAGTTGTTGCGCTCTGACGCCATTTGGCTGCGCGAACGCGCCGTGTGGTTGGATCGTCTTGAGAATATTCTGCGCCGCGAGCCGGGCTGGCAGCAGGTGCTGCGCGACAGTCTGGTCAATCGTGAGCAAAGCCGCTCGGTCGAGTACCGGGAGACTTACGAACACAATCTGCAGGTGGTGTTGAACGCCGTGGCCGCAGTGCTGAATTCGCGTGACCAGAAGCAGGACAGGCGATTGCACGGCAAGGTCAATGATTTACGCGAGGATCTTCAGGCGTTGATTGCCAAAGACTGACTCTCTGGCATTCCAGAAAGAGGCCAGGGGGCTGGATCTCCCTGCTGGAAACGTCCGAGGCCATGGATGGCGCCGTACGCGGTTTCCGGCAGGGAGATCCAGCCCCCTGGCCGGCAAGTAAAGAACGGTCCGGTTAGTGCGGATGCTAGTGCTGTCGTCAGTCCAGCAGCGACAAATCCCTGACCGCGCCCTTATCCGCACTGGTTACCATCTTGGCGTAAACCTTCAGCGCCGGCGTTACCTTGCGTGGCCGTGGATTGACCGGTTTCCAAGCCATGTCACCCCTTGCCTCCATTGCCGCTCGGCGAGCAGCCAGGTCTTCGTCTGACAGTTTTACGTTGATGCTGCGCTCGGGGATATTGATCTCGATCGTATCGCCATTCTCCACCAGCGCAATGGCGCCCCCTGCGGCCGCCTCGGGCGAGGCGTGACCGATAGACAGGCCGGAGGTACCGCCTGAGAAGCGCCCGTCGGTGAGCAGGGCGCAGGCTTTGCCCAGGCCCCGGGACTTGATATAGCTGGTGGGGTAGAGCATTTCCTGCATGCCGGGGCCACCGCGAGGACCTTCGTAGCGAACAATCACCACATCGCCTGCCTTGACCCTGTCATTGAGAATATCGTCTACCGCTGCTTCCTGGCTTTCGCAGATGTGAGCGGGGCCGGAAAACACAAGAATGGACTCGTCCACACCAGAGGTCTTGACTACGCAACCGTCCTCGGCAATGTTGCCGGTCAGCACAGCCAGGCCGCCCTCCAGGGAGAAGGCATTGTCCAGCGAGCGGATGCAGCCGCCTGCCCGGTCATCATCGAGGCTGGGCCAGCGTGTGTCCTGGCTGAATGCTGTCTGGGTGGGAATACCACCCGGGCCCGCGCTGTAAAATTTGCGCACAGCGCCATCCTGCGTGCGCATAATATCCCATTGCTCCAGCGCCTCTGCCATGGTCTGGCTATGCACAGTGGGACAGTCTGTGTGCAGCAGACCCGCCCGGTCCAGCTCGCCGAGTATGGCCATAATGCCGCCGGCGCGATGCACGTCTTCCATGTGGTACTCAGGCGTATTCGGCGCTACTTTGCATAATTGCGGTATCTTGCGTGACAGGCGATCGATGTCCGCCATGGTGAAATCCAGCTCCGCTTCGCGGGCGGCAGCCAGCAGGTGGAGAATGGTATTGGTAGAGCCACCCATGGCGATATCCAGGCTCATGGCGTTTTCAAAGGCTTTGAAGGAGCCAACATTGCGCGGCAGAACGGAATCGTCGTTGTCTTGGTAGTAGCGTTTGCACAAGTCCACGACCAGGCGGCCTGCGCGGAGGAATAACTGCTCCCGGTCTGCGTGTGTGGCCAGAGTGGAACCGTTGCCCGGCAGTGACAGGCCCAGGGCCTCGGTCAGGCAGTTCATGGAGTTGGCAGTGAACATCCCGGAGCAGGAGCCGCAGGTGGGGCAGGCGGAGCGTTCGTACTCGGCCACCGTTTCGTCGTCGGCGCTGTCGTCCACTGCGATGACCATGGCGTCCACCAGATCCAGTTTATGCTCGGAAAGCCTGGTTTTGCCTGCTTCCATCGGGCCGCCCGACACAAACACTGCCGGGATGTTCAGGCGCATGGCCGCGTTGAGCATTCCGGGGGTGATCTTGTCGCAGTTGGAAATACACACCATGGCGTCGGCGCAATGGGCGTTGACCATGTACTCAACCGAGTCCGAGATGATGTCGCGTGAGGGCAGGCTGTACAGCATGCCGTCGTGTCCCATGGCGATACCATCGTCCACAGCAATGGTGTTGAACTCCTTGGCCACGCCGCCAGCCGCTTCTATCTCCCTTGCTACCAACTGGCCCAGATCCTTGAGGTGCACATGCCCCGGAACGAATTGGGTGAATGAGTTGACTACGGCAATGATGGGCTTCTCGAAGTCGCCGTCTTTCATTCCGGTGGCGCGCCACAGGGCACGGGCGCCAGCCATGTTGCGGCCGGCCGTGGAGGTTTTGGAGCGATACTCGGGCATGATGCTCTATCCGTTTGCGCAGGCGCAGACGGCGCCTGTATCAGGTTGGGAAGTCAGGCCGCGCAGAATAACAAAAAATGGTAGAAGATTAACCTGTTGTCCGGGCACATTGGGCTGATCGAGGCGGGTTCCCCGGAGGCTGTCGTCGTTCAGTCGCCCGTGTGTGGTGCCTCGATCACGATAGCTTCTCCCACGCGGATATAGCGATGCGCGGCACCGAAGGTCTGCCGAATCTGCTCAATCACATCATCGCTGCTGTCGTGGCTGCTAACTGCAATCAGCCCGGGCTTTCGGGCCTGCAGCATACCGATCTGCCGCTGCACCTCTGCTGCGGAAAGTGGATTGAGCATGCTGTCTCCGGAGGCGAGGCGGCGCTGAACATCGATGGGCCCCAGTTGTATGCGCCCTTCGGGCACCGGAAAATGCAGGCCGCCAACGATGCCGTAGAGCGGGACGTCGAAGGCCTCATCATAGCGCTGCAGCAGGTTTGGTAAGGGCTGGTGCCCGCACGCTACGATAATGACGCCGCCCAGACCGGCAACATTGACCACCAGCGAATGTTCTTCTATCCAGCCAATGGCCAGTTGTCGGCCGATAGCGCCGGTTGTAGCCAAGCCGGTAGAGCCGGCACCTCTGCCGATGCGCATGGGTTCGGTGGCGTACACGGGTTCCAGCCCGGGGTAGGTCATTGAGCCCGGCACTATCAGCTGGGTGCGTGGGTTGGGGAAAGGTCTCTGCCTTGCACCCAGAGAAAACGTGTTGTTGTTCTGCCAGTTGAGGCCGCCAACGTGGTCCAGGTGATTGTGCGAGATGAACACGGTATCAATGGTCTCCAACTCAATCCCCAGGGCGGCCATATTGCGTTCCAGGGCTGACGGCTCCAGGCCCCGGCTGTTCTGGCCCACGTCGTACAATATCCTGTGGTCATCAATGTCCACCAGGTAAGAAACGCCCACCTCTGTCAACAGGGCGGGGTCAGCGCTGTGAAACTCCAGTAACGGCAGTATTCTCAGGGTACGGGTGGAGCCGATATCGCCCAATGGAGAGACTTTGGTTGAGTTGAACAACTGTTCGGCTTTCACTGCTCCGCGGTAGCTGCGGTATTCGAGTGCCGCCAGGCTCACCAGGCAAAAACCAAGTGTTAGCAGGAGAAGTCTTACAGGCCAGCGCATGGTGTTTGTCCTCTATGACAGCAGGCTAAAGAACCTTGAAAAACACTTTCGAATTACGCTGCAAGTTGTACAGTGCCTGCCTGCGCTGGGGCAGTTGATCTCGCGAGGCTTCCTTGAATCCCTGTTCCAGGAACCAATGAGCGGTTTGCGTACTGAGCACGAAAACCCGATCCAGTCCGTTGCTCCTGGCCTCCTGTTCCAGCTCCCGCAGCAGGCGCTGCCCTCGCTGGTCACCGCGATAGTCCGGGTGGGTCACCACGCAGGCAAGTTCGGCGCAGCCATCCTCGGGAAAAGGGTAGAGTGCAGCACAGGCGATAGCGCGCCCGTCCCGTTCCAGCAGGCGGAATTGTGATATCTCCTGTTCCAGCAGTTCCCTGGAGCGCTTGAGCAGAATGCCCTCCTGCTCCAGCGGTTCTATCAGTTCCAGAATGCCGCCGACATCGTCGATGTTGGCCTGCCGCGATGTTTCGTAGGCGCTCCTGGCTACCAGAGTGCCACTGCCATCATGGGTGAACAGTTCTTCCAGCAGGGCACAATCGTCCCGGTAGCTAATGATCTGGCAGCGGGACACGCCCTGCAGGCATGCTTGTCTGGCGGTATGCAGCAAAGTGGCCTGGTTTGCGTCACTCAATGCCAGCTGGTCCAGCTCATTCACTGCCAGTTGGCGAATCAGCTGCCCATCGCCGTCCGTGATGCCGCTGTCTGCACTGAACAGGATCAACTTGTCGGCGCGCAGGGCTGCAGCGCAATTCACGGCAATATCTTCCAGCGCCAGGTTAAAAATTTCCCCCGTTGGTGAATAGCCCAGCGGAGACAACAGAACGATGGAGTCATCCTGCAGTTGCCGGTGAATGCCTTCAGTATCCACGCGGCGCACTTTGCCGGTGTGCTGAAAGTCAACGCCGTCCACTACACCTATGGGTTTGGCGGTAACGAAATTGCCCGAGCGCACGCGCATTTGCGACCCTTGCATGGGAGAGTTGGGCAGCCCCATGGACAGTAGCGCTTCAATCTGGGCTCGCAGGGATCCAGCGGCGTCCTTCACGTGCTCCAGCGCACGGGTGTCGGTGATCCGCACATCCTGATGAAACTCACTTTGCAGACCTGCCTGCTCCAGTCGCTGGGCAATCTGCGGGCGGGAACCGTGAATCAGCACCAGTTTTACGCCAAGGCTCTTGAGCAGGGCGATATCGTGAATAATATTGGGGAAGTTTTCATCCTGCGCGGCCTCACCCCCCAACATAAGCACGAAGGTCTTGCCCCGGTGCAGGTTGATGTAGGGTGCGGTATTTCTGAACCAGCGGATGTGGGACCGGCTGGGCGTCGTCACGTTATTGTCCAACTTGTTGATTAAAAAAACGAATTAACCGGAAAGGACTCTAGGTTACCGAAGTCAAGGACGTTTACCTAATGGCAATTTTGCACATCCTCGATTGTCGATTAGCAGGCAC
>JAUIIQ010000151.1 GCA_030431585.1 Gammaproteobacteria bacterium | reverse complement strand
ATAATCACCTCGGCACTGGGGAAGGCCGCCACCACGGCGGCCTCGACCTCCTCCGCTATGGCGTGTGCCTGCATGAGCCGCAGATGGTCATCCAGCTCGATGTGCATTTGCATGAACGTATCTGTACCGGAGCGCCGCGTGCGCAGGTCATGTACACCATGAACCTGAGGGTGCTTCAGCGCAATGTCCTGGATTTGAGCGCGCAGCGCATCCGGCAGTTCCCTGTCCATGAGATGATCGAAGGCGCGAACGATTATCTCCCAGGCACTGTAGAGGATGTACACGGCAATCAATGCCGCAAACACCGCATCGAAACCGGGCCACCCCCAGCGCGAGAGCCCCAGGGCCAGTAGAACACTCGCATTGACCAACAAATCCGTACGGTAGTGCAGGGCATCTGCGCGGATGGCGGTAGAGTCGGTACGGGCGATAACGTGCCGCTGGAAAGCCAGCAGCAGTAGCGTCATGACAATCGCGAAAACCATCACCCACATACCGTACTCGTGGCCCTGGATTGCCACCGGAGACAGCATGCGACGCAGCGATTCGACCATCAGGAACCCGGCCGAACCAGTGATAAGAACCGCCTGTCCCAGGCCCGCCAGCGCTTCCGCCTTGCCATGACCAAAGCGGTGCTCGCGGTCAGCCGGGGCTAGCGCGTGGCGCACTGCCAGCAGATTAACCAGGGAGGCCAGCACGTCGAGCACGGAGTCCACCAGCGTAGCCAGCAGACTCACCGAGCCGGACTGGCTCCAGGCAAGCAACTTCGCCAGGATCAGCATTGTTGCCACGGTAACCGAAGCATAGGTAGCCAGGCGCATCAGCCGCCCGACCTCCTCGGGGCTGGCCCGGGGTGCGATTTCTTCCTCGCTCATGTCGTGAATTCAGCTCTCTCCCGAAGGTGACGCGGGGCAGATGAACAACCCCTCGGCACTGGCAGTGACCTTACCGTCCACCCGCATTTCGCCCCGGGTAAACTGCTTGCGGCCAGTATTCCTGTAGTTGACTGCCCACAACTCAATGGGACGGTCCAGCGGTGTGTGTCGGTGATATTTTATCGTCAACGTCCCGGTAAAGCCCACACTGCCGGACACCACATTGGCCATCGCCAGCAATTCGTCAAAAACCGCGGCAATGATACCGCCGTGAACACTGTTTGGCGGACCTGCATAGGTAGGTGAGAAGGTAGCCTCCCCACGAACCTCATCACCATCGCGGCGCAACCGTATCGACGGCGCTATGGGGTTGCGGCGGCCAGATACGGGACTGAAAGGCATACAGCGGGTGAGATCATCGTCCAGCCAACCAATGCCTGGCGTGTCGCTGGCAATGGAGACTGTGGACCAGCCCGTCCCCTGCTGCAGGTGTGGTGCCAGTATCTCCATGGCCGCCTGAATATGGTGCGTAGCCTCAGCCAGCGCTGCGTCCGGGGCAGTTGAGCAGCGCAACAGCTCAATCAGTTTGCCAGCCTCCTGACTGACCGCTTCGACCAGGGTCTCATCGCCCTTGTCGCTGTCGCGATGAAAACTCATTATGGCCTCCTTTTGCCGCGGGCAGCGTGCCGCGAGAAGTGTGCACTTTGAAGCAGCGCAAGCGGCTGCGCAATCCGCGTCACGGGATTTCGCAGTGGCAGTGCAACTTAACAGTCAAACGTGATGGAATCGGCCCGCCGGGAGTGCCTAGCGCTGCTGGCCCTGGCGCCGGACATTTTTGCGGGAAAAAAGTGGTACCGGGGGTTCAACGGGTGTCCGCACCGGAGACTCCAGCAAGGGTTCGGCGGAAGAATGGATAAAGCGCAGTACCTGCCTCGGCAACTCACCCAGATAGACGGGTTTAGTCTGCGGGCTCTGGTAGGGCTCGCCGCGTATCTGCTCGTACTGCTCTTTCATTTCTTCGATCAGTTGTGCGCGCACTTCACGAGCCTCACCACCAGTGGTTACGCCACCATGGAACTGGTGAAAAGTGCCTTCTCCAAGCAGCATCACGTGCTCCACGCCGCGGTGCTCGCACGCGCGCTTATACAGGTCAAGATTGACCAGTCCACCGCCGCGGAGGTTGAAGCGCGTGTCCAGGCCGCCCAGCGCAGCCCATAGCGCACGGGGAATACTGATGCAGTTACTCTCGCTGTTGGGGCGGAAAAAACCCGCCGCGCAGGAGCCACTGAAACAGGCTATATCGAACAGGCCATAGCCGTTCGCAGGCCAGCCGGATGACTGGATCAAGGCCTGGTCTTCTTCCACCCCATAACCCTGGTCAACGGCTTCCTGTTGCAGTTGATCGCCGATATGGTACCCCGGCACAGTGACGACTGCGTTCTCCTGCAGACGGTGGCCCCTGATAATATTTCGCACCACCCCGGGGGTGACCATCCGTGCGCCATCGATCATCACGCACAGGTAACGGCCCCGACTGATTCCGGCGCCGTGATTGATAGCGTGCACGGGCGTGGGTTCACGTTCGGCGCGCAGGTGGTAACTGAAGTTGTCCGGCAGGTCCGCTATAAAACCACGTGACAAGGTGTTGGCCGATTCATTCTCGACTACGATGACCTCATAGTCAGCCTCATCAACGCCCTGTTGGTAGTCTGCGCTGAGCGAATACAGCGTTTTTTCCGCCTGCTCCGGCATGTCGTAAAGAATGACGATAATACTGACGGACGGCCCATCCAGTGCTATCGGCTGCGGTGTAGTGGCACCCGCGCTCATCATCTTACGAATTTGTGTCAGCATGGGAGCACTACCTCAAACAGCCAGGCGCTGTAATTTACGATACAGGCGACGCACCGGCCAGGGCAGGTCCGCTGTCGCCTCAATATGGGCAGATCTGAGCCCTTCGTCAAAGAACTCACCCTGCAAGTTGCTGCTGTCGTAATTCAGCGTGCGCAGCACTTCATGCAGCTTTTGCTGAAACACGGTTTGCTCATCGTCGAAACACAGCAGCGGGAAAACTGCTCGCCTGTATTCGCGCAGCAGGCGCCGATTGTAGGCAAGCCAAAGTTCCAGGCCCTGTTCCAGCGGCATCCCGCTGCGCGCCTGTAAAGAGCGGGCAACCGAGGAAGGGTGACGGAAGATGCCTATAAACTGCATGTGCGGCAACACTTTCTGCCACCCCTGCAGCAGCAACAGGGTGCGTGGGTCCTTGAAGCCAAAGGGAGAATGCCCTGCATAGCTGGAAAACAGGGCAATAACGGCCTCCTGCTCCACTTGCGGCCAGATGACATCACCTGCGGGCGGCTTGTCCCAGGCACAACCTGCAGCAGCAAGCAGTCGATCGTTGATATCAACAATCTGCTGGTTTTCCCGGTTCCCTTTAAGGTTGTGCGGGTTCCAGGTATGGCGGTCACCGAGTGCTATTCCAGCTTCCTCCAGCGAGCCCGTGAGGCAGCTGGTGCCGGAGCGGTGCATACCCAGTACACAGAGTATGCGCTCGGGAACAGGGGAAACGAATGTGGACTGCTGTGGGCTTGGGGTCACTCGCTGGGGCACTCTTCCACGCCTTGTAAGGCGCGGGCTTTTTATAGTTTTAACTAAACAGAGAGCTGAGTATATAGATTGCGAGTTCCCCTTGCCAGCGGGGCCTAGCTGCCCCGCTGCTGAGCCAGAATAAGGTCCACCACCGGCTGCAGATCCTGGCTGATAGACGCTTCTATGAGCCTTGGCCCTTTTTCAGCCATTGCCCGCTGAAATTCCCGGTGAAAATCCTCAGCAGTATTCACCGCCACGGCGGGAACGCCCATACCCTCGGATATCTTGACCCAGTCTATGCTGGGGCGGTCGATTTCCAGCATGGACAGCATCTTTTCCGTGGGCTCGTCATCGCGCACCCGCGCCAATTCGACATTGAGCACGGCGTAGGCGTCGTTTTTGAGGATGACAACGGTCACGTCACACTGCTCGCGCGCCATACTCCAGAGCGCCTGATTGGTGTACATTCCGCTCCCGTCGGCCTGCAGTGCTACCACCTTGCGATCGGGACAGGCGACCGCTGCACCAAGGGCCACTGGCAAACCGTTACCAATTGCCGCGCCGGGAATCGCGTAGAGGTATTCATGCCGCCTCGCTCCGGCGGTGTGTATATATAAATCCAGCCCAGCGGTTGCAGCTTCGTCCACCAGCGTTGCCCCTTCGGGCATGGCGAGCGAGATGCTCTGGCCGATGCCAGCCGCTGTCAGCGGCCCGCTGGGGGCATCAGGCTCAACGCGGGGGCAACGTGCCACCGTCTCCTGAGTCGCACCCACGGCGTTTGCCAGATCATCAAGCGCGGCGAGGACATCCTGGTCAGGTGAGGCACATACTGCCAACTCACAGCTGGGGGGTATCTTGGACGTGGCGGAATGCTGGTACGCAAAGGTAGAAACCGGAGGCAGTGCGCCGAGCAGGATAATCTGCTCATACTGGGCGAAGAAACCCTGCGCCATTTCCAGGAAGTAGGGGACGAGTTGCACCGGCACCCGGCCTTCGCCCCTCGCCAGGCGTGACGGAAACGTCTCTGCCAATAACTGCACACCCGTCGCGGCAGCTATTCGCCCCGCCAATTCAAGTCCCTCATTGCGCAAGGCGTGGTTGCCCAGCATCAGGCCTGTTTTACGGCCATTGGCCAGCAGTTCGGCCACCGCCTCAATGGTCGCAGGTGCGACGCGAGGCGTAGCGATTGGTGTTACGTCCACAGGCGCGTCGGGTGCCGGGTCCCAGTGACAATTGGTGGGGGCAATCAGGGTGCTGACACGGCCGGAACCACTCATAGCCTGACGGATCGCCTCGGCTCCGAGGGAGCCTAACTCAGCCGCTGACTTAGCCTCGCGCGTCCAGTGAGACACTGCACGGGCCACGTCCGTGATGTTGCCTCCAATAAACTCGTGCTCAGGAAAATTGGGCTGATGATACGTCGCATTTGCGCCCACTATGTTAACGACAGGCGTATTGGCGCGACTGGCGTTATGCAAGTTGGCAATACCGTTGGCAAAACCGGAGCCGACATGGAGGAGAGTGAATGCGGGCTTACCCGCCATGCGTGCGTAACCATCGGCCGCTCCAGTCACCACATTTTCCTGCAAACACAATATGGGACGCACGCTGTCGGATTTGCCCATCTCATACACCAGCTGCATTTCCGACGTTCCGGGATTAGCAAAGCAGGTATCCAGATTGGCACTGGTCAAAGCCTTGAAAAGCGATTGTGCTCCATTCATCAGACGTCTCCACCGAGATAAAAAACGTGATTATACTCCGCGCCACGGGCGGAAAATGTCACTAACTTACCACTTCACGTGGCTCCCGGCGCTCAACTGCAAAAAAAAAATGTCGTACCTGCTCGGTACACATAGACGTCAATCGCTTCCCGCGAGCCTCATCCGCGTGAGGGCGCTTCACGTATCAACGAGCGCAATCCATAAACATTTCAGGCACAAGCGGGAAGCTGATGACAGACACAGATGCGAACGGCACAGACACGGATGGAGAGAACACAAACGCTGAGAACTGCCTGCAACTGCCAGCGATCAACGCCGTAATTGTGGGTAATGGAGCCATTGGCACTGCGCTGCTGGAGACCTTGCTGGACAATTCCCGGCTGCAACACGCGGTTATCCTCGGCCGCCAATGCAAGCCTCTCCCTGACGATGGCAGGGTCCGATTTTGCCACCTTGACGCCCTGAAGCCGGACTCCATCACATCAGCCGCTGTCGAGGTGCGCGAACTGTGCGGACGACTGCACCTGCTGGTCAATACCGTTGGCATGCTTCACAGCGAAACTCAGCAGCCTGAAAAACGCCTCAGTGACGTCACTACAGAGAGCCTGCAACACTCCTTCGCCATCAACGCCGGTCTGTTGGCTTCCCTTGCTCAGGCCTTCGGCCCGCTCTTGCGCCACGCTGAGCCGGCGGTCCTCGCCTCCCTTTCTGCCCGCGTGGGAAGCATCGAGGACAATCAGCTGGGAGGGTGGTACAGCTACCGCGCGGCCAAGGCTGCGCACAATATGTTGTTGCGCACTCTTTCCAGGGAATGGCGACTCAGCCACCGCAACGTCAGTGTGGTCGCCTTGCACCCCGGCACTGTTCGCTCGCCCCTCTCTTCTCCTTTCATTTCCTCCACCTATGCCAACCGCGTCCTCACGCCACAGGAAAGTGCCGGCTACCTGATGCGCCTCATCAGCACCCTTTCCCCGGATGACTCCGGGCTCTTCTACGATTGGCGGGGCCACACCATCCCGTGGTAAATCACTCGCGAGCGGGCCTGCTCGCTACTGGAAGGATTCTACAAACGCGCCGAGATTGTCTATATCCGCATCTGACAACTGGCCGGCCTGCGCCCACATCAGGTTGCTCTGGCTACCGATTGTTTCTCCCTTCTTGTACCGCAACAGCTTGTCGACTATCTCCGCCGCGCTCTGCCCCGCAAGCCTGGGCCCTATGCCTCCTTCTCCCGCGGCACCGTGACAGGCGATACAGCCTGCATAGGAAGCCTCTCCCAACTCCGCCGGCGATGCTTCCGCGCGCGCTGCGGCCTGGGCTTGCGCAACGGCCAGAATGCCACCGGTCTGCGCGCGCCAACTCTCGTAACACTCATCAATGCACCCGTGCACTCCCGGCTGCTGAAAAGAATTGGTTTGCATACCGAATATCGGCAGGCCAAACGCGAACAGGGCGAACATAAACAGGGCGATACTGGCTGATTTCACGTGCTTTCTCTCCTTTAGGATTCGCTGTTGGTACGCAGCCTATTGCCGCCCAGTTCAGTCTCATGACCGGGAAAACAGCTCCTCCATAAACCTCCCGCAGGGTAAAAACCATGAACTGGTAGAAAGGCAACACGGCCTGCGTGAACCGCCGACCGCCGCGCAGCGTAATTACTGGAAGGCATCCAACGCGAAACTACACTTTGCACGCAACCACTGCCACGACGAACAGCCGACTTCCGATTGTCGCCACCAGCCTTGGCACCGCCGGGCTGATCCCTTTTCTGGGGCTACCTTGGATGGTGGCCGTGGATGAGCAGTACAGTGAGTTTTGGTCGCGCGCTCTGGCTATTTACAGCTTCGGTATCATCACTTTCCTGCTGGGCGCCTGGTGGGGGATGGCTCTGGTAAGACACTTCCGGCTTGTGCTTATCCTCAGCAATGCCCTCTTTCTAATGCTGCTTTTCGGCTTTTTGATTCTCGACCCACCCTATTATTTAATGCTGGCGGCAACGATGTTCCTGGCCATCCTGCTTACCGAGAGGCACCACCCCCTCTTCAGCCCGCAACCTCATTACTACCGCAGGCTGCGTGCAGCCCTGAGCGTCGCCGCCAGCCTCTCACTGCTGATCACGGCAGCCCTGCTTTCTCAGCAACACTGACGGCCTTACGGAGACGACGATGAAACTGACTTTCGCTGAATTTTCACAACTGGGCGAGGCCGTCGACGTAGTAATTCATTCGCTGGAGCAGGCCTTGTATCAGATTACGGTGCAGGTTGCGGGAGAGACATATCTGCTGGCCGAGAACTCGGGGCGGATCTTCCGCTGCCACAGCTTACAACAGGCAAGGACAGCGCTACAGACGCTGCCGGTTGCCTCGCTCATGCTGCGCCAGCAGTCAGCTTATGACGAGATGGTAGGACAACCCGTCAGGGCGCTGGACAATGCGCTGGAAATACCCCTGTCACTGGATGATTTCCCTGCCCCGGTTATTCACTGAGCGCCAGCGCTGTGACAGGAGGCAGTGAATCGCGCTGATAGGTTGGGGCGATATCTGAATGCGCCACATAGTGCATCAACTGCTGGCGCAATGGTGCGAATTCCGGGCGGGTGAAGAACAACCAAACCAATAAGAGAATACTCACAGCGAGCAACACGGATACCAGGATACTCATATTCCGGCTTAAACGGCTGCGCCGGGAGTGCGGCTTGCTTCTCCTGGCCATTTTATGACCCGGACGGGCATGCCGATTGCTGAAGGTCTTACCAGAGGCGCGCAAGCCGGGCATATCGGGTAGCGGTTGAGAACGGGTTTCCAGCGATGACCAGGCTCCTACAGCTGTTCCGCTGGCCTCGGCCTCAACGACGCCAGAGACTGAAACGTCCTCGTCTCGTCGGGCCGCCCCGTTGACTAGCCGATCTTTTTTTTTTCCTCGCCGGGTGGCGTGGAAGAGCTTGCTGAGTTGAATGGGACGACCACGTCTTCCGCACCGCTGCCTGTATCATCCGCTACCTGGGATGCCGGTGCCTGAAACGAATCATCTTCTGGCTCGGCCTCTACCACCACAATCTCTTCCTCAAGGGCTTCCACCGAGGAACCGGTACCCGAGGCGTCGCTGCCGGGGCTTGATTCAGGCGTTTTCGACTCCGACGCCGGCCGGTCAAACTGGTCTTCAAGCTCGAAATCTTCTTCGGTGAACGAGGCTGATACAGCCAGGTT
>JAUIIQ010000150.1 GCA_030431585.1 Gammaproteobacteria bacterium | reverse complement strand
GGCTACTGGTATGCGCCGCAGGGGCGCAGTGAAGCTGAGCAGCGCGCGTTCGAGGCAGTGGAAGTGAAGCCGCAGGCACTGGAATGGTTTTTCTCTATTGCCTGTGGGTGTCGCTTTCGGGTGAGCGTGGACAACTTCACCGAAGATGGTGAACTCCCCGACACACTGCCTTTTTGTCAGCAGGTGGCCACTCAGGCGTACCGCTTCCGCGACCGGGGCCTGCCGCAGCGGGCACTGCAGTTTTTCCACGCTCTCACCGATGAATTCAACACCAGCGTAGACCTTCGCACCCTCGCTTTTGACGCCCGGGAACTGTACTGATATGCAGCAGCGCGCGTGGTTGCTTGACGCCTCCATCTATATTTTTCGCGCCTGGTTTTCCTATCCCGACCGGTGGCATACCGCCCAGGGTCAAGCTTTGAACGCAGTATACGGTTATGCCGGTTTTCTCTGTGACTTCATCGCCGTGGCGCACTCGGGGCCATGGGTGGCGGCGGCGTTCGATGAAAGCCTTGGCACAGGCTTCCGCCATCAACTGTACCCGCAGTACAAATCCAGTCGCGAGTTGCCCGATGAAGCGCTGGCGTTTCAGCTGGATGCCTGCCGCCGCATAACCGAGTTGAGCGGTGTCAGTTGCTACGGCGGTCCTTTGTATGAAGCCGACGATTACCTTGCCAGCCTGGCCGCGCTGGCGCGCGCAGAGGGCCTGCCCGTCACGGTGCTCACCCGGGACAAAGACCTCGGTCAATTGTTGCACGATGATCATGACCGTTGGTGGGACTACGCCGCAGACGAATCCCTGGACGTCACATCTTTCACCCAGCGCTTTGGTGTTGCGCCACACCAGTTTGCTGATTATCTGGCGCTGGTGGGCGACAGTGTGGACGACATTCCCGGGGTGCCGGGTATAGGGCCGAAAACGGCCGCCACCCTGCTCGGAGCGTTTGGCGATATTGATGTCTTGTGGTCACGTATCGACGAGGTGTCAGGACTGCCGGTAAGAGGCGCGTCCAAACTGCGCGCTAAACTCACGGCCCACCGAAACCAGTTGCAGCTTTCCCGCCAGTTGGCCGCACTGGCCTGCGCGATTCCTGAGCTGCCCGGGCCACAGCGTTTCAGCCCTGGGCAGCAACAGGTAGCGGATGTCTGCGACTACCTGGCATCGCTTGACCTTGGCGGGGCCCTGCTGCGTCGCTGGCAGTCGCTCGCTGGAGAGCTTTCGTGCGCATAGTTGCCGATGAGAACATACCGGCACTGGAGTCGTTGTGGGGCGGCGAGTGCGAAGTGATCACACTGCCTGGCAGGGAGATCAGGCGTCATCACCTGTTGCGGGCAGACGCGCTACTGGTGCGTTCGGTCACCACAGTCGATGCCGGGCTGCTATCCGGCAGTGCGGTCCGCTTTGTGGGCTCTGCGACAGCGGGCACCGAGCATGTCGATAAAGCGTGGCTGGACCAGGCCGGAATCGCCTTTGCCAATGCACCGGGAGCCAACGCCAATTCCGTTGTCGAGTACGTGCTCTGCGCCATTGCCGCGGTGGATGACTACCTTGAGCAACTGCTGGCGGGCGCCCGCGTCGGTATTGTCGGCGGCGGGCATGTCGGCAGTGCACTTGCCAGCCGGCTCGCTGCTCTGGGTATTGATACACTGGTCTGTGACCCATGGCTTGATCAGCGTGCACTACCTCATGCCGCCGTGCTCGATGACGTGCTGCGCTGCGAGGTGGTTTGTTTGCATCCTGAACTGACCGATAGACAGCCGTGGCCCAGTTTCCATTTGCTCGACAGGCAACGGCTGGCTCAGTTGAAAGCGCATCAGCTGATAGTAAACGCCAGTCGCGGAGCCGTGATTGACAACGCAGCGCTGCTGAACAGGTTGTTCGAACCCGATGCCCCGGCTGTGGTGCTGGATGTCTGGGAACAGGAGCCGGCAGTGAATGCTGATTTGCTGGCACGTGTGCGGCTCGGTAGCGCGCACATAGCGGGCTATAGCCTGGATGGAAAAGTGCTGGCCACGCGTATGCTGCGCGTCGCCATGGAGGAGAGGTTTGCAACGTTGAGCCGCTCTCAGGGTGTGGATCCGCTGCCGGAACGTGAGCCTTTGAGGCTTGATCATGCTGCTGGCCCTGCAGATGTACTCAGGCAGTTGCTTGCTGCCAGCTATGGCATCGAAGAGGATGATCAGCTGCTGCGCGCTGCCACGTTTGGCCTTGAACCGGGCGCAGCAGCTGATAATTTTGACCGGTTGCGCAAGCACTATGCACAGCGCAGGGAACTGGCAGGGCGCCGCGTGGTGTTGGCCCGGCACCTGGACTCCTGGCGGCCGCTGGTAAGCGCGATAGCATGCGTACCCTCAAACGTGGAGTCTGACAATGCAGATTGACTTGCACATAGGTCTGGTTATCAACCCCTTGGCGGGCCTCGGCGGCAGCCGCGGTCTCAAGGGCAGTGACGGCGAACGCCTGCGAGAAATGGCCGCGGACATGACGCAACAGGAGCTGCATCGTTCACAGGACAGGGCCCGCCGGGCGCTGGCGCCCCTGGCAGGACTGAATAACGTGCGTGTGTCCACGTGGGCCGGGGCAATGGGGGAGGACGTGTGCGCGGAACTGGGTCTTCCCTGCGATGTGTTGGGCGGAGATACACAGACCGGGCTCAGCCGGCCTGAGGACACGCGACTGGCTGCCACGGCCATGCTGCAGGCGCGAGTGGATCTACTGGTATTTGCCGGTGGCGACGGCACAGCGCGAGATGTTTATGATGCGGTGGGGCAGGCGTTGCCCGTGCTGGGGCTTCCGGCCGGGGTGAAAATGCACTCCGGCGTGTTTGCGGTGTCTCCGGAAGCGGCTGGCGAACTGCTGGTGGAACTGGCGCGTGGCGGCCTGGTCGGGCTGCGCACTCAGGAGGTGCGCGACATAGACGAAGAAGCATTTCGCCATGACATGGTTCGCAGCCGCTTTTATGGCGAGATGATCGTACCCGGAGAGGGCCGCTACCTGCAGCATACCAAGGTCGGCGGCAGAGAAAGCGAAGAACTGGTGGCGGCTGAAATAGGTGCCTGGGTGGCGGAACACCTGGAAGAGGAGGTATGCTATTTGATAGGTCCCGGCTCGACTACCGCTGCCATTATGGCCGAGCTTGGTCTGCCCAATACGCTACTGGGCGTGGACGTAGTGCGTGCAGGACAGGTTCTCTGCACTGACGCCAATGAAGCTGACCTCATTGAGGTGCTTTCCAGGCACTCAGGCCCTGCGCATATCTACGTCACCGCAATCGGTGGGCAGGGACATATATTCGGCCGCGGCAATCAACAGTTTTCGCCGGCAGTGATACGGCGGGTAGGTGTGGGCAACATTACGGTGGTTGCGGCCAAGTCGAAAATCACCAGTCTTGAGGGGCGCCCGTTGCTGGTGGACACCAACGACCCCGAGCTGGATGCAGAACTATGCGGTTACCGCGAGGTTATCACCGGCTATGATGACAGGATTCTCTATCCCGTCAGTCGTATGCCAACTGAGGAAGCGACATGAAAGATAATGAGTACTGGCGCGACAAGCTTACGCCTGAAGAGTATCAGGTATGCCGCGAGAAAGGCACCGAGAGGCCTTTCTCCGGTGAATACTGGGACACTACAGAGGAGGGCGTTTACAACTGTCGCTGCTGTGGTGAAGCGCTGTTCCTGTCAGACAGCAAGTTTGATGCTGGCTGTGGCTGGCCCAGTTTTTTCCGACCGGCAGACGCCGACGTCATCGAGGAAGCGCAGGACAACACGCTGGGTATGACGCGCACAGAGATCATGTGCAAGCAATGTGGTTCTCATCTGGGCCATGTGTTCACCGACGGCCCACAGCCGACAGGGCTGCGCTACTGCGTTAACAGCCTGTCGGTGAAGCTGGATAAGAATCCGGATTAGACCCTAGCGAAGGCGACGCAGACTGGTGATCTCGGCCATGATGGCCACCGCAATCTCCACCGGCGTTTTGCTGCCTATGGCCAGGCCGACCGGGGCGTGAAGTCGCGCTATAGCGGCGTCCGGCAACTCCAGGTCACGCAAACGCTGCAAGCGTTTCTGCGTGGTCTTCTGAGAGCCTAAGGCGCCCACATACCAGGCCTCGGTCAGCAGCGCCTCCATCAGAGCCATATCATCAATGCGCGGGTCGTGCGTGAGGGTTATGATGATGGCAAACGGATCGTCGGCACGCTGGCGCACCACGTCATCCGGCATTCCCTGTATCAGTTCCACTGCTGGACCCTGCCACTGCGCCAGAGCCTGCGCGCGCGGGTCGGTGACCAGGACCTGATAATCCATCGCCAGCGCCAGCTCCGCCAGGGATTGCGCCAACTGGCCGGCACCCACCAGGAGCATACGCATTTGTGGGCCAAAACACTGCTGTAGCTCCCGCTCGTCAAACGTCAGCTCGGCGAAACGCTGCACACCTTCGATCCGCGTTTCCCCGGTATTCATTGCAAGGCGCCGCAGCACGCAGCGACGGCTCTCCAGAGCGGCTACCGCCTCCTGCAGCCAGCTGCGGTCTGCCTGCAGATTGAGCCCCTGCACCAGTACACGCAGGCGGCCGCCACAGGGCAACCCCAGACGCTCGTTCTCATCTGCGCTGACACCGTATTCTACTGTTTCAGGCCTCCCGGTATTGAACTCGCCACTGGCGAGTCGCGCCAGAAGATCCTCCTCAACGCAACCGCCAGACAGCGAGCCGATGGCGTTGCCGGCTGTATCGCAGGCCAGAATGGTACCCACCGGTCGCGGAGAGGAGCCTACTGTGGAGACCACGGTGCACAGCCATGCTGCCTGCTCTGCGGACACCCAGTGCAGGGCCTGGCGCAGCACGTCGAGATCTTGAGATTGCATGATTCTGAATCCTTGCGCGCTGGTGGTAGCCGCGGTTCAGGCAGCGCCCGTACTGCGGTATTGCGCGAGCAGCGGCGCCACAAATGCGCTGGCGAAGCTTTTCTCTCCGCCCATATCGTCGGCCAGGCCGGCTTCCAGGAACTTCTTTTCCAGGATGATGGCAAAGCGCACAACGTTAAACAGATCGTAGTAGAGGCTGTCATCCGTGGGCAAGCCGGTTAATGACTGCCATTGCTGATACAACTCATCGCGATCCGGCAGCCCGCTCAGCCGCTCTACGCCCAGCCCCACGCTGTTGACGTAGTCCACCCAATACCACCACGACACGTCCATCAGGGGGTTGCACAGGCTGGCCATTTCCCAGTCGATGATGGCTACGGGTTGCAAGTCCCGCCAGATGACATTGCCTACGCGAGAGTCGCCCCAGCACAATCTCAGTGGCCCGCTGCGAGGGGCATTGGCCTTGACACACTCCAGGCCCTCGATGACCGCTGGTGCGATACTCGCTGCGACTTGTTCATCCAGCATGGCATCGAACTTGTCCAGCTCATGCTGCAGTATCGATTCTCCGGGTTGCGAGCGAGGCAGGGTGGCCAGTTCATGGGCTGATACGTCAATATTGTGAATAGCTGCCAGCGCCTCCAGGCCGTTGCGCCACATGGTAGAGCGCTGCTCTTCGCTGAGTTCCGTTACCCAACTGCCAAAGGCGTAGGGCGGGTTGTCAATGGGAATCAGCCCCTCAGTGAAGTGCATGACATAGAAATCGCAGCCCACCAGTGAAGTATCCGGCTCATAGCCCACCAGGCCAGGCACGGGCACGCCGTTGTCGCCCGCCAACTGCATTAACTGGTATTGCAGCAGCAGGTCGTACTCGGCAAACAGGGCATTTTGCAGGGGTTTCATGCGGCAGACGTAGCGCTGCGGCCTGTCGTCAAGCCGGGCGTCCAGAAAGAGCGTTACGCTGCTTTCCCCGCTCTCTTTAGGGAATGTCAGCTCGCCCAGTTGCAGGTTGTCCGCGTTCGGCAGGGCTGCTGCCAGCCATGCCTCCAGACTCTGGCGAATCGCTTCCAGATCACCGATGTCTCTCTCGGCCACAGTGTTTGTCTCCAGCGGAACGTCTTATTATAGAGCCGCTAACATGGCAAAGCTTCGGGGTGTTCGTCAACAGGAAACTGGCGGGAGATCGAGTGGCGTCCCCTAGGGGGTTCGAACCCCTGTTACCGCCGTGAAAGGGCGGTGTCCTAGGCCACTAGACGAAGGGGACGCAATGGGTCTCGACCGGGAGGCGCGAATTCTATGAGGCTCACCGTAAGCAGTCAAGGGCGCCTGCAAGAGGGCGCCTGCAAGAGGGCGCCTGCAAGAGGGCGCCTGCCCGCTACTGTAGCGTCTTGATGCTTGCGTGCGCCTGGCGCAGGTCCAGTACTTTGCCGCTGGCTGCGGCCTCGCGGCGCAATTCGTCCAGCTGCTGCCAGGACGCTATTTCCTCATCTGGCATATAGTGCAGGCACTCGCCGGCAAAGAACCAGAGCAGGTCCCGCGGAAAACCCGGTGCGAAATCCGGGTAGGTCGTAAAAAGACGCGATACCAGAGGAGGGCCTTCAACATAGAGATCGCGATCGGCATCGTCCAGTGCGGCGAAGCTTTGTGCAAGTTCGCGCAGTGAGTCTCCTTCAGGGAGGTGCTCCGTGCGGCGCACAAACGTATCCGCAAATTCGCGCAACTGTTGGCGGCAATGTTCAGCGTATTGCTTGTCGTCCATAGTGAATGTCGTCTACTGACTCTTTAGCGGTTACAATAGCGGCCCTTTGAAAAGCGCCAGACTCATCTCAAATGATACCAGCACTGACCATCGAAAACCTTAGCAAGGTATACGGCAATGGCTTTGAGGCCTTGAAAGGCATCAGCCTGACCGTGCAGCAAGGAGATTTTTACGCCCTGCTGGGCCCCAACGGCGCCGGCAAGTCCACCACTATCGGGATAATCTGCTCACTGGTCAGCAAGAGCGGTGGCCGGGTTCAGGTGTTCGACGCAGATATTGATACTGATTTTCCCGCAGCGAAAAAATACATCGGTATCGTGCCGCAGGAATTCAATTTCAATATGTTCGAAACGGTTCTGGACATTGTCGTCAATCAGGGCGGCTACTATGGCATGCCGGTTGAGCTGTCACGGCAGAGAGCCGAGAAGTACCTGCGCGAGTTGGGGCTGTGGGAAAAGCGCAAGGTTGCATCGCGCACGCTTTCAGGCGGCATGAAACGCCGGTTGATGATAGCCCGTGCGCTGGTGCATGAGCCCAGCCTGTTGATCCTGGACGAACCCACCGCGGGCGTTGACATTGAAATGCGCCGATCCATGTGGGATTTCCTCAAGCAGATCAATGCCGCCGGCACAACCATCATTCTCACCACGCACTACCTTGAAGAGGCCGAGGCCCTGTGCCGTCATATTGGCATTATCAACCACGGTGAAATCGTGGAGAACACGTCCATGCGTGAGCTGCTGCGGCGCCTGCACCGTGAAGTGTTCATCCTCGACAGTGAGTCGGAACTTCCCGCAGATATAAGCGTTGCCGAGTTTACCTGCCGCAGGCTGGACGATCACAGCATGGAGGTGGAAGTGCAGAAAGGGCAGCACATAAACGACGTGTTTGCAGCGCTGGATGCGCAGGGAGTGCGTGTCAGTAGCATGCGCAATCGCGCCAATCGTCTGGAAGAGATGTTTGTGAACCTGGTGGAGGGCGCAGCATGAATGCCAGCGAACAATTCAATGCCTTCATGACGATATTACGCAAGGAAGTTAAACGCTACCTGCGGATATGGACACAGACCCTGCTGCCGTCGGCGATAACCATGTCATTGTACTTCGTTATTTTTGGTTCGCTGATCGGCTCGCGAATTGGTGAGATGGGCGGCTTCACCTACATGCAGTTTGTGGTGCCCGGTTTGATCATGATGGCCATTGTCACCAACTCCTACTCCAATGTGGTGTCCTCCTTTTTTGGTTCCAAGTTCAACCACAGCGTGGAGGAACTGCTGGTTTCGCCAACGCCCAACTACGTGATTCTCATGGGTTACGTTGTGGGCGGGGTAAGCCGTGGCTTGCTGGTGGCGATTGTGGTGACGCTGGTGTCGATGTTCTTCACTGACCTGCACATCCACAGCTACCTCGTGGTGCTCAGCGTGGTGTTGATGACCTCCATCCTGTTTGCCCTGGCGGGTTTTATCAACGCCGTGTACGCCAACAGCTTCGATGATATTTCGATTATTCCGACCTTCGTACTGACCCCTCTAATCTATCTTGGTGGGGTGTTCTACTCCATGGATTTGCTACCGGACTTCTGGGCCGGCGTGTCGAAACTGAACCCGCTTGTCTATGTGGTCAACGCATTCCGCTATGGCGTGTTGGGCGTGTCCGATGTCAGCCTGCCGATCGCATTTGGCATGATCGCGCTGTTCACCGTTATCGCCTTCAGCTACAGCATGCATCTGCTCAATTCTGGCAAGCGGTTGCGTCAGTAACGATATGGCTGAGCATCCCCATGATTTGCTGTTGGGCAAGCATACGCCGGTGGTGGATGCCTACAGCCCCCA
>JAUIIQ010000149.1 GCA_030431585.1 Gammaproteobacteria bacterium | reverse complement strand
CCGTGCCAGCGGCGATATCCTCGCGCGCTATGAGCACGTCGTCGTTCGCGTGAAGTTCAATGTAGGGGTTTATCATAGTAAGACCATTAACGACATGAACAATTTGAATAAGGATTTTGGACGAAGTAGCGGTTCTTCTCTGTCGTGTAGGCGACATTGCGGAAAAACCGGGGACAGACCACGGTTACCCGAATCTAACCCAGTAAAACCCACCCGGCGAAAACGTGGTCTGTCCCCGGTTTTACACACTGAACATCGCCAGGCCCAATCACACCCTCATTGCCACCGCATGCATCTGTGTTCCGGCAATGCGATTTATCTTCACCCCATCGCCATCATGGGGTGGTTGCGTTTGATAAACCTGCAACAGTTCTCTGTTCAATTAACGCTCCTTGCGCTGACGCGCGAAGTAGTTTCAACCCAGCTGTTCCCGGTTGTGCGGCAGGGTAAAGTCCTGGTCCGGGCCCACGGGTACCACCTGCGTTGGATTAATGGTGACGTGACTGCCGTAGTAGTGCTGCTTGATATGGGCAAAGTCCACTGTCTGGGCAATGCCCTGGCGCTGATATAAATCTCTCAGGTAGTTGCTCATCGCGGGATAATCGGCAATACGCTGGCGGTTGCTTTTGAAATGCCCGTAGTAGACCGCGTCAAAGCGAATCAGGGTGGTGAAAAGACGCCAGTCCGCCTCGGTCAGGCGGTCGCCGGCAAGATAACGCTGCTGCGTTAAGGTTTGCTCAACCCAATCCAAGGCTTCAAACAGTTCGTAATAGGCTGCTTCATAGGCCTGTTGGTTGGTTGCAAAGCCAGCGCGGTATACGCCGTTGTTGATTCCGTCGTACACCCGTTCATTGATAGCGTCGATCTGCGCACGCAATGCTTCAGGGTAGTAATCATTGTCGTTGCCGGTGATACCGTTGAAAGCGCTATTGAACATGCGGATAATATCAGCTGATTCATTGCTGACGATCATCTGTAACTGTTTATCCCAGAGTACCGGTACGGTAACGCGGCCTTCGTAATCAGGGTTCCCTTTTAAATACAGCTGATACAGATAATCCAGTCCGTACTGATCCCCCTCAAGCTCCCAGCCATTATCCAACATCAACGGCCGGACCACAGTGACGTCAATCAAGTCCTGTAGATCCTTGAGTTGGCGGAATATCAGCGTACGGTGCGCCCAGGGGCAGGCCAGGGACACGTATAAATGGTAACGCCCGGGTTCCGCCCTGAAGCCCTTTTTGCCGCTTGCTCCGGCGCTGCCATCTGCTGTAACCCAGTTGCGAAAGCGGCTTTCCTGGCGGCGGAACTCACCGTCACTTGCGTCGGTGTCGTACCACTTGTCAACCCACTTGCCGTTCTGTAATAAGCCCATGACTAAGCTACCTCCAGTTTGCGTTGCGTAAGCCCTGAATACTTCATCAGATTACTTCCTGTTGTAAATACGACTGCACTTTATCCGACCAGCCGTGCACTGAGCATCCGGTCAACGCTGGCGCTGCCGGCGCCGCGGATTGCCAGGCTGACGCTAACCGCCAGCAGTGCCAGTCCAAATTCGTAGCCGTTGTTGGCCAGAAACAGGCCATTTGGCAGATGCACGGAGACTATCGCGACCACCATGGTCGCGGCCAGTACAGCCGCAGCGGGTCGCAGCAGCAAGCCCAGGATCAGGGCAATACCGCCCAGGAATTCAGCACCACCGGCCATCGCAGCCATCAGCACTCCCGGCTCCAATCCGATTGAGGCCATCCACTGGCCGGTACCCTGCAGCCCGTATCCACCGAACCAGCCGAACATTTTTTGTGCGCCATGTGCAACGAAAATCACTCCAGCGCCAAGGCGCAGTGGCAGTGTATCGTAGCCGGCTGCAGAGGCAGTTATTCTTTGTATTGCGTTTTTCATGGTCATCTCCTGGTATAGACAAATGGGTTTGTTGAACTGATGAAGCCACTTTACCTATGCGTGATTGACCGAATAAGGGCTATTTTTCTTATAATATGTTCTAATTTATTGAACAGTATTCTCGCGAGGAGAATCAATCGATGAGCCTATCCCCGATCACGCTTGATGCATTGCAGGTGTTGGACGCAATCGACCGACGCGGTAGTTTCGCCAAGGCGGCGGAGGAGTTGGACAAAGCCACCTCGGCACTGTCGTACGCCGTGCAGAAACTGGAAGAACAGCTTGCTGTGACCTTGTTCCAGCGCCAGGGGCGACGCTCAGTGCTTACGCCCAGCGGCAGGCTGCTGCTGGATGAAGGGCGAAAAATTCTCCGCGCCACAGACTATCTCGCTGATCAGGTCCGGGAACTGGCCAACGGCTGGGAGCCAAGATTACGCCTGGGGCTGGAGTCGACTACTGTACGCGAGCCATTCTTTCAGGCACTGGGTACTTTGCTAACGGAGCAGCCCAGCCTGGAAATTGATATTCGCGAGTGCGTGCTCGGCGGAGGATGGGAGGCTTTGGAGATGGACAGCATCGATCTGCTCGTTGGGGCGCCAGCGCCAGTGCCCAAGCAAAGAGGGTTTCGCGCGCTGCCAATCCCCCCCGCGGACATGTTGCTGGTGGCTGCCGCGAAACACCCGCTTGGCCTTATTGCTACGGACTCGCAAGCCGTCGCCATGCAGCTACCTGATTATCGACGCATCGTGACGCACGACACGGCAACACACAATGTCTTGCGGACTGAGGGTTTGACCAGCGGCAAACAGGTGCTCTACGTGCAGACCATGGAACAGAAGATCCATGCGCAACTTGCGGGCCTGGGAGTCGGCCACCTGCCCCGGAAACTGATTCAAGCGCATCTGGACAGCGGCGCACTGGTCATCCTTCGCAGCGAGCAGCAGACCACCGAAATCCAGGAACGCTATATAGCCTGGAAGATCAACAACAAGGGCAAGGCGCGGAAACGCCTGAGCGAGCTATTGGTGAAGGCGTCCTGGTAACAAATCGAGAGCATCACATCGTAGGTAGTGTCTGCCGGGAGGCTACCAACTTTTGTATTTCAGAAACTTTCCGTTCATGGTAACGACAACGCGATCGCCGGCTGGGTCCGCTTCCTTGTCGATGTGCATCGTATAATCGATGGCACTCATTATTCCGTCACCGAATTTTTCGTGAATCAGCTCCTTGATAGTATCCCCGTAAACGCCAACAATTTCGTAGAAGCGGTAGATAAGGGGGTCTGTAGGTACGGTTTGATCCCATTGCTTGTGAGGAAACGCCTGTAGAACATCCCCCACCTCGTCGGCCAGACTCAGTACTTCGCACAGCTTCCTGGCATGATCAGGCTTGAGACTGTTCATACCCAGGCATGCCGAAGTGAGAAATACAGGGGCCAGACCCACTTTAGCTGCGATTTCTTCCCAAGCAAGGCCGGAGCCGGCTTTGGCAATCACAATGGCTTCAGTCATTTCTACTTTGTTCATAGGTTCTTCCTCGTCGCAGATAAGAGATAAATACAAGTTCGGCTAAGCGCCGACCAGTGGATGCGTTGCCAGCAACACCAGCAACATGATCAGCAGTAACATCGATAGCGTTTTCCAGAACAGTATCGGATTGCGTTGCACTAAAGGGGCCTGGCCTTCGCGCATGAATGCAGGGTTGGGATGACGCAGATCGTAGACAAACTCGGACAGTTCGCTATATCGCTTTGACGGGTTTGCATGCACGGCCCTACGAAGGGTGCTATCGACCCAGGCAGGTATGGATCGCTCATCATCGCGCACCGATCGATATGCCAGCTTACGCTGTGCTGCTGGCGTGGTGGCCCTGGCCACGGCGTTACCATAAGGCTGGCGCCCGGAGAGCATCTGGTACGCGATCACGCCAAGAGAGAATATATCCGATTGAGCACTGCCTGGTTCACCCAGGAAGTACTCTGGAGCAGTGTACTGCATGGTACCGAGGATATGCTGTCGCTGCGACAGCGCTTCGGTTTCGGCAATCCCCGCCACCCGTACTGCTCCAAAGTCGATAATCTTTACGGTACCTGACGTATCGATCATGATATTGGCCGGGCGTAGGTCCTGATGCAGCATTTCCTGCCGGTGCAAAGCCTGCAAGCCCTTTGCAATCTGCTCGATAATGTTGCGCACGCTTTCCATATCCGGCCGGCTGTTGTCCCTCATCCACTGGTCGAGAGATTTTCCCTCGATATACTCGCTTACCGTATAGAGGTAGTTTCGCCGTTTCCCGGGCGCAATGGCTTTGAGTAGATGAACACTGTTTACTCTCCGTGCCACCCACTCTTCCATTAATAGCGCTTCCAGGTAAGTCGGGTCATTGCGCTTATCCACAGATGGCAGTTTCAGTATTACCTGTTCAAGCGTTTGCTCATCTTCTGCGAGGTAAACATGACTGCGACTGCTATGATGCACTTCCCGGATAATCCGGTAGCCGTCCAGAACAGACCGGGGACCCATTTCAGGAGGAAAGGGTAGTGCATCGGCCTGCTGATGGAGCTCGTGCACCCCGGACAGAGGTAGCTGGTCGATACGGACGATCTGGATCGTCAGGTTATCATCACTGCCACGTTCCAGTGCATGCTGGACTACCCGCTGAGCAGCCGCATTCAGATCGTCTCCGTTTTCCTCTATCGTTTTGATGATCAATTCTGGCCGAGCAAATTCGTAGACTCCATCGGTGGCCAGAACAAATGTGTCACCCTCAGCCAAGGCAAGTTTGCGGTAATCGATATCAACCCCCTCGCGCATGCCCAGGGCTCTACTGAGATAGCTTTTATCGTCCGACAACCATACCCGGTGATCCTCCGTCAGTTGCTCCAGGCCGTCACCTGACAGTCGGTAGACACGCGTGTCGCCAATACTGAGAATGTGCGCTGTGGTAGCTTTCAATATGACGGCACTGAAAGTGCAGACGTACCCCCGTTCTATATTGTAGCGGTGAGGCCCGGCTCGATTCTGTGCATACAGCCACGAGTTGGTAGCGTATAGCACCCGTTGAATCGAGTTCGCTACTGACCAGGCCTCAGAAGTGGAGTAGTAATCCTGCAGGAAACCAGCCACCGATGTTTCACTCGCGTCCTGGCTGACTTCACTGCTACTGACTCCATCAGCCAGCGCCACCACAATCCCCTTGGAACTCAGCAGCGGTTCCCGCGGCTGCACCATCCCATGAAAATCCTGGTTCAGCAGCTTGCGCCCCTTGTCGGAACACTGTCCGCTGGTGATTGAAATACGAGGTGACATGGCAGGAGGCACTCAATCCTTCAGATGACCGAGTGCCTTACGTTTCCAGGGCTATCAGGCTGCGTGCTTCAGTACAGGTTCCGGGTTTAGAGGACGATTCGGGCTGGTGCGCACGTGAGTGTAGTAAAGTGGCAAGCCCACCAATACAAAGCCGCCAACGAGGTTACCCAACGCAGTGGGCAGCTCATTCCAGACAATGTACTCCATGAACGTGAAGTCGCCACCCATGATCATAGAGAAAGGGAACAGAAACATGTTCACAATGGAGTGCTCAAAGCCCATAAAGAAGAAGAGCATGATCGGCATCCACATAGCCATCATCTTGCCCGTGGCTGAGGTCGAGATCATGGCACCTACTACGCCCATGGAGACCATCCAGTTGCACAGCATGCCGCGAATGAAAATGGTGATCCAACCAGCCGCGCCATGTTCCATGTAACCCAGCGTACGCGATTCACCAATGGTGGACACCTTTGCCGCGATAGCGCCGCCGTCAGTGTTGTAGCCGTAAGTAAGAATGAACGACATCATGAACGCCACCGTTATTGCACCGGCGAAGTTGCCGACAAACACAAGCCCCCAATTACGCAGCACCTGATTCACGGTAACACCGGGGCGCTTGTCAATAAGCGCCAGAGGTACCAACGTAAATACACCAGTGAGCAAATCGAACTTCATCAGATAGAGCATGATGAAGCCAACCGGGAAGAGTACAGCTCCAACCAACGCAGAGCCGGTTTTGGTGGCAACTGTAATCGCGAAGGCTGCTGCGAGAGCCAGGATGGCGCCCGCCATAAAAGCACGGATCAGCGTGTCTTTGGTCGACATGTACACCTTCGACTCGCCTTGGTCGACCATTTTGGTCACAAACTCAGTGGGTTCCAGATACGACATAGATAGTTTCCTCAGTATTTACACAACGTTCACTGAGTAATAGCAAGGGGCGTGCCAACAGCCATGGGAGGCCGGTTATTGCGCCGTTTCGCGGATCTTTTGTGGCGCTTGGGCCAGATATACCCTGGCCCGCACGCTTATATCGCACCATATGAACACAGGCTGCTTCATCTTGGTGCTGCCAACAACGAAGGGGGATACAAGTTAACGCTACAGGCTGCCTGCTAATGGCTCCAGCAAATCAATCTCTGGTTCCAGCAATATCGGCGGCAAACTCTCCTCGATCGATTCACCCATTGTACGTGCAGCGTCGGGGTCAGCGGTTTCCAGTTGCCGGGCACGTTCCCAGGCATCCCGGTTCGGCCACTGGGCATAAGCCAGCCATAAGCCCTCATCAGTCCGGTGAAGGCGCGAGCCGAGCCCCCCGCGCCGATCACGGATTGCTTTAGTCAGCTGCGCCCAGCCATGACGAAAGGTGTCTTCTGCACCGGGACGAACACGAAAACGGTAGATCACGCAGAAGCCTGTCTTCATAACTTTTTACCCCCACAAAGAGTGAAACGCCGATTCAGGTCAGGCTTCCCACTAACTGGATAAATGGATGCGTGCAGTTCTTCCGGCGATAGTGTCTTCACACCCTAACCCCCCTTACATAATTGCTGATGTTAAACTGCGCCTCGAAGTTCATCGAGCGGTACAAGGGCTCACCCTCAACAGAGGCCTGCAGGGTCACGTACTCAGCACCGGATTCCACACAGCGCCCGAGCAGCAGGTACATCAGCGCCCTTGCTATACCCCTGCCGCGAAAAGCCCGGGAGACGCCCACCTGGTGGATACCGGCTATCCCGCCAGTCTGCAACAGCAGGCCGGTTGCAACCACTTCCGAGCCGATCAATCCTGCATAGAGCTCCAGGCCGGTTGTCGCCAACGCGCCGCTAATGACTGCGGGATCAATGTCATAGCCGAAGGCGCCTCCCCCGACTTCACACCAGGTGCGTACAGGCTCTGCAGCGTAAACGCGTTGTAACTGCAGGCGCTGCCCGTCGTCGAGCTCGGCGGCGATCCCATCATTCACCGGGTAGCCGAGCAGATGGAGGCTCATGGCCGTCTGCTGGAAAGAAAGCTCGTAGCCCTGCCTTACCAGCGACTCGCGCAAATCCGCCGCCAGTGGGCCCTCCCAGACGGGCACGATGTAGCCTGTTGGCAATGCCGCGAGCACGTCGGCGACCTGATCCATAGTTGGCAAATTACGTCGAGTATCGAACCAGCAGCGACGCGGCCATCCCGAATTTCTATAGGCGAGGAATGCGGCTTCCCCGCTTGCAGGGTTTGCACCCATGGCCTGCCACAGAGCGGTGAGGTTGCCGAGGTTGGCCAGCGCTAGAGCATCCTTATTTATGGGCACGGCTCAGTCTCCGTTGATCAGGATAATTCCGATGGCCAGGGCAAGGACTCCAGCGAGTCTTGACCAGTTTATGGGCTGCACAGGTAAATCAAACCAGCCGAAATGGCCGGCGAGCATGGCAACCACGAGCTGCCCCGTTAGAGCCCATGACATCATGGTACCTATACCCATTTGCGGAATCAGGTAGAAATAGGTGGATATGGCAAACGCGCTCAATGCACCACCGGAGAACCAGAGGTAGACCGGCACTGAACGCACCGCCTCCGGCGAGGGAAAATCTCGCTGCAGGGCGAAGAATGCCAGCGATACGAACCCCAGCCCCACCAGAAACGCTACTCCGGTGCCCAGCATGGCGCTTCTGAGCAATACACCCAACTGCGCATTCATGCTGGCCTGCGCGCTGATGGCAGCGCCTGCCAACAGGGCAAAGAGCGGAAACATGGCCATCCTCATATCTCCAGAAACAACTCGTCATAAGGCTTGCGCACCTTGTCATACCCCGCGTAGGGGTCGTCCGGATGGCGGTAACCGACAGGACAGATGACAGCGGTAGTCAGTTGTTGCTCCGGGAGCCCCAGTACCTGGTCATAGCCTGCCGCATCAAAGCCCTCCATCGGACAGGCATCGACCCGGGCCAAGGCGGCCGCTGTGAGGAAATTGCCCAGTGCGAGGTAGGCCTGGTTCTTCGCCCAGGCCACCCGTTCGCCGGGGGATTTCGCAGCCAACGCATTTTTAATGTGATCCGCGTAAGCGCCTAGCTCAGACGCTGGCTGCTTGCGCGACTCCGCGACCTGCGCAATAAAACGCTCCATGGCTTCATCGCCAAGCGCCGTCTGAGCGGCGAAAACCACCAGAAGGCTGGAGTGCAATACCTTGTCCTGCCCGTAAGAGTATTCTACGAGCTGGCGCCGAATTTCCTCAGATTGGACAAGCAGTATTCGGTAGGGTTGCAGA
>JAUIIQ010000148.1 GCA_030431585.1 Gammaproteobacteria bacterium | reverse complement strand
GAGCATGAACGTGCCGTGCGTAAATACCAGCTGCAACGCAGAGAAGATTATCGCTCCGCACCAGCGAAACCATAAGAAGAGATATGCAATCACGAGGCTTATTTATCACAGTTGAGGGCGGGGAAGGTGTGGGCAAGTCCACCAATATCGACTTCCTTGAACAGCATTTGCGCGAGCGAAATATAGACCTGGTGGTGACTCGTGAACCCGGTGGCACCGAGCTGGGCGAGGATATACGCGAGTTACTGCTGCGGCCCAGAGACGAACCGGTGGTACCCGCAGCCGAGTTGCTGCTTATCTTCGCGGCACGGGCGCAACATATTGCACAGGTGGTCGAACCATCCCTCGCCGCCGGGCGGTGGGTGCTCTGTGATCGTTTCACCGACGCAACCTACGCCTACCAGGGAGGTGGACGGCAATTACCCGTGAGTATGATCCGGCAGCTGGAGCAACTCGTTCAGGGGCACCTTCGCCCTGACTACACCTTGCTGCTGGATGCCCCGGTTGACGTGGGTATGTCCAGGGCAACGGAACGCGGTGAGCTGGATCGTTTCGAACAGGAAAAGACCGGCTTCTTCGAAAAAGTGCGCAGTACATACCTGCAACTCGCAGGCGAAAGCAGCGGCCGCTACCGGGTCGTGGATGCGTCCCGCCCGCTGGCGGAGGTGCAGTCGCAGCTGGAGGATGTTTGTCGAGAGCTTGCAGCCTGTTGGGGCGTGCGGCTCAGATGACTGCGTTGACCGGGCTCCCTGCGATCAGCGCCCCGCTGCCGTGGCAGGCAGAAGCGTGGAGCCGCATCAACCAGCAACTGGAGGACAACACGCTGCCCCATGCGCTGCTGTTTGTCGGCTTGCAGCACAGCGGCAAAGCGCGGTTGGCGCTGGCCATGGCGCGATTGCTGTTGTGCAAGGCGCCCAGTGGCGGCCTGAACTGTGGCAGCTGTCATGCCTGCGAGCTTAGTGGCAGTGGTACCCATGGCGACCTGCGCTGGCTGCAGCCGGAAGAAAAGAGCCGCAGCATCAAGGTTGATCAAGTGCGGGATGCCGTCGCATTTGCCACACGCACGGCGAGTTTCGGCCAACGTAAGGTCCTGGTGCTGGCACCGGCGGACGCGATGAACACCAACGCGGCCAATGCGCTGTTGAAATCCCTGGAAGAACCTTCGGTGGACACCTTTTTGTTGCTGGTCTGCGATCGCCTGCACAGCGTGCCCGCCACCATTCGCTCACGCTGCCAGATCGTCAAGCTGCCGGTCCCTGCTGACCACGCCTGCCTGGACTGGCTGGACAAGGCGACGGGGGATCGCGGCGAAAGCGAGCGACTGTTGCAGCTGGCAGGGGGAATGCCGCTACTCGCCGAGGCGATGCACAGCGCAGCCGACGCAGAACAGTTGATCAGCATGCGAGTTGCCTGCAGGGGCTTGCTTGCGGGTAAGCTGAGTGTTTTCGAGGCCGCCGATATGCTGGCGGACGCGCCGGTGAGCGATGCCCTGCAGCAAATTGCCGCAGCCATTCGTTTGACCTTGCGTGGCAGTGACCGCAAATCGCTGGGCAGCGAAGCTGGCAGGCGACTGTTCTATCTGCTGGATGAAGTGGTTGGCGTACAGCGAGCGGTGAACAGCGGAGCCAATCCCAACAGGCAGCTGATCACGGAAGTTTTGCTGGAAAAACTGCATTCGATATTGGGCGGCGGAGACACCGGTGATAACATCGGCGGCAGCACAGGGAGGCCAGGGCCATGAATCAGGGCGGACAAAACAGCCGCAACGGTATTCTTTCACTCACCATAAAGGACAAGGCGGTGCTGTACTCCGCTTACATGCCTTTTCTGCAAAATGGTGGATTGTTTGTGCCCACGAACAAGGCGTATTCCCTGGGAGATGAAGTGTTCATGTTGCTCACCCTGATGGATGAGCCGGAAAAGATACCGATAGCAGGGAAGGTGGTTTGGGTCACTCCCAAAGGCGCACAGGGCAATCGAACGGCGGGGATCGGTGTGCAGTTCAGTGAGCAGGACGCCGCGGCGAATGCCCGAATAGAGAACCACCTGGCAGGCTCACTCGGCTCAGATCGCCCCACCCACACCATGTAGAGAAGCTCAGATGGTTTGTAGGTAAGCCTCTTAACTCCCTGAAATATAAATAAATAAGACAAAAAAATGGGTCCCAAAAGGGACCCAATAAGACCATTAGGAGTGAAACATGAGGGAGTCTCTTCCCTCAGAGAGCATTGGGTATGCCCCCGCAGCCACCTGACTAAACTAGGGGATAGATGGCTACGCCCTTAGTATCGCTCAAAATTGGTAATTTTCCACAGCAGCTTTGCTCGTTTTTAATCATATTTGGTAATAAGTAAATAATTTTTTATTCTGGTCTGAAGTATGTCTCGAAGAGCGCGCCCGTGAAATCACCCGACAATCCTGTGAGCTTTCTGCACCGAACCCGCGGCGAGCCACTGGCGGAGTTGACGCGCTGGCGCGCTGGGCAGCCTTCGGCCGGGTTACTGCTGGTTGAGTTTGAGTTCCGCTGCTGGTGGTTGTCCGATGCTAACCCCTTGCCCCTGACAGCTGTCTATTTCTTGAAGTCGCCCGGGCAAATCGTGTGTGCGGTAACAGATTGCGCGCTGGTGGCGAGCGCTACCAGCGCTCAAGCGCAAATTGAGGAATGGGCTGCAAAGCACGCTCTTGCGTTATTTGAGCCGGGCAGGCCGCTCAGGCTGGAGCCTGTGTTCATTCCTAAACCCTGGGGCCAGGAGATCTGGTATACGGGCGTGGAGGCGCGCGGCGTCTGCTGTTTCAGTGATGGCGTTAATGTCGCGCCCATCCCCTGGGTGCAGGCCGTCATGCCTGCGCCGGGTGCCGGAGAACAGGGCGCCCCCCTGGTGCTGTTGAAAATCCTCGACCCACTTCCTGAAGAGGTGACCGGTGACCTGTACTTTGAGTTGCATACGCAAAAGCGTGAGGTCTATGTGGTCACCCACGTTGACGAAACGGCGTGGCCCGGTGGTGCCGGGGCCATTCGCTTCGGCTTTGATCCCGCGCAAGTTGCCAATGCAGGCAGCCGCGACGCGTTCTGTGAGGCGTATCTTGGCGCCGTGCGTGAGTACGAGGAGGTGCGCAGGGAAATAGACGCGCTGCCTGAATCGTCCCCGCCGTCTGCGGAACTGCGTTCGCGGGAGGCCGCACTGCGCCAACGTATGAATGCCTTTACGCACCTGCGTGAGTTGCGGGTGGGTGATGTTGTGGTAGTGCCCTTGTGCATGCCGCACTCCCTGCAGCACGGCGTTCGCACCATCGAATTCCAGACGCCGGTCTATGAACGGAAGATTCTGTCCTTCGCGCAAAAAGTGCTTACGCAGGCGCACTGGGACACAGCCGAGGCCGTGCAGCAGATGATTCTGCAGCCGCCGCCACAGGTTCCCTTTGAGCGGTTGCCGGCCGGGGCAGGGGTCGCCGCCGAACGCATTGTTGATTTTCCCGACTTCGAGGTCAGGCGGCTGCGGCTGGAGCCGGGCAGCGCTGAAAGCTTTGCACACCATGGCAGTTATGTTCTGGTGATGGTGGTAGAGGGGCAGATGGAGCTTACCGGCGTGGCATTGCAGGCAGAACAGGCCGCATATCTGCCGCCGGGATACGCTGTTGAACTGCGCTCTTCGCAGCCTGCGCAGCCGCTCGTTTTACTGCTGGCGATGCCGCGCGGCTGAGCGGTTGAACCGGTCTGGTCTTTGTGGCAGAATCGGCGCCCTTGTGACACCTCCTCATGTCGGTTGAAAGGCGTCTTTATTGCCTGATAATCAACTGGTTAGGCAAATAAAGCTCCAGTGCTTTCTAATCACGGAACTGGCGGTGCACTCGCGCGGAAGTGGCGAAATTGGTATACGCGCTGGATTTAGGTTCCAGTGCCGCAAGGCGTGAGAGTTCGAGTCTCTCCTTCCGCACCAAATTCCGAGCGGTTACGATTATCGATCGAGCCGACAACAAACAGGGAGTGTCAGGGCACTCTCCACCTGGTCATTGATGAGGAAATACCATGCAGGTTTCGATTGAGACGACTTCCGGTCTGGAGCGTCGTTTGACCGTTGGCGTACCCGCGGCACGCATAGACAGTGAAGTGGACGAGCGCCTGAAAAAGGCCGCCAAGAACGTTCGTCTGCCGGGTTTCAGACCAGGCAAGGTGCCCATGAAGGTCCTGCGCCAGCGCTTTGGCGCCGGCGTGCGTCAGGAAGTGCTGGGCGAGGTGATGAGTCAATCCTTCCAGGAAGCAGTGGTGCAGGAGAAGCTGCGTCCCGCAGGTCAGCCCAGTATCGAGCCCCGGTCTCTGGACGCGGGTAAAGACCTTGAGTACATCGCCACGTTCGAGGTCTTTCCGGAAGTAGAAGTGCTTGAGATCAAGGACTTCGATGTCACCAAACCGGTTGCCGAGGTGACCGCCGAGGACATCGATAACATTATCGAGGTGTTTCGCAAGCAGCAGGGCAGCTGGAAGCCGGTCGAGCGAGCTGCGGCAGAAGGCGACAAGGTCAATATTGATTACGCCGGCACGCGTGATGGCGAGGCCTTTGAAGGCGGGAGCGCCGAGGGCTCTGATCTGGAATTGGGTTCGGGCCGTATGATTCCAGGATTCGAGGACGGAATCGTGGGTATGAAAGCGGGCGATGAAAAGACGCTGGAGCTGAGTTTCCCCGAGGACTACCACAATGAGGAATTGCAGGGCGCGGCGGTGGAGTTCAAGGTCAAGGTGAATGCCGTCGAAGAAATGGCGCCGGCCGAGATGGACGAGGAACTGTTCGCCAAGTACGGTGTTGAAGAAGGTGGCGAAGAGCAGTTTCGCAAGGAAGTTGGCGAGAACATGGCTCGCGAGCTCAAGAATGCAGTCGAGGGCAAGGTCAAGCAGCAGGTGATGGACGCCGTGATAGCCGCCCATGAGAGCGTAGAGATCCCCAAAGCGCTGGTCGCGCAGGAAGTGGACGCCCTACGCAATCAGATGTTTCAGCAGTTCGGCGGGGCGGCCGGGCAGGATTTGGACCTCAAGTCCCTTTTGCCTGACGATATGTTCACGGAAAACGCCCAGAAGCGGGTGAAACTGGGCCTGGTACTTTCAGAGCTGGTGAGTAAGTTCGAACTCAAGGCAGACCCGGAAAAAGTGCGCGCTGCGATTGAAGAGATGGCGTCCACGTACCAAGAGCCGGAGGAAGTGATCAACTGGTATTACTCAAACCAGGAGCAACTGGCTTCAGTAGAGTCCAAGGTACTGGAAGACCAGGTGGTTGAAAAACTGCTGGAGAGTGCCAACATAGTAGAAGAGAAGTGTAGTTATCAGGACGCCATTGCGCCTGCTGGCCAGGAAGAGCTGGACTGATAACGACGTTTTAGTGGGGCGTTGCAGGCAACGCCCCATCTCGCATTCATCATTGAACAGGGATACACGCTAATGTCATTCAACCCAGACGGGCGCAACCAGCAAACCATCGAGAACCTGGGCCTGGTGCCCATGGTGGTGGAACAAACCGCTCGCGGTGAACGCTCCTACGACATTTACTCGCGCCTGCTCAAGGAGCGCGTGATATTCCTGGTGGGACCGGTTGAAGACCACATGGCGAACCTCGTGGTAGCGCAGCTTTTATTCCTTGAGTCGGAGAACCCCGACAAGGACATACACTTATACATTAACTCACCCGGCGGTGCGGTCACGGCCGGCTTGTCCATCTACGACACCATGCAGTTCATCAAGCCCGACGTCAGCACCATGTGCCTGGGTCAGGCGGCCTCTATGGGGGCGTTCCTGCTGTGTGGCGGGGCTCCGGGCAAGCGTTTCTGCCTGCCGAATGCCCGTACCATGATCCACCAGCCCTCCGGTGGAGCGCAGGGTCAGGCGACTGATATCGAGATTCACGCCAAGGAAATTCTCATCATGCGCCAGCGTTTGAACCAGCTTATGGCAGAGCATACTGGCCAGCCATTGGAGGTCATCGAGCGTGATACCGAGCGCGACCGGTTCATGAACGCTCAGGAAAGCAAAGACTACGGTCTGGTTGACGAAGTAGTCGTCAGCAGGGGCAGCGCTGCCTGAAAGGTCGCATTATCCGGTGTTTCCTGCCGGTCGGGACTTGCAAAACACGGTAAAAAACATCATCTTAGACGTCATGATGATGAAAATTCACTATTCTCGCGCAGGGCGGCTTAATGAGTGACGAAACCACCACATCCGGCGACGACGGCGGCAAGCTGTTGTACTGCTCCTTCTGCGGCAAGAGCCAGCACGAAGTACGCAAGCTGATTGCCGGCCCTTCGGTGTTTATTTGCGACGAATGTGTCGACCTATGCAACGACATTATTCGCGAGGAAGTTGCGGAGAGTAACAGCGAGGCGTCGCAGGACCATCTGCCTGTGCCGCATGAGATCAAGGCCATTCTTGACGAGTACGTCATAGGTCAGCAGCGCGCCAAGAAAGTCCTTTCCGTCGCGGTCTATAACCATTACAAGCGCCTGCGTCACGGACAGAACCGCGGTGATGATGTAGAACTCGGTAAAAGCAACATCCTGCTGGTGGGTCCTACCGGCTCGGGTAAGACCTTGCTTGCTGAGACACTCGCGAGATTACTGGATGTGCCGTTCACCATTGCCGATGCCACCACGCTCACTGAAGCAGGGTATGTGGGTGAGGACGTCGAGAACATTATCCAGAAGCTGTTGCAGAAGTGCGACTACGACGTCGAGAAAGCTCAGGTCGGTATCGTCTACATTGACGAAATCGACAAGATCTCACGCAAGTCCGACAACCCCTCGATCACCAGGGATGTGTCGGGTGAAGGCGTGCAGCAGGCCCTGCTGAAGCTGATCGAAGGCACGGTGGCCTCGGTGCCCCCCCAGGGTGGGCGAAAGCACCCGCAACAGGAATTCCTGCAGGTCAATACATCCAATATTCTGTTCATTTGCGGCGGCGCATTTGCCGGACTGGACAAGGTTATTCGCAACCGTTCCGAGAAGGGTGGCATTGGTTTTGCCGCGGAGGTCAAAAGCAAGGACGAGACCAGCAATGTGGGTGAATTGCTGTTTGACCTAGAGCCAGAGGACCTCGTGCAGTACGGCCTGATTCCAGAATTCGTCGGTCGTTTGCCGGTTATCGCTACACTGGAAGAACTTGATGTGGACGCCCTGGTCAAGATTCTTACCGAACCGAAGAACTCCCTGACCAAACAGTACAGCAAGCTGTTTGAGATGGAAGGCGTCGAAGTGGATTTCCGCGAAGACGGTCTGCGTGCTGTTGCAGAGAAAGCAATGGAACGCAAGACTGGCGCACGCGGACTGCGCTCGATCCTTGAAGGTGTCTTGCTCGACTCCATGTACAACATCCCGTCACGGGATGATGTGAGCAAGGTAGTGATAGACGAGTCCGTCATTCGCGGTGATTCCGAGCCGCTGCTGGTGTACCAGAACAACGAGCCGGCTGCTCGCACTGCTTCGACCGAAGAATAGAGCAAGGGCTGCCCCGGTTTATACCGGGGCGCTCTGATTCATCCCGGGACGCCTTCGGGCGCTTGTATTCGCGCAAAGTGCCCCCATACCCGGTAACACAGTCGTTTCGCCGCCCAACCCGGAGACCGCTATGGGTTCATCCTCAGTTATCGAGTTACCTCTTCTGCCGCTGCGCGATGTGGTGGTGTATCCGCACATGGTCCTGCCGCTGTTCGTGGGCCGTGAAAAATCGATTGAGGCGCTGGAAGATGCCATGGCCAACGACAAGCAAGTGCTGTTGGTGGCTCAGCGAAACGCGGCCGATGACAACCCCGGCACTGACGATATCTACCAGGTGGGTACCGTGTCCAATATCCTGCAACTGCTCAAGTTGCCCGATGGCACTATCAAGGTGCTGGTTGAGGGGAGTTACCGGGCTGCGCTGGACAGCATCGATGACGACGGCGCATTTGCCGTGGCGGCGGTAAGAGAGATTGTCAGTGACGAGGTTCCCGAGTCAGAGGTTGAAGGTCTGCTGCGCTCAACCAACACGCAGTTCGAGAAGTACGTCAACCTGAGCAAGAAGGTGCCGGCAGAGGTGTTGACGTCGCTTACCGGAATCGACGAACCCGGTCGCCTGGCGGACACCATCGCCGCCCATATGAGCGTGGACCTGGAGGAGAAGCAGCGTATTCTCGAGATCTCCGGCATCCGTGCTCGCCTTGAACACCTGATGGGGCTCATGGAGGCCGAGATTGACCTGTTCCAGGTAGAGAAGCGTATCCGTGGTCGCGTTAAGAAACAGATGGAGAAGAGCCAGCGCGAGTACTACCTCAATGAGCAGATGAAAGCTATCCAGAAAGAACTGGGCGAGATGGACGAAGCCCCGAATGAACTGGATGAGCTGCAGACCCGCATCACCGAGGCACGCATGCCTCCCGAGGCCAGGGAAAAAGCAGAAACCGAATTGGGCAAGCTGAAAATGATGTCGCCCATGTCGGCTGAAGCGTCAGTTGTGCGCAGCTACATCGACTG
>JAUIIQ010000147.1 GCA_030431585.1 Gammaproteobacteria bacterium | reverse complement strand
ACTTTAGTAGAACGTAATATTACCATGAGCGCGCTATGGGCTTTCTATTGGGACACCCACCTCAGGCCGCTTCAAAAAAATCTTTCAGGACACCCACCCTGAGCAAGCCAAACTTACAGAAAGATTGTGAACAAATGCGTTAATCGAAGATGGTATCTGATCTGGCCGTGGCTGAGTCTAGGGTCACCTACCTGAAAATATGAATGCAGGGCCACAGTGTTTGGTTGGAACTGTGAGAGTCGGCGGTTAGCCGCGTCAGGACCTGACTAGTGGTCAGCACCGAATTGCTGACGCAGAAAAAACGGTGCCCTGGCGTCAGCCATACACCTGTTTCAACAACCCGGCCCCCACCGTGCGTAAGCGCCCGGTAGCTTGAGCGAAGCTGCGGAGTCTCTCAAGGTTGCCAATGGCCTTGAGTCTAGTGCTGTGGACCTCCAGGGATAGCGTATCCCATTGGTCTGACGAGAGTCCTAGCAGCGTCAGTAAGCGGGGCACGTGGTCGGGTATTCCGCCTGCCTTGCCCCTGACAACACGGCGCCCTGTTGTCTCTACCAGTTCCAGGTAGTCTTTTCGCGTGAAGGGCAGGGTGGTGGCGTCCGTATTTGATCTGCCAGCGGAGAAGGACAGGAGGCTCACACCTGCCGAGTGCTTACAAGAAGCCGTGCTGTTACGGCCTTTGCATCGGGACGCCAATCTCGCCTGAATGGAGGTGAAGTCCGAACTTTCAAGCGTAGTGGCAATGCCTGCGCGTACCGGGTTCAGGTCAACGTAGGCCATACATGACAATAGCGCCGTGTTATCGAGCAATGCCTGTGACTTGAACCGTCCCTCCCAGAAACGCCCGGTACACTCGTCCTCGGCATTGGCCTGACGGGCGATAAACTCATTCAGGCAACGCATGTACCAACTGATGTCGGCCAGCCGTTGCCGCCACACGGCGATAATGTCCGATAGGGTTTGTCGCTGAGCGGGTGAGAGAGTGTCACCAGCCTGCATTCGTTGGATGAGAATCGGCCCGCTGAAGATTCGCGTCCAGCGCTCCACGACTTCTTCGTCGGAGAAGTTCAGCGCCCGTTTACGGTCGACGCGGAGCACAATGTGGTAATGGTTACTCATGATGGCATACGCACAGATGTCGATGGCAAACACGTCGGATTGTTGCTTGATTCGATCGACAAGCCACTGTTTGCGGTGTTCGAAGTCCCGACCGGTGTAGGCATCGGTGCCGCACAGGAAGGCGCGGCGTACGCACCGGGCTATACAGTGGTAATAGGGCGTTTCGGAGAGCGATACTTGTGCGCGGCGTGGCAGGGTCATTCTATGAGTCCGGTGCCTGGGGGTCTAGTGGACAGACTATGGAGCAGTTGTGGGCGGGTCAATGCATTGGCTGAATTGGATGGAGTTGGGGTGGGTGTCCTGACTACTCTCTGACTACTCTGATCAATACTATGATTTTAGGGATGGGTGTCCTGATCAAGACTGCTGATCAATACTGATCAATAGCGGCTTTAATCACTGCGGCTAGGTGCTAGAATTGCCGCTCGGTAATCGGTTAACAGTCAGAGGTGATGTGAATGGCGAAGGTGGCGGTAGTCCTTTCCGGGTGCGGAGTGTATGACGGTGCGGAGATAAATGAAGCGGTGCTGACGCTGCTCTGTCTGGAGCAACAGGGCGCCAGTTATCAGTGTTTCGCGCCCGACAGGGAGCAGTTGCATGTGATCAATCATCTCACCGGTGAGCCCGTAGAGGGCGAAACGCGCAATGTGCTGGTTGAGGCAGCGCGTATTGCCCGAGGCAATATAAAGCCGCTGACAGATCTGGATACCGCAGATTTTGATGCCCTGCTGGTGCCAGGTGGTTTTGGAGCTGCCAAGAACCTCTGTGACTTTGCTGTCGCAGGTACCGAAATGACCGTGCAGGGAGATTTTCTCAGTATTGCCCAGTCTTTCCATCAGTCGGGAAAACCCATAGGCCTGGTCTGCATCGCTCCGGTTATGTCGGCGGCTATTTGCGGTGCAGGAACCCGTTGTACCATTGGCGATGATGCCGAAGTGGCGGCTGCAATAAACGCCATGGGCGGGCAACATCTCGCCTGCCCGGTGAGCGAAGCGCGCGTGGACGCGGAGAAAAAGCTGGTGACCACGCCTGCCTATATGCTCGCCGGCAGTGTTTCCGAAGCTTACTCAGGCATCAGCGCTTGTGTGAAAGAGGTGCTGGCACTGGTCTGATGCCGGGTTCCCGCTGGCGAGTGTATGTTCTTCAGTGTGCCGATGGCTCGCTGTACACTGGCGTGGCACTGGATGTGGAGAAGCGATTGCGGCAGCACAACGGTGAGCTGGCTGGCGGCCCCAGGTACACGCGCGGCCGGCGGCCGGTGAACCTGCTCTGGTCTGAACCCGCTGCAGATCGCAGTACTGCCCAGCAGCGCGAGGCCGCTATCAAGCGCTTGTCGCGCCGCGAAAAACTGGCCCTGGTAGCCGGTTGAGTCGCAGGATTTATTCGGAAACAACTATTGAAAAAGTTCAACAAGCTTTACCTGCATATTGGCCTCGGCAAGACCGGAACAACCTCTGTGCAACGGGATATTCTGGCTAACGCACGCGTGCTCGAGTCGCAGCATGATATTCACTACCCCCGCTACTTTCCCCACGAGCGTCATTTTGAGGGTAATCACTCGATATTGCTTCGTGCGCTGTATTCCTCCCACCCGGATGTGCGGCAGCGATTGGCTGCCCGGGGAATGGAGACGGCCGAGCAGCTGGCTGACTACAATCGGCAGACACTGTCCTGCCTTGAAAGCAGTTTCCGCAAGACGTCTGCAAACAACCTGCTGCTATCGGCAGAAAGTGTCGCCCACTTTTACCGGCCGGATATGCTCGAACTGGCCGAATGGCTGCGCGGCTATGCCGAGGAAATTGTTGTCGTTGCCTGTGTACGGCACCCGGTGCATGCGCTTTCCAGCGAAATTCAACAGCGTCTGAATATTGGCAGCGTGCTGGAAGATCTGTATGAAAACCCGCCATTCTATCGCTTCAAATCGCTGTTTCAGCGGGTGGAAAAAGCGTTCGGTAATAAAGCTTTGGTAGTGTATGACTTCGCTGCCGCGGTAGCCGATCCGCGTGGCCTCACCCGCGTAATGTTCGAGCAGCTGGGGTTCGATGTAGGTGAGCAGTTTCGCCCGCGTCCGCCGTCCAATACCAGCATGAGCCATGAGGCAGCGCTGCTGATCAGCGCGCTGAACCGCAGTTTGCCGCTGTTGGTCAACGGGTCTCGTAACCCGTTGCGCAAAGCGGATGAGATCCAGCGCCTGGCGAATATACCGGGTCGAAAATACGCGGCACCAGCCGCGATCTATGAAAAGGTTATAGAGAGCATGAAGCCTGATCTGGATTGGTTGGTACAGCGCTACGGTCTTGAACTTGACGCCAGTTATCCCGTGCCCGGCGGAGACTATTATCATTTCAGCGAAGAGAGTATCGAGGCGATTGCGCTGGAGATAGCAGAGTTTGCGCGCTTGCGCTATGGCCTGATGTCACCGCTGATATCGCTGTACACGCGGTTTCGAATAATCGGCGGCAGGCTTTACCGCGCGCTGCTGCGTCGGCGCTAGCCGCCCACTGACTCCAGCGTCTCCTGCAGGGTCAGCCACGCTTCTTCCAGCTCGCTGGCCCGTTGCTTCAATGTGCCTTCCTGTTGCAGGAGCTCCGCCAGTTCGCTTTTGCGGGATTCACTGTACAGGTCACTGTCACCCAGGCTTTGCTGCAGGGCAGCCAGTTGACCCTCTACCTTGGCCATTTCCGCCTCGTTGCTGGCGAGCTGTTTGCGCAGGGGGCGAATCTTCTCCCGCTGCGCTGCAGCCTGCTGGCGTTTTTCCTTGCGCGAGCCATCGTCGCCATGACTGCTGGTCTGCGCTGTTGGGGCATCTGTTCTGATGCTTCCCAGTATCCACTTTTCATACCCCTCCAGGTCCTGCTGATACTCATCCACGCGCCCGTCGTGCACCAGTAACAGTTCCTCTACCGTGTTACGCAGCATATGGCGGTCATGGCTGACCAGAATCAGTGCTCCCTCGTAGGCTTGCAGGGCGACCTCCATGGCATGACGCATTTCCAGGTCCAGATGATTGGTGGGTTCGTCAAGAACCAGCAGGTTGGGGCGTTGCCAGACCACCATGGCCAGCGCGAGTCGCGCTTTTTCCCCGCCGGAAAACGGGGCGACCGCGCTGGTGGCGGCGTCACCGCGAAAGTTGAAGCCGCCAAGGAAGTTCAGGATATCCTGCTCCCGCGCATCCGGGCTCAAGCGCTGGATATGCAGGACGGGGCTGGCCTCCATATCCAGCGCTTCCAGTTGTTGTTGGTCGAAATAGCCTATCTGGCAGTGCTCTCCCGGGCTGATGCTGCCCGCAAGTAGTGGCAACTGCCCCACCAGTGACTTGAGCAGGGTGGATTTGCCTGCGCCATTGCGCCCCAGCAGGCCATAGCGGCTGCCAGGTCGCAGCTGCAGGTCCACACCACTCAGGACGGTGGTGTCACCATATCCCAGCGCGGCCTCGTCGATGCGCAGTAACGGGTCACTGGTTTTCTCTGCAGGCGGAAAGCTGAAGTCGAACGGTGAATCTATGTGCGCGGGGGCTATAGCCTGCATGCGCTCCAGTTCCTTGAGCCGGCTCTGTGCCTGTTTTGCCTTGGTGGCCTTGTAACGGAAGCGGCGGACGAAGTCGTCGATCTCGGCGATGCGTCGTTGCTGCTTCGCGTAACTGGCCTGTTGATCGGCCAGGCGCTCAGCGCGCTGGGCCTCGAACTGGGAATAGTTGCCTTTATAGCTGAACAGTTGCTGCTGTTCGATATGCAGAATGCGTTCGCAGGTGGCGTCAATAAAGTCCCGGTCGTGGGATATCATCAGCAGGGTGCCTGCGTATTGCTGCAACCACTGCTGCAGCCACAGCGTCGCGTCGAGGTCCAGGTGGTTGGTGGGTTCGTCCAGCAGTAACACATCTGAGGGAGTCATCAGTGCGCGCGCCAGATTCAGGCGAATACGCCAGCCACCGGAAAAATCACTCACCGGCCTGTTCGCGGCGTCGTCGGCAAAACCCAGCCCCTGCAGTAACAGCTCGGCGCGCCGCGCGGCACTGTAGCCGTCTATGGCTTCCAGCTCTGAGTGCAGCGGGGCCGCTGCGGCGTAATCGCCGGCAGACTCAAGCGCCTGCAGTTTGTCCATCAATGCAGACAGTTGCTGATCACCACGCCAGACATACTCGCCAGCAGGGAGATCGGTGGCGTGAACTTCCTGTGCCATATGTGACAGCCGCAGGTTGTTCATACCCTCTATTTCACCGCCATCGGCTCCTAGCTGGCCAAGCAGGAGGGCAAACAGGCTCGACTTACCGCTGCCGTTGGCGCCGATCAATGCGAGGTTTTGGCCGGGTTGAATGGTAACCTGTGCGCCCTGCAGCAGCAGTTTGCTGCCCCTGCGCAGTTCGATGTCGCGAAGAATAATCATAGGGCGCGAAGTTTACGCGCGGCGAGCGCCGAGAACCAGCTTCCGGCGTGCCTTCATCGGGGGTGGCAACCGGTCCGGCCCGGTAGTACACTTCCGGTCCACTGCACGCTCTGCTCCCCACGTTCTTCACTCAGCCATGTCCACACAGTGTTTTCAGGCCGGGCTGTATACGGGGTGAGATGACCGCAGTTATAAGGGGCATTACTGGTGCTCACTACAGTTTTCAATGATGGAATGACTCTATGAAAAAGTACGCATTACCGCTTGCCCTGGTTGGAGTGTTCAGCCTGCAAGCCTGTAACGAACAGACCGCGACCACCGATGACAGTGCCGTGGCGCCCGCCGCTGCGGATATCACCCTCGACAGCACCGAGCAACGTCTCAGCTACGGTATCGCCTTCGGCCTCGGGCAGCGCATGGCGCAGGACGGGATGCCAATGGATATCGACGCTTTTATTGCAGGTTATCGCGATGGCGCCGGTGGTCAGGAAGGCAGGATGACGCAAGAAGAGATTGCGGCTGAAATGCAGGCTTATCAGGAAAAGATGGTCGCCGAACAGCAGGAGGCTCAAGCCCAGATGGCTGAAGTGAATCAAGCCGCTGCAGTTGCTTTCCTGGAAGAAAACAAGGCTCGCGAAGGCGTGGTTGTTACTGAAACAGGTCTGCAGTATGAGGTATTGGAGGCTGGTGATGGCCCTCTGCCGGGCGCTGACGATACCGTTGAAGTGCACTACCGCGGTACGCTGGTAGATGGTACTGAGTTCGACTCGTCCTATAGCCGTGGTCAGACCGTGACTTTCGGTGTAGGGCAAGTGATCCCGGGCTGGACAGAGGCGCTGCAATTGATGCCGGTTGGATCCAGGTGGAAGTTGGCTATTCCCCCGGAGCTGGGCTATGGAGCAGGCGGTGCCGGCCAGATGATCGGTCCTAACTCTGCCCTGATCTTTGAAGTAGAGCTGATTGGTATTCCCAGCCAGGCCGAAGAAGCGGCCACTGAGTAACATCCGGGGGCCTCGGCAGGAGTTCCCTCCGGCCCCTGCGTGCCCTGCTAGCGCCGGTGTCAGCCTTGCTGGCGCCGGTGACTGTTGTGCAGCCCGGCGATAAGCTGATCCTCTAATTGAAAGCGTGACTCCAGGACTTCTCCCAGCGCGGATAAGTCCCGCTTCAGTTTGCTTCCGTCTATATTCTGTCCGGTGTATTTTTCCTCGTACGCGAGTATTACCTCGGTAGTATCGCCAATGGCGGGCATAACGTTTTCCGCCAGGGTGCTGCTGCCATCAGCAAAGCTCTCGGCTTCCTCCAGCAGTTCATGATATACCTCAAAGTGCCCGGCGGAGACGTAATCCACCAGAAGTTGGCACAGCACTCGCTGGCGCTTTTGCAGGGCGTCCATGTCCAGCAAGCCGTCCATGCCGACCACGATTTCCGTGTACTTTCCCAGCACCTCCCGCCGTTCACGCAGCCAGCGGGTGAGCAGCTCCTCGACGGCGGCAAACTGTTGCTGCGGATTTCTATGAGGCATGGCTGGCTTCCTGTGGCAGGCGGCGAAAGGTCTGCCACAGGCAGACGATTGCGGTAACGATAAACAGGATAAGGGTTTGCTCCGGAATAGTCAGGCCCATAAAAGTCCACATGGTTTCCGCGCAGTTACCGTCCCCCATCAGTACAATAGACAGTGTTTCGGTGAACGGCAGGGTGTCCAGCATGTATTCCAGGCTGGGACCGCAGGCGGGCACTTCCTCCGGCGGCAGGTGTTGCAGCCAGACGTGACGCCCCGCCACTGCTGCGCCACCTATCGCGCTCAGAGCGCACAGCGCCGCGTAAACCCTTATGCCCCAGCCGGAGGGATTGTGGAGTATCGCCAGCAGTGCGACCAGGCCCCAGGCGAGGACAAACACGCGCTGCGTCATACACAGCGGGCAGGCGGCGAGGTTCAGGTGGCGCTCAAGATAAAGCATGGCGAAGGCCATGGAAACGATGGCCAGCAGTACTAGACCGGCGAATACGGTACGCGGCGTCAGTGTTTGCAACATGGGGCTGTTCCTTGGATTTCAGCGGCTAACTTAGGGGCTTTTCCTGCAGGATGCAATACAGTCCTGTGTTTATGCCTGGCCAGCGATTGTTCAGTCCAGTCTTTGCCGGGTGAACTCGGCCCAGGACTGCAACTGTGGGTAGAAGCTCAGGAAAGCCTGCTCCAGTGATTGTCTGACGGGTTCCAGCTCTGCCTCGACATGCAGCAGCGGATTACCGCGGCGAAAGCGCTCGCCGACACGTGCTGCGCTGGCTGGAACGGCCGCCCATTCGCCATATCTGGCGAGGATATCATGTTGCAGCATGGCGCAGCGCATTTGCTCTGCGCGGTCGCTGAGGTGTTGCTGTTGTGCCGCCAGGGCGGTGTGGACCTCGCGGATGAAACTCTCCAGGGGCAGGTCGTTGAATTGGTGCCAGTGTCGGCTGAGGAAGTGGTCAAAGCTCAGGTCTATGAGAATGCCCGCGTAGCGGCGCAGGCTTGTCGGGAAGTGGCCTCGCAACTCGGTCATCAGTGGGTGCGTATCCGTGTAGGCGTCGATAGCCCGGTGCAGGGCAACCCCGCGCTCTATATCTGACGGTAGCTCGCCCTGCAGGCGCCCTTTGCGAAAGTCACCTTCCAGCGCACCCGCCAGCAGCCCCTGTTCAGGTCCGGCCAGGTGGAAGTGGGCCAGAAAGTTCACGGTCGGGGCAGCGTTGCGTACTGATTGTAGAAGTTGGCCAGATACTCTTCAAAGCTGATTTCGTCGGCGGCTTCCAGTTCGCGCTGCGCCTGCAGGGAAGCGTTGGCTTTCTCGGCAAATTCGGCAGCTTTTTCCGGGGGCAAGCTATGCTGGCGAAAATGCTCGGCCCAGCGCTGGCTGTAGCCGAGGGCAAAGCGGAAGAAAGTAAGGTCTCCCTCGCGCATTTCGCGCAACACGCGCGCAGAAGGGGTCAGTTCCGGGTCATTCACCTTGGCCATTTGTTCGCGCAGCGATTCCGCGTAGTTATGGCTGCAGTGGGCGGTGTCCAGAGTGGCGGC
>JAUIIQ010000335.1 GCA_030431585.1 Gammaproteobacteria bacterium | reverse complement strand
TGGAGCTGGACCCGGATGAACCCGCCATTCTGGACAGCATGGGCTGGATCCTGTATCGCAAAGGAAGACTGGAAGAAGCCCTGGACTATCTCACCCGGGCCTACGCCGTGTTTCCAGATGCCGAAGTCGCAGCCCATCTGGGCGAAGTTATGTGGAAGATGGGTGACACCGACCAGGCTCGCAAGATCTGGCAAGGAGCCCTGCTCAAAGATCCAGACCACGCTATTCTGCGGGAAACACTGCAGCGTCTTGGCGTGAACGATTTGGTAACGCTGCCGCCAGCGGCCACAGACCAGGCCGAATGACACGCCTGTTTCCGGCAGCTGCCTGTTGCACGCTGCTATTGCTGTCTGCCTGCAGCGCGCTGCAGCAACCACAAGACGTCAACCAGAGCTGGGCACTGCACAGCGCGCAATTGGCGAAACTTGAGCACTGGACAGCCAGCGGCAAGGTTGCGCTGCGCACTCCACAGCAGTCCGAGTCAGCCAGTCTGTCATGGCGCCAGCACGGCAATAGCACACAGCTGCGACTCTCCGGACCACTGGGCCTGAACAACACCACCATCGACAGCGATGGACTACAACTGGAGATTCGCCAAGGGCAGGAGTACAGCCGATGGCGGCTGGACGACCCCGCACTGCAGGACAGTAATACGCTGCACCTGCCGATGCGCGGCCTGCACTACTGGCTCAAGGGTGTGCCCGCTCCGCAACTGGCGCCGGCATCGATCACCCTGGATGAGGCGGGACGCCTGCCCAGAACAATACAACAGGCGGGCTGGACCGTGGAGTACCTGGATTTTCAGCAGTTCGAGGGCTTTATGCTACCTACGCGCCTGCGCCTGTACCGTGATGAGACCAGCGCCCGCATCATTCTTCGCCAGTGGGGGGATTTTACCGCCCCATGAACGACGCCATCACCTTATTGTCACCGGCAAAGCTGAACCTGTTCCTGCATGTCACTGGCCGGCGAGCTGACGGCTATCACCAGTTGCAGACACTGTTTCAATTGCTGGACTGGGGCGATCAGCTGACGTTCAAAATCAACGACAGTGGCGAACTGAAGCTCACAGGAGACACACTGGACATCCCCGCCGAGCAAAACCTGATAATGCGTGCCGCCCGAGCCCTGCCGCGTGACGCCGCGCGCCACGGTGTCAGCATCCACCTGGAAAAACACATACCCACCGGGGGTGGATTGGGCGGCGGCAGTTCCAATGCGGCTACCACCCTGCTGGCTCTGAACCAGCTCTGGGAGCTCAGTCTCACACCTGAACAATTGCTGGCGACGGCAGCAAAGTTGGGCGCCGATGTACCGATATTCGTGGCAGGCCATACCGCCTGGGCAGAGGGTATCGGCGAACGGCTGACGCCACTGGACATGCCCGAGTACTGGTATCTTGTGATTGCCCCGGACTGCCACGTTTCCACCGCTGAAGTTTTTTCACACCGGCAATTGACACGGGACACCTCTCCCATCAAAATAGCGGCCTTTTTCGAGGGCCACTCCCGGAACGATTGCCAAGCGCTGGTTACCAGCCTCCATCCCGAGGTTGGTAACGCATTGAATTGGCTGGAAAATTTCGGTGAAGCCAAAATGACCGGCAC
>JAUIIQ010000146.1 GCA_030431585.1 Gammaproteobacteria bacterium | reverse complement strand
GGTCTTCGGCGGTTGCAACCGTGTAGGGGGTGGCTGCGGATTTGTCCGGCCGGGGCGCTGGCGGTATCTCAAAGGCGAAAGCGTATACAGTTGGCGCAATGTTCAGTGGGTAGGCGTGGTGCCGCTTGCTGTCGGCACCGCGGCTGATGTGAAAGTAGATGCCGAGGTTGCCGCCGCCGTTGCGGGCTATGAGTTGGTTGGCAATCTCCCGCCACTGTTCATGCGCCACCGTAAGCTTGATCTCGATAGCATCCAGGCCCTCCTGCATGCGCTGCATATGGGGCGTGAAGCCCACAAGATTACCATCATAGGATGGCACCACCTCGTAGATTCCGTCGCCGAACAGAAAGCCGCGGTCCATCGGTGAGATACGGGCTTCTTCCATCGGCATGTAGTCGCCGTTCAGGTATACGATACTCATAGTGCTTGTCACTTCCGCTTGGTTATCTCGTTACTCGCCTGCCACCTTGCCCGCAAAGCCTGTCAGGTAACGCAGTTGGTTGATGATTTTCTGCCCTTCACTCGCGTCCAGGCCGTCCTCTGTGAGCGTGCTCTCACGGGTCACACCGTCTACGCTGCCATGGGCACAGAGGTAGCGCAGAATATCCAGCGGTGCGACATCGGCGAGCAAGTCACGGCCGTCCCACAGGGCGAGCAGGGCAATCAACCCGTAGGCCCCCCAGTTTGACACATCAGCCACCAGCAGCTCATCACAGCCGGTCACCGCGGCAGTGATGTCAAGCGTGCGGATGGCTTCGCCAATATTTCCCATGCCTATCTCATTGCCACCATCGCCTATGGCGATAGTGGGGCAGTCTGCGCGGGTGATGTAGGCATCAAAAAAACCGCTGCGCCCAGTGATATCTTCGCCGCGCATGTTGTAATAGCGGCCGTCTTCACTGAGCCCCGGGCGCTCTATGGAAACGACAGCCTGCGGCTGAATTCTGGCGAGAACTTCACCTGCCTCAATTTCTGCCTGCGCTGCGTCGCGAGCCTTTAGTGCCAGTACTCGACGTCGGTCTGCGAGGCAATTGCTCAGCGGCGCGGCGCAGGCCAGAACCGGTTCAGCACCAAGCACCGCCAGCGCATCATAGAGGGCTATGGCACCCACCGGGCCGTCCGTCTCAAAGGTGTCAGCGACCGGAAAGCCGGTGCCGATGAGTATCGTGCCCCTGCGGTCTTGCAGGCTGCGTGCGGCGCGCAGGTAATACCCTGGTTGCAGCGCTGCCTGGGCCACCTGCATGCCGCGCAGGTTGCGAGCTACCAGCGCGTTTTCAATCTCGATACTCAGCGTCAACTCGTTCAAGGCTTGCGCTCCAGCAGGGGTTGGCGACGGTAATAACTGTCCGCCAGGTGCAGGGCGTTATGCGCTGCGTGTGGTGTAATCGGTGTGAAATGCACCGTACCGCCCGGGCGCAGCTGCGCCAGTGACGCGCAATCCAGCGACAACGCCGACCCGATTTTAGGGTAGCCGCCTATCGTCTGGCGGTCATTGAGCAATACGATAGGCTGGCCATCCGCAGGAACCTGGATTGCGCCAAAGCAAATACCCTCGGAAAGAATACCCTGAACCGAACAATCGATCGGGGGCCCCTCCAGCCGGTAGCCCATGCGGTCGCAGCGCTCGCTTACGGTGAACGCGTGGCTGAAGAACCGGCGTTGCTGATAGCGGCTGAACTGTGACTGCTGGTAGCCGGGTATCACTCTAAGGGTAACGATATCGTGGTAGCGCGGTTGTCGTTCCTCCGGAAGATAAAGCCTTGCCCGCTCCAGTGTCCGGGTGCAGGGCAGCACGTCACCGGACGCGAGTTTGCCGCCGTGCAAGCCACCGATGTTCTCGCGTATGACGGTTGCGCTGCTGCCGAAACTGGGTGTTACCTTGAAGCCGTCGGCCACACCCAGGTAGGCGCGGCAGCCGTGCTCTGCAAACTCCACGGCAATCGTGTCGCCCGCTTGCACCGGCAGGACTTCCCAGCGGGGCCTGGACTGTCCATTGATGCGCAGGTTCATGGCGGCGCCGGTCAGGCAGATGAAGGTATCCACTTCTGCAGCAAGCTGCAGGCCGCCAAAGCTGACCTCCAGTGCCGTGGTCCCGGGCGGGTTTTGTAACAGCCGGTTGCAGAGATTGAATGCCTGCGGGTCCATTGGCCCACCATTGGTCAGGCCAACGCGATGGTAGCCCACGCGACCGGCATCCTGCAGCAAGGCGAGAATACCCGGTTGTAACACTCTCAAACTCACAGTTCACCGCCCAGCGTCAGGAAGCGGTCCCGGTCGATGGGCTCAAAGCGAACCCGGTCACCCACGGCGACCGGCATGGTCGGTTCGGCCTGGGGATTGAACATGCGCAGCGGGCAGCGGCCGATAAGGTTCCAGCCGCCCGGCGATACGGCGGGATAGACGGCGGTCTGGCGGTCGGCGATGGCAACGGCGCCGCGTGGTACGCGCTGGCGAGGTGTGGACAGGCGCGGCGCGGCAATACGCTGATCGACTTCACCCAGATAGGCAAAACCGGGGGCAAAGCCAATGGCGTACACCCGGTACTCGCACCCGCTGTGCAGCTTGATCACCTCGTCAACACTCAGGTTCGCGCCTGCGGCGAGGGCTTCCAGGTCCTCTCCCGCTTCCGGGTGGTAGTACACCGGAAGTACGACGATGTTGCCTTCATTGCTGTCTTGCAGGGTCAGCGAGGCCGTACAGTTGCGCACCGTCTGCGCCACCGCGAGGTGATCGGTAGAGTAGGCGTCGTAGATAATCAGCAGCGACGCGTAGGACGGCACCAGGTCAAGCAGCTTGTCACCCAGCGCCTGCTCTATCGCTTCGGCGGCCGCTTGCACGCGCGCTGAAACGGCAGGGCTGGTCTCGCTTCCCAGGTAGAGAATAAGGGCGTTTTCCCCGGCGCTGTGCAGTTCCACAGCGGGCTAGTTCCCGGCCAACAGGGCGCGAATTTCCCGAATAGCCTGCACACCTTCCGGGTTGTCTCCGTGCACGCAGAGCGTATCAGCTGCCAGCGCCAGGGTATGTCCGCTCACGGTTGTCAAACTGCCCTGCGTGCTCAGTTGCGTCACCTGTTGCAGCATTTTGTCCCGGTCATGTACCGCCCCGGGCAGGCGTCGCGACAGCAACCTGCCGTCATCATCGTAGCAGCGATCGGCGAAAGCCTCGAACAGCAGTGTGAGCCCCAGGCTTGCCGCTTCCTGACGATGCTCCTCAGCTTGTGGGGTGGCTTGCAGCATCAGCGGTAGCGGGCGGTGATATTCAGCCAGCGCGCGCATGATGGCCAAACGTACATCCGCGTTCGCCATCATGTCGTTGTACAGCGCGCCGTGTGGTTTAACGTAGTCAATGCTCAGCCCGGCGCTGCTCGCCATACCATCCAGCGCCGCAACCTGATAGTGCAGGGCGGCGATGATTTCCTCACCGCTGAGCGCCATGGAACGCCGGCCAAAGCCAACCAGATCCGGATAAGCCGGGTGAGCACCCACTGCTACACCATGCCTGGCAGCCAGTTGCAGAGTGTTGCGTATAGTGAGCGGGTCGCCCCCGTGGAACCCGCAGGCGATATTAGCCTGGTCAATATGTGGCATGACATCGGCGTCCAGACCCATGGTCCAGCTGCCATAGCTTTCGCCGAGATCGCAGTTCAGTAACATTGGTATCTCACTCGTCGGTCTACAACACGGCCAGTTGGCTATTGCGTAAGTCTGTTACCAGCATGTGTCCCGGGCTGTGGGTGATAGCAAAGGGCGGTCGCGCTTTCTCCAGCGCCACCTGCGGGGTGACGCCGCAGGCCCAGAATACCGGCAGTTCGTTATCGGCCACGCTCACGGCATCGCCGTAGTCCGGTGCACCCAAATTATCGATACCAATGAGCGCGGGGTCTCCAAGATGTACCGGCGCCCCGTGCACGGAGGGAAAGCGGGTGCATATCTGCACCGCGCGTATGGCATCAGCGGCGCGAAAGGGACGCATGCTCACCACCATTTTGCCGGCAAAAGCACCGGCCGGAGTGCAGTCCAGGTTGGTTCTGTACATGGGTACGTTCACGCCCTCGCTGACATTTCTCACGTCAAGGCCATCGGCCAGGAGCGCCTCTTCAAACGAAAAGGAACAGCCCAGTGCGAAAACCACCAGGTCGTCACGCCAGTGTGAAGAGATGTCTGCAACCTCCTCGTGTAACTCACCGTCGCGAAAGACGCGGTAGCTTGGCACATCGGTTCTTATGTCAATATCCCCCAAAAGTGGTAAGCAAACGTCTCCCGGTGCGGCCGATACCGCAAGCAGCGGGCAGGGTTTGGGGTTGGCCTGGCAAAAGCGCATAAAGTCGCTGGCCTGATCGGCAGGCAGTATGGTCAGGTTGCACTGGACAAAGCCGGGGGCAAGGCCGGAGGTGTTGCCGCGGAAAGAGCCGCTGCGAATCGCCTGGCGCAGTTCGGCGGGAGAAAGTTCGCGGGTCATGGTTGTTCCCGGTACAGAAAAAATGTCGCATAAGTTTGGCACAGATTGAGATTTCTGGATAATGGCGGGTCATTTTGTACAGACCCCGGAAGAATCAGCATGTTGCAGCAGTTGGTAGATATCCTGTCCCTTGAATCCCTGGGCGAAGACCGTTTCCGGGGGCGCAATATGCATCCCCGGGGTTTCAGGATCTACGGCGGTCAGGTGCTGGCCCAGGCGGTGAGCGCTGCCCAGCAGACCGTTGCGGCACAGCGGGTCATTCATTCCCAGCACGCCTACTTCCTGCGCCCCGGGGACTGCGCTGAGCCGGTGACGTATGAGGTCGAGCGCGCCAGGGATGGCGGGAGCTTCAGTTCAAGACGGGTAGTCGCGCTGCAGAAAGAGCGTCCCATTCTGGTGTGTACGCTGTCCTTCCAGACCGGGGACGACAGTTTCGATTTCCAGGAGCCGATACCTGACGTAACCCCGCCGGAGGACCTGCCGAGTGAGCGGCAGCGTGCGCTGGAAAGCGGCACGCTGGACGAGGACTTCATGATCACCACGGGTGAGGACCTCGATGTGCGCATGGTGCGCCCCATCGACTGGGAGAATCCGCAGCAGTCAGACGGTGAGTTGCTTAACTGGATGAAGACCACAGGGCCAGTCGCCGATGATCCGGCGCTGCACCTGCAACTGCTCACCTATATGTCTGACACCATGGTGCTCGATGCCGGGCTGATACAGCACGGTCGCTCCTGGACACAAGGGGAACTGCAGGTAGCCAGCCTGGATCACGCCATCTGGTTCCACGCGCCGTGCCGGGCAGACGAATGGTTGCTGCATACCGCCAACCTGGAGCGCAACAGCGGTGGCCGCACCCTGGTGCGTGGGCGTTTCTATACCCGTAGCGGTCTTCACGTGGCCACCGTGATGCAGCAGGGGCTGATGCGCAAGCGCTAGGCCGGTTGTGATGTAACAGCCGGTTGCGTTGTAACAGAAGACCTTATAATGTCTGCGCTCCACGCTTTGTTTCATCAACGGAACGCGCCATGCCTCATCCTCGCTACACCGCCGAGACGTATCCTCATAAGCCCGCCATTGTCATGGGTGACTCCGGCGAAATGGTTACCTATCGCCAGCTGGATGAACGATCCAACCAGGGCGCGCAATTATTTCGATCCTTGGGGATCCAGGCCGGTGATCACATCGCCCTGATGATGGAGAATAATGCCCGGTTCCTGGAGATTTGCTGGGCTGCACAGCGGGCGGGGCTTATCTTTACACCGATTTCCAGCCATCTAAAGCGTGATGAGACGGCCTATATCCTGGGCAATTGTGGTGCCAGATTGTTTATCGGCTCACATGAGTTGCATGACACGGCCGGCCAGATACGCGATGTCGCCGGTCCAGTGGAGCATTTTTTCATGGTCGGTGGTGTGATCGACGGCTATGAATCCTGGGAAGAAGCGACCGATGCGCAGCCTGCAGAGCCTATCAGTGACGAGAAGAATGGTGTGGCCATGCTCTATTCCTCGGGCACCACGGGCCAGCCCAAGGGCGTGTTCGTGCCGCCTGCCAGTGATGATGTGGACGCTCCTCACCCCCTGGCAGAGAGTCTTGGCGCGGCATTCGGTTTCAGCGAGGAGACGGTTTATCTGTCGCCAGCACCGCTGTATCACGCTGCGCCGCTGCACTACAACATGATGAACCTGTACCAGGGCGGCACCTCGGTGGTGATGGAACGATTTGATCCCGAACGCGCCCTGGCGCTTATCGAGGAGCACCGCGCGACGCACAGCCAATGGGTGCCGATCATGTTTATTCGCATGCTGAAGCTACCGCAGGAGGTACGTGAGCGCTACGACGTCAGTTCCATGCAGTTCGCGATCCACGCTGCAGCTCCCTGCCCAGTGGAGGTCAAGGAGAAGATGATCGAATGGTGGGGGCCGGTTATTGTCGAGTACTACGCTGCCAGTGAAGGCATAGGCGCCACGATTATCGATTCCGCCGACTGGCTGGCACACAAGGGGTCTGTGGGCAGATCGTTCTCAGGCGTCCTGCATATTGTTGACGATGAGGGCAACGAGCTGCCGGCCGGGGAGGTAGGCACAATCTACTTCAGCGGCGAGCAGGCTAATTTCAAGTATCATAAAGAGGCGGAGAAAACCTCCGGTGCCTACAATGACCGGGGCTGGGCCACGACAGGTGACGTCGGTTACCTCGACGAGGAGGGTTATCTGTACCTCACCGACCGCAAGCACTACATGATCATATCCGGCGGAGTGAATATTTATCCGCAGGAAATCGAAAACCTGCTGGTAGGCCATGACAAGGTCGCCGACGTTGCGGTGTTTGGTGTGCCCTGTGATGAATTTGGTGAGAAAGTGCAGGCCGTGGTCGAGCCTATGAACTGGGCGGATGCCACTGACGAAACCGCCATCGAGATCATGGAGTGGCTGCGCGAACGCTTGTCGCATATCAAGTTGCCCAGGGCCCTGGACTTCCACCCCAAACTGCCAAGGCTGGATAACGGCAAGCTGTACAAGCGGCACCTGATGGAAGAGTACAAGGGTGGTGCGCGCGCCGATGACAGGCCCGAGAACGAAAAATAGCCCCTAGCGAGGGTCTGCCGCTGGCACAGCCAGGCGTTGCTGCTCACGTTTGTTGCGCTGGCTGAACGGCAGGTAGAACACCGGTACAACGAACAGGGTGAACAGCGTGCCTACCAGCATGCCTGCGGTGATCATCAGGCCAATGCTGAAACGGCTATTGGCACCCGCTCCACTGGCAACCACCAGCGGCCATACCCCCAGCACGGTGGCGAAGGTGGTCATCAGGATAGGCCGCAGGCGTTGCGAGGCGGCTTGCAGCACCGCCTCTCTCTTTGCCATACCCGTCTCAGCAAGTTTGTTGGCGAACTGCACAATCAGGATGCCGTGCTTGCTGATCAGGCCGATCAAGGTCAACAGTCCAACCTGGGTGTAAATATTGAGCGTGGCGAAGCCCAGCGCGATAGGCACTATCGCGCCGAAAATTGATAAGGGCACGGTGACCAGTACAACCAGCGGGTCGCGGAAGCTGTTGAACTGGGCTGCCAGTACCAGGAAGATCAGCAACATCGACAGGGCAAACAGCACCGGGAAGGAGGCCACCTCCTGCACGAAACTGCGCGAAGCCCCGGTATAACCGGCGCGAAATCCCGAGGGTGCTATGTCTTGCAGCGTTTGTTCCAGGAATGCCAGGCCAGCCCCCAGGCTGTTGGGGGGCATCATAATACCTTCTATGGTAGTGCTGTTGAGCTGCTGGTACTGGCTGAGAGTATTGGGTTCTACCTTCGTGCTCAGGGCAACCACTGATGACAGTGGCACCAGGCTGCCGCTGGTGGTACGCAGGTAGTACTTTTCCATTTCTTCGCGGGTGAGGCGAAAATCGGCCGCGGCTTGTGGAATCACCTTGTAGCTACGTCCATCCAGGCTGAAGCGGTTAACCTCGGCCTCGCCCAACATGACGGCGAGCGTCTGGCCGAGCTCCTCCATGGAGATACCCAGGTTTGCCGCGCGCTCCCGATCTACATCGACAACGATCTCTGGCCGGTTGAACTGCAGGCTCTGGGTTACAAATGCGAACAGGCCGGATTCGCGTGCAGCCTGCAGCAGTTCATCGCCAACGCGTTTGACTTCGTCATAGTCGGCGGTGGACGCGGCCACAAAGCTGACGGGGAGCCCCGCATCGGCACCGGGCAGTGGAGGGGTGGCAAAGGCGAACAGTTCCATGCCCGCGACAGTATTCAGTTTTGCCTGCAATTCTGCCTGCACTTCCTGCTGCGTGCGTTCACGCTCTCCCCACGGAAACAGGGTGATGCCGCCGAAATTACCCGTCGATTGAATGACCTGCCAGGAGTGACTGAATTCGGGAATGCTCTTCCAGATGTCAACGACCTGGCCAAGATAATGATCGGAGTAAGCCAGGTTTGCATGACGCGGTGAATTGCCCACCACGAACACGCCACCGCTGTCCTCCTCCGGGGCCAGTTCTTCCTGGGCCAGGAAGAACAGTGCGGGCAGGCTGCCCAGCAGGCAGGCGGCCAGCAAAAGTACTGCGCCGCGGTTGTTCAGGCAGCCCTCCAGTATGCTGCGATACCTGGCCATCAGCACATCAAAGCGATGATCCAGCCAGTTGGCGAAGCGCCCCTGGTGTTCGGCATCTTTCAATACGCGCGAGCA
>JAUIIQ010000334.1 GCA_030431585.1 Gammaproteobacteria bacterium | reverse complement strand
CCTTCCCCGCCCTCAACTGTGATAAATAAGCCTCGTGATTGCATATCTCTTCTTATGGTTTCGCTGGTGCGGAGCGATAATCTTCTCTGCGTTGCAGCTGGTATTTACGCACGGCACGTTCATGCTCGGCAAGGGTTTCACTGAAGTAATGCCCACCGTCACCCCTTGCCACGAAAAACAGGGTCTTGCCGTCTTCCGGGTGCAATGCCGCGTGGATGGCCGCACGACCCGGCAGTGCGATCGGTGTAGGCGGCAAACCACGATGACGGTAGGTGTTATAAGGGTTACTTTCATCGCGCAGGTGTACGCGCCGCAGATTTCCGTCAAACTCTCTCCCCAGGCCATAAATGACGGTAGGGTCGGTTTGCAGCCGCATATTCCGCTGCAGCCTGCGTACGAACACGCCGGCTATCTGGCCACGTTCCTCGGGTAGACCGGTCTCGCGCTCGACAATGCTTGCCATCACGAGCGCCTCGTAATCGTCACGGTAAGGTAATTCAGCGGCGCGCTGAGCCCATTCTTTTGCCAATACAGACTGCATCGCGGCGTAGGCGCGCTGCAGAATCTGCCAGTCAGTTGCACCCCGTTCAAACTGGTAGGTGTCAGGGAAGAACAAGCCCTCACCGGTATCATAGGGCGCCACCAGCTGCAGGATGCGCGCGTCGTCCGGCCCGGACAGCACACTCTCCAGGTTGTCTGCACTGGCGAGAATCTGCACAGCCATGTCCAGGGTTATACCCTCAGGCAGGGTAACCTGATAATTGATGACCTTGCCGCTGGTCAGCAACAGCAGAAGTTGCCGAGCAGTGGTTCCGGCTGGGACCCGATACTCCCCCCGCTTGATCTGCTGGTCCGCACCGGTGCGACGCGCATAGACACGCAGCAACCAGTCATGCATGTAGACACCGTCGCGGCGCAACCGCGTGGCGATGCTGCCAAGACTTTCACCAGCGGCGATATGCAGGTGATAGCCTCCTTCAGGAATATTCAATGGCTGCGTCCATTGTCGCTGGATGGTTTGTGCAGCAATCACCGCGCAACCGACCAGCAACAGCAAGGCAAGCAGCAGCTTTTTCAAGGCGCTATCGCCTGCTGATACTGATCATGCAGTGCCGAGCAGGCAGGGTGCTCCTGCCAGTGTTGCCGGCCCAGGCGCGAAATGGGTTGCAGACCGCGAATGGCGTTACAGCAGAACAGTTCGTCCGCCTGTTCCAGTTGTTCCGGGCGGATATCCACGACGTCTACGGGCAGGCCCAGAGCAGGCGCCAGGCGATCGATAATCAGCCGCCTGCGGGTACCGGCTATGCCAGCGCAATGCAAACGTGGCGTCAGCAAACGCTCTCCCTGGCGCAGGAACAGATTCGCCGAAGACAGTGAACAGACCAGCCCGCTGGCGTCTCGCATCACCACATCGTCCACGCCCAGCGTTCGTGCCTCGTTGGCCGCCAGCACCTGCTCCAGCCTGTTGAGGTGCTTTATACCGGCAAGCAGCGGTTGTTGTGACCAGCTCATCTGGCACCAGTCGACACTGATGGCCGGCGCCTGATCTTCGGTGTGCTGAGGCAGCGGAGTAACCGTAATCACGGTGCGGGCTGTGACGTTCTCTGGTGAGGCATAACCCCTGG
>JAUIIQ010000333.1 GCA_030431585.1 Gammaproteobacteria bacterium | reverse complement strand
GGTTTTACGTAGATAGACTGGCGGGCATCGGGCGCAGACGCCATGCGCTGCAGGTCAGGGTAGATGAGTTGCGGTCGCTGTGCCGCGATGGCGGCTACGGTTTGGGCAGTGGCCTTGAGCGCCTGCTCCTGTGCGTCAGCCAGAGCACCTTCCATTTCTCGGATAAACTGACAGCCCGCCCACGGCAGCGAAAGCAACAGCAGCGAGACAACGATCAATTGTCGTCGCAGGCTGAACTTCAGGTTTTCCATCGGTAACCCACGCCATACGCGGTTTCAATGGCGCAAAAAGCGGCATCCAGGGCCTGAAACTTTCGTCGTATGCGTTTGATATGTGAGGTAATGGTGTTGTCGTCGAGCACCACATCGGCACTGTCCATCAGCTGCTGCCGACTCTTTACATGCCCCGGGTGCCGCGCCAGGGCGTTGACCATCCAGAACTCGGTAACCGTCAGCTCAACAGGTTCTCCCTGCCAGCTGGCAGTCATGCGCTCAAGGTTGATTTCCAGGGCTCCCTGCCGCAGCAGTTGCTCTCTCCGTTCGGGTGACGCAAGTGCCCGCACCCGCCTGAGCAAAGCCTGGATGCGGGCCAGTAGCTGGGCGTTGGAAATGCCCTTGGTGAGGTACTCGTCTGCACCCAGGCGCAGTCCGGAAATGATGTCCAGTTCGGAATCACGGGCGGTGAGAAACACGATCGGCAGGGTAGGGGACTGCGCGCGCAGCTCCCGGCAGAGTTCGAATCCGCCCTCCATTTCATCGCCCAGGCCCACGTCGATGATAGCCAGGTCTGGCAGTTGTTGCGCGAAAGCAGCAGCCGCAGCGCTGCGCTCGCTGTAAACCGATACGCGAAAGCCCTGGCGCTGCAGGTGGTCGCGGTAGTTGGCGGCAATGTTGGCCTCGTCCTCGACGAGGGCAATATGTTGTGGCATCAGTTGTTCAGTCGGGGGAACAGGAATGGTGGCATCGTTTCAGATAACCGGCGGTAGCTCAAGGTCTTGCCACAATTGATCATAATTGCGTCGCGTTTGGCCATATTGTGTCCATCACATTGCCACAGACACAGCACTTAATGGAGGTGACATTACTTCGGAGTGCCCAATATGATTCTTCCCAGCCTGTATCGCAGTGTTTCCCGAGACCGCCAACGCTTTGGCTGTCTATCCTGGTGGTTAGTGTTTCGGTGGTTGCCGGTAATGCTGCTTGTGACCCTGTCGTTATTGTTGCTGTCGGCGGCGCAGGCGAGAGCAGAAGAGGGCCCTCTCGAGGAAGTAGGCGCGGGTCAGTTGCTACTGACGGCAGCCACAGGCGAGGTGCAGATGGCCTTGAGCCAGCACAGTCGTGTGGATATGGACATCTCAGGCATGATCGCCGTGGTGCGTCTGCAGCAGGTATTCAGGAATGAGACGCCGCATTGGGTAGAGGGTGTTTACGCCTATCCGCTACCCGACACCAGCGCGGTACGTCACATGGAACTGCAGGTTGGTGAGCGGCGTATCGTCGGCAGGATAAGTGAGAAGAAAAAGGCCAGGGCAGCCTACAAAGAGGCGAGGAAGGCCGGTAAAAAAGCCTCGCTGGTAGAGCAGCAGCGGCCCAATCTGTTTACCAACCGGGTGGCAAACATCGCTCCGGGTGAGACGGTCACTG
>JAUIIQ010000145.1 GCA_030431585.1 Gammaproteobacteria bacterium | reverse complement strand
CCACCAACAGGAACCGTCGCAGGTCCTCCTCTGGCAGCACCAGGTCGCCGGACAAGTCCACCTCGCCCACCGTGAACTTTTCGCCTTCGGTAACATTGGCGGTGATGTACACCTCTTCCTTGTTGGGCGACACAGACACCTGGGTGGAGTCGATCCGGAACTGCAGGTAACCGCGGTCCATGTAGTAGGAGGTCAGGGTTTCCAGGTCGCCGGTCAGCTTTTCCTTGGAATACTTGTCGTCATTGGTGAAAAACGAAAGCCAGCCGGTGGTCTTGAGCTCAAATATCTCGTCGAGCTCCTCGTCATCGAAGACTTCGTTACCCACCACGTTGATGTGCTTGATAGCAGCGACGGTGCCCTCGTCGACATCGATATTGATGGTCACCCGGTTGCGCGGTTCGGGTAACACTTCTGTTTCGATAGCTGCGTCATAACGCCCCTGCTGCACGTACTGCCGCTGCAGCTCCATTTGCATGCCTTCCAGGGTAGAGCGCTGAAACACCTGGCCTATAGCCAGCCCGGCGCCCTTGAGTCCATCCAGCAGCGCCTCGGTTTCAATCGCCTTGTTGCCATCGATATTTATTTCACTGATGCTGGGCCGTTCGGCCACCACCACTACCAGCACATTGCCGTCGCGGCCAATGCGGATATCATCAAAATTGCCGGTGGCAAAAAGGCTGCGGGCAGATGCGCGAATCGCATACTCATCCACCACATCGCCCACCCCCACGGGGAGTGCGGCAAACACGCTGCCGGCAGAGATCCGCTGCAACCCCTCCACGCGTATGTCAGAGATGATAAACGTTTCTGCGGAGACCAGAGGCATCCATAGAATCGTCACCAACGCGAGATATTTGGAAAGTCGTCTCATCAAAATTCAATCAACCAACGGGCCCGCCTGAGAGTATTGTTATTGCCACGCTGGGGGCACACTACAGACGGGTAAAATCGTTATAAAGGGCCAGCATCATCATTCCCAGAACCAGAAACAGCCCCAACTGGTAACCAAAAGCCTGTATTTTCTCAGGTACCGGCCGGCCCGCCAATAGCTCTATGGTGTAAAACAGCAAGTGCCCGCCATCCAGCACGGGAATGGGTAAAAGGTTGAGCACGCCAAGACTGACACTGAGCAAGGCCAGAAAGCCGATATACGACTCCAGGCCGGACTTGGCCGAGGCGGACGCCACTTTAGCAATGGTGATAGGACCACTCAAGTTTTTTGGCGATATCAGCCCCATCACCATCTTCTTGATGGAGTTCACTGTGAAGCCAATCAGGTCCCAGGTGCGCACCAGCGCCGCTCCCGCCGCCTCTACCGGCCCCCGGTCAAATTTACGGATCAGCTCTTCAGGCATTGCCGGCGGCACTACGCTGACACCTACACGGCCAAATTCCTCACCGCCCTCTCCGCGAACGGGCTCAGGCGTGATGTCGGCCCGCATCAGCTGCCCCTCACGTTCGAATTCAAGGGTGACAAGCTGCCCTGGCCTGGCGCGAACATGCTCCACCCAGTCCATCCAGCTGTTCATCGCCTCGCTGTCAGCACTGAGTATGCGGTCGCCACTTTGCAGTCCAGCTCGCGACGCGGGACTGTCAGCCACAACCTCCTCAATCACCGGTGGCACCGCAGGGCGGTACATAGCCAGCCCCAGGCCGCCGAAAAGATCGGGCTGTTCGTGGTCTGACAGCCAGCGCTCAATCACCGCCTCAGACTCATACACCATCTCCGAGCCGGGATACTGCACCGAAAAATGTATCGAGCCGGTATCGCCAATGCGGTCCAGCAGGGCGAAGCCCAGCGCCTGGCGGGTAGGAGTACTCTGGCCATCCACAGCCAGTATTTCCTGCCCTGCCTCCAGGCCCGCAACGTCAGCAATAGAGCCCTGCTCGACCTTGCCGATGACCGGCGCGTAGCCACTTTCGCCAGCCATAAACAGGAACCAGTAGGCAAGGACCGCGAGAATCAGGTTAGCCAGGGGGCCCGCAGCCACCACTGCAATACGCTGCAACACCGGCTTGCGGTTGAAGGCCTGCTGCAACAGCTCTTCAGGTACCTCCCCCTCACGCTCGTCCAGCATCTTCACATAGCCGCCCAGAGGGATCGCAGCCACACTGTACTCGGTGCCCTGCTGGTCCTTCCAACTGGCCAGCGACTTGCCGAATCCAATGGAAAAACGCAGCACTTTCACTCCGCACTTGCGCGCTACCCAGAAGTGCCCGTATTCGTGCACGGCGACAAGTACAGCCAGCGTGGCTAAGGTAATAGCGATTGTGTACAGCATATCCATCAGGCGAGTGTTACTTCCAAAGGTTGACCGGTCATGTCCACCAGCAGCGCTGCGGCTAGCGCGCGCGCCTCGTTATCTGCCGTTTCGACCACGGCCAGCGTTGTCGGTTCAACGGCGGGCAGCTGTTCCAGCACCCCTTCAATCAGCACGGGGATGTCGGTAAAGCGGATGCGCCCGCCAAGAAACGCCGCCACGGCCACCTCATTGGCGGCATTGCAAACGGCCATTGCCGTACCGCCCGCAGCCACCGACTCACGGGCCAGTCTCAAGCAGGGGAAGCGGCTCTCATCCGGCGCGGCAAAATCCAGCCTGGCGGTGGCCACCAGATCCAGCGGAGCGACTCCCGAGGCCAGTCTCTTAGGCCAGCCCAGGCCATAGGCAATGGGGGTGCGCATATCCGGGTTCCCCAGTTGCGCCAGCACCGAACCATCCAGGTACTGCACCATGGAATGAATAATGCTCTGCGGGTGGACCACCACGTCCACCAGCTCCGGACTCAGGTCGAAAATCCAGCATGCTTCGATAAACTCCAGCCCCTTGTTCATCAGGCTGGCGGAATCCACAGATATTTTGCGTCCCATGGACCAATTGGGGTGTGCGCAGGCCTGATCGGGCGTTGCCTCACGCATCTGCTCGCCGGTCCAGGTACGGAACGGTCCGCCTGACGCCGTAAGCAGCACTTTGCTGACTCCGTCGCGACCGGGGCGGGCCTGCTCATCAACCGGCATGCACTGGAAAATGGCATTGTGCTCACTGTCTATCGGTAGCAACCTGGCGCCAGATTCGCGAACGGCCTGCATCAGCAGATGTCCACCCATCACCAGCGATTCCTTGTTCGCCAGCAACACGGTCTTGCCGGCGCGAGCCGCTGCAAGCGTTGAAGGGAGGCCGGCAGCGCCCACTATGGCCGCCATGACGCTGTCTACTTCAGCCGCGCTGGCGACGCTTGCCAGCGCGTCCTCTCCGTGCAAAACCTCCGTACCGCAGGCAGCCGGTAGTTTTTTCTGCAAGCGCTCTGCGCTGTCCTGATCCATCATCACGGCATACTTGGGACGGTGCTGCAGGCACTGCTCGAGCATGCTGTCTACCGAACTGTGCGCAGCCAGCGCGTAAACGGCAAAGTCCTGTGGATGCCTGGCGATCACATCCAGCGTGCTAACGCCGATGGAGCCGGTAGACCCCAGCACACTGACCAGACGGGGCGCGGCCATTACCACCCCACCAGGAGCAGGCCCAGGGCAAACACTGGCGCCGCACCACTGAGACTGTCGAGGCGGTCGAGCACGCCACCGTGGCCCGGCAGGAGACTGCCGCTGTCCTTGGTGCCACTCTGTCGCTTGACCATGCTCACGGTAAGATCACCTACGACTGACGCCATACTGGTTGCCAACAACACCGCAAAAACCGCAGGCAGTGAGATGTGCGCCCCCCGGGCGGGCAGAAGGTACCAGAGCAGCACGGCAATCAGTGCCACTGCCACAGCCCCGCCCCAGAACCCTTCCCAGGTTTTGGCCGGACTGACCTCGGGCGCCAGCTTGTGTTTGCCGAATGTTTTGCCTGCAAAATAGGCACCAACGTCAGCCGCAGCAACCACCACAACCAGAATAACCATCAGTAGGCCGCCGCGCGGATAGCTGAGCAAATACAGGGCTGCAGTCCAGGCAGGGGCCAGAATGAGTAGGCCCATCACACTGCGCATCAGCCGGGTACCCCACATCACCGCACTACCGGGGTAGCCCTTGACCCAAAGCAAAGCGAAGGACCACCACAGGCAGGCCAGACCCAGAACAGGCTGCACGCTCTCGCGCGTCGGCTCGGTATCGAATTGGCAATGGACATAGAGCCCCGCCAGCGCCGCTGCCAACACCAGCACAAAGAACCCTCTGGCCAGGGGTGACTGCCAGCCCGCCAGCCGGGACCACTCCCAGCCACCAGCCAGCACCAGCACTGCAAACAGCAGGGCCAGCCCCACAAAGGGGAGAAAAACCACTGCAGCGAGAAACACCCCGGCCATAATCAACGCGGTAATAACACGCTGTCTAAGCATCGCGTTCACCACTTACCGCCAGGTCCGCGCCGTCGCGCAGCCCGAAGCGGCGCTCCCTGCGACTGTAGTCCGCCAGCGCCCTGGCAAACTCCAGCTCACCAAAATCAGGCCAGAGCGTGTTGGTGAAGTACAGTTCACTATAGGCAAACTGCCACAACATGAAATTGGAGATGCGAGCATCACCACCGGTACGGATACACAGGTCGGGCCGCGGCAGGTCGCTGGCGGATACGTGCTTGTCCAGCAGCTCAGCGTCGATATCGTCTGCCTGCAACTGCCCTGCCGCCACTCGCCGGGCAAGCTCCCTGGCGGCACGGGCTATATCCCACTGGCCACCATAGTCCACTGCGATTACCAGCGTCGCGGCCGTATTGCCGGCGGTAAGCAGCTCGGATTGCTGCATCAACCGCTGCAGACGAGGACTGAAACGGCTGCGCGCGCCAATGAAACGCAGGCAAATATTGTCTTTGTGAAGCGCACGCACCTCACTGCGCAGGTAGCGTGACAGCAAAGCCAGCAAAGCACGGACTTCCGGTACGGGCCGCCCCCAGTTTTCGCTACTGAACGCAAACACGGTGAGCACTTCCACGCCATGATTACGGCAGGCTCGCAATACGCTGCGCACGGCTTCCACCCCGGCCCGATGTCCTGCGGGGCCGGGTAGACCCTGTCGCTTGGCCCAACGGTTGTTGCCGTCCATGATGATGGCGACATGACGGGGAATAATGGGCTGGCCGGCCTCAGAGTCGCCGTACAGAGCGTTGCTACCGGACATAAGTCAGCTTGGATACCAGGGCCTGAGCCCTAGATCTCCATCAAGTCGGCTTCTTTTTCAGCCAGAAGTTTTTCCACCTTGGCAATGAAAGCATCGGTCAGTTTCTGAATCTCTTCCTGGCCACGACGCTCGTCATCTTCACCAATCTCCTTGTCTTTCTCCAACTCCTTGAGCATGGCATTGGCATCGCGACGGGCATTGCGGACCGACACGCGCGCTGATTCAGCCTCAGCCCGCGCCTGACGTATGTAGCCCTTGCGGGTCTCTTCAGTGAGCATGGGCATGGGAATGCGGATTACGTCGCCGGCTGTAGCCGGATTCAAACCGAGGTCGGATTTGTAAATCGCTTTTTCAATCGCGGGGATCATGGTCTTGTCCCACGCCGTCAAGGACAGCGTGCGCGCGTCCTCTACATTGATATTTGCCATTTGGTTGAGCGGTGTATCTGCTCCGTAGTAGTCCACTCTCAGCCCGTCGAGCAGGCTGGGGTGAGCGCGCCCTGTGCGGATTTTATTGAAATTGTGGCCAAGCGCCTCCAGGCTCTTTTCCATGCGCTCAGTGGCTTCATTCTTGATATCGTCGATCACTTGCTTGCTTCCTCCACTGGGGTGATAGTCACTCGATCAAAGTGCCTTCGTCGCCGCCACGAACAATCCTGAGCAACGCACCCGGTTTCTCCATTTCAAAAACCCGCACCGGCATATTATGGTCACGACACAGGCAGATGGCGGTGAGATCCATCACCTCCAGTTTCTTGTCCAGCACTTCATCATAGGTCAGGCGCTCATACTTGACAGCATCGGCGACCTTCATCGGGTCAGCTGAGTAGACGCCGTCGACCTTGGTCGCTTTCAGCACCAGTTCGGCGTCAACCTCTATACCGCGCAGGCAAGCTGAGGAGTCGGTGGTGAAAAAGGGGTTGCCGGTGCCGGCAGCAAAAATCACCACGTCGCCATTGCTCAACGCGCGTATGGCCTTGCGACGGTCATAGTGATCCACGACTCCGCTCATGGGAATAGAGGACATCACCAGAGTGGCGATATTCGAGCGCTCCAGGGCATCGCGTAATGCCAGCGCGTTCATCACCGTCGCCAGCATACCCATGTGATCACCGGTCACCCGGTCCAGTCCCGCAGCCTGCAGGGCAGCGCCACGGAACAGGTTCCCTCCTCCAACTACCAGCCCGACCTGCACACCGATACCCACCAACTGGCCTACTTCAAGAGCCATCTGGTCCAGCACCTTCGGGTCTATGCCGAAGCTCTCCTTGCCCGTTAGCGCCTCACCGCTGAGTTTGAGCAGAATGCGCTTGTACTTCTTTTCGCCCGTTGCCTGTGGCATTGAAAACCTCTCCTGAACTGCGCCCGTATCTTACAGGACAAAGCCCTTCCACCCCAGCGGGAATTTGGTGGAATCGGGATGTGGTGGTGCAGACAAATGTTCCAGACAAAGAAACGCCGCAGAACAAGCAAATACTCCCTCTGCGGCGGTTATTGACAGCTTGCGAAGCCCGACTACAGCAGCGCCAGCAAAGCCCAGATGACGCCGGTGAGGGCAATACTGCAATGGATCACACCCTTCACGCTGGTCATGGGGCCGGTCTTGCCAAACAGAGCATTGGCTTCCAGCAGGAGTATCAATACGATGCAGGCGCCAAAACCCATTGCGCTGGCGTCTATCGGCAGGTGCTTGGACGCCAGCATACCGAACAACATGGGGCCCGAAAGCAGGGTATTGGTTCGGGACGCAAGGCCGGCCTTGGCGGCTGAAGCGGGCCCGTCACCTTCTTTCAGACCAATTACCACCTGCTGGTTGGGCCAGATTATCAGCCAGACATTCAGGAACATGAGTGTGCCGGCCAGCGCACCTACCCAGATAGCGGGCATTCCCATGAAACTGGCGCCTGCACCCACCTGGTGCAGCAGGCTCAGACCGGTCAGGAAGGTAAACATGGCGCCCCAGCGGAACCACCATAGCGCACGTGGCGCCAGTTTCTTCACCGCATCGGCCTTGGCGTCCGCCTCAGCCTCCTTGAAATATTCCGTTTGTACAAAGTTGAAGTAGTACAGCATGCCTATCCAGACGATACCGAAAAGGACGTGTGCCCAACGCACAATAAACTCAATCACCAGACCTGTCATACGCTTAATTCCTCTTTATATTTTGTTGTGTAACCGCAGATATTATACACTTTCCATCACGGCCTTAAATGTTGCCGGCGCACGACGGGGCTATCCTGCCACGTTGCGATACCAATCACCCGTTTTATCTTTTATGAGGAGCTTGCTCATGGCTTTCGAATTGCCCGCTTTACCCTATGCCCAGGACGCACTGGAGCCCCACATCTCGGCAGAAACGCTGGAATACCACTATGGCAAACACCACAAAGGCTATGTGGACAAGCTGAATGGACTGGCAGAGGGGACTGAACTGGCGAACAAAACACTGGAAGAGGTGGTCAAGAGCTCTGAGGGCGGCGTGTTCAACAATGCCGCTCAAATCTGGAACCATACATTTTACTGGAACTGCCTGAGCCCCAATGGCGGCGGCGCAGCAACCGGCGAAATCGCCGAGGCGATAGATGCGGCATTCGGTTCCTTCGAGGCGTTCAAAGAGGCCTTCACCGACAGTGCGGTCACCAACTTCGGCTCAGCCTGGACCTGGCTGGTCAAAAAAGCCGACGGCTCGGTAGCAATCGTCAATACTTCCAACGCCGACACACCGCTGAGCGATGACTCGGTAACGCCCCTGCTGACGGTTGACCTGTGGGAGCACGCCTACTACATCGACTACCGCAATGCCCGCCCCAAGTACATGGAAGCGTTCTGGGCACTGGTCAACTGGGAATTTGTGAATCAGAACTTCTCCTGATTACCCATTCCCTGCATGCAAAGGTAAAACCGGCTTTCCCGGCCGGTTTTAGCCTGTTCAGTGGTGCGGCTCAGGTCAGGCGGGAAGCTCTGACGCTATCGCCTGCTCCAGGGCGCTGTTTAGCGATGCTCTGACACGATCCTTGGTTTCCTTGTGCGCAGCCATGTCGATTCCGGAGAGCTGTTCTGCAACCGCTATCGCCTTGCTCATCAGCTCGTCCGCCGCCACTGCCTCGTCCAGAAAACCTGCATTCACGGCGCCTTCCGCGTCATACAGATAAGCGCAATTAACCGCCAGCTCGAAATGCGCCGGCGCCAACCGCGCCCGCCCCAACTCCACACCAAACCAGGGCATGGTCATGCCAATGGCTACTTCGTTGAGACCAATTTTAAAGTTGCCGGCAGTACCCACGCGGTAATCCGCAGCCAGTAATAGCAGACCACCCATGGCCAGGGCGTGCCCGGAAACGGCCAACACCACCGGTGTGGGAAAACGCAACAGGCGCTGCGCAAGGGTTGCACCCGAGCGCAGAATCTTCAGCAATTCATCCCCTCCCTGCCCCATCACCGCCAGGTCAAAGCCGGCGGAGAACTTGCCGGGGCGTCCGGCGATAACCAGCACCTTGCCGGCACTTTCAGCCTGATCGAGCGCGGCATCTATTTGCGCCAGCATCTCAAAACCCAGGGCATTGGCCTTGCCATCGTCGAGTTGAATGAGGCTGTACTTCTCTTCTTCGCTAAAACTGGCAATCTGTGTCACTGCGTTCTCCGGTCCGGGGCTCTCAATGGGCGACTAAGGTAGTCGAAAACGCGGCCAAAAAAAAG
>JAUIIQ010000144.1 GCA_030431585.1 Gammaproteobacteria bacterium | reverse complement strand
CAGCGTCACTTTAAGGTTGGGGTTAATGTCGTAGTAGAGCTCACCAAAAAGCGCCTGCGACTCAATTTCGAAGGCGTCCGTATCCGTATTGAACAGCGGCCCCACCCAGCCGAAGCCATCCTGGAAGGCGACGGAGCCTGCCACCGCTGCCACGTAGTCAAAACCGTTGGCAATCACCCAGTAGTCATCGGCCAGGTTCACCTGCATCCAGAAGCCGCCGGCGAGGAAGTTCAGCGGCCCGTCATAATCAGACTGGATACGCAGTTCCAGCGACGCCTGGTCGGTCTCGCGATCGGACTGGTCGAAGGACTCGAGACCCTGCGGTGTGTAGGCAATATTGCCACCCACCGAACCGGTGGCATTGGGTGACGGCGCCGACAGCGGCAAGCCCTCACTGAACAGGGTCTGGTAAGTCTGCGGTGCCAGCACCGCCAGCGCTGCGGGAATCTCTATAGGCGGCCCCACATTCCAGGTGTAGTCCATACGCGACAGCACGGTGGTTTCCTGGTATCCGGCGACCAGCGCCAGGGTGTAATCACCCACCTGATGTTCTACACCCAGCGTCACCAGGGTCTCGTCTGCCTTGTAGATGGGGTCGAAGTCGGCATAGACCTTGTGCAGGTCGGCGGGTTCTTCACCGGGGCGATTGGTGCCGTAGGTAAACAGGCCGAGCGGACCCAGCAAGGCGTCCGAGGCGAGGATATTGGACAGTTGGGCACTGGGGTTGGGCTTGTCAAAAGCCAGCTTGTCCGGCAGGCAACCCAGCAGACCCGACGGGTCGTTGTGACACATCATCTTCTGGCTGCGGCTGCGACTGCTGTCTTCATCGAACCAGGACACCATCAGGTCAGCAGTGGTGTCATCGCCCGCCCAGTTGAAGGCCGCGCGCAGTGAATACTGGTCACGCCCGTCGATGTTATTCCCGGTGAACAGGTTCTCGGTATAGCCATCGCGGTCCAGCCACAAGCCCGAGAAGCGCGCTGCAAAGCGCTCCCCCAATGGCAGGTTGACCACGCCCACCACTTTCTTGTGGTCGTAGTTACCGTACTGTGCCTCCACGCTGGCTTCCACTGCGTCGCCGTGCGCCCTGCGCGTCACCATGTTTGCCGCACCCCCGGTTGAGTTGCGGCCGTAGAGCGTACCCTGGGGTCCGCGCAACACGGCCACCTGCGCCACGTCATAGTATTCCGTCTCAAACAGACGCGGAGAAAACACCGGCACTTCATTCACATGCACACCCACGCCAGCGTCCGCCGAGGCCGCCACCAGGTTGGTACCCACCCCACGTATCTGGAAGTTACTGTCAGTGAAGTTACCCTTGTTGTAGTTTACGTTGGGCGCGCTGAAGCGCAGATCACCGAAGCCCGTAATCTGGCGATCGCGCAGGGCCTCCTCGTCGAAGGCGGTGATTGCAATGGGTACATCCTGAATGGACTCACTGCGTTTTTGCGCGGTAACAATGACTTCTTCCAGTTGCGCGTGGGACGTCAGGGGGCAACAACAGGCGGCAGCGACAAGCAGCGCCAGAGGCTGTCTGTCGGCGCAGAAAGCAAAGCGCATAACAACTCCATGTCTATTTATTATATGTAAGCAGCGTCAATACTGTGGCACAGTAATAAGCTGAAATCACCCGTTCAAGCGTGCTTTTTTCACTCCAGGCAGGACAGACGTAGTGCGGCAAAGCCTCTACAAACCACTGGGCATTACCTTTCTGGCACTGGGTGCAGCCGGGCTGGTGTTGCCCGTGTTGCCCACCACCCCATTCGTGTTGCTGGCGGCGTGGTTTTTTGCCCGCTCATCGGAGCAGTGGCACCAGCGGCTGCTGGCCAGCGAACTGTTCGGCCCCATGATTCGCAACTGGGAAGAACGACGCTGTGTCTCCCTGCGCGCCAAATGTGTAGGCATTGGCTCCATGATAGTCGCGGGCAGCGCGTCTATCATCTTCGCCCTGAGCAGCCCCTGGGCCAGGATAGCAACCGCACTGCTGATGCTGACCGGGGCGCTGGTGCTGGGCTCCATTCGCACCTGTGCTTGTGAGACAGACGCTACAAAGCGCGACTCACTACAATAATCTCCGCGTCCTCCCGACTGCGCTCGGCGATGAAACCCAGGCGCTTGCACATACGCAGCATGCGCGAATTCTGTGCCAGCACCTCCCCGACCATGGTGTCGAGACCGCGATCGCGGGCAATCTCCATCAGGCGCTGCATCATTTTCGGGCCTACCCCGCGGCTTTGCCAGGCGTCGGCCACGGTCAAGGCGAACTCACAGGAATTGCCATCGGGATTGATGATGTAACGGGCCACGCCGACAAACGTGGGCCGTGCATCATCACCGGGAGCAAGGGCCACCAGCGCCATTTCCCGGTCGTAGTCAATCTGGGTGAAGCGGGCGAGCATCTCCGGCGTAAGCTTGTTGAGCCCATGCATAAAGCGGAAGTATTTCGATTGCGCTGAAAGGTTGCTGACGAAATCCTGCTCCTTGCGCGCGTCTTCCGGGCGAATAGGTCGCACCAGCACTTCCAGCCCATCGGCCAGGGTAATGTGACTCTCCAGGTTGGCCGGATAAGGGTGAATAGCCATATGCCCGTAACGCACTGTGCTGCCCACAGGCGCTTTTACAGCAATACGGGCGTCTGCTGCCGCTATCGCCTTCTCGTTCACCCACAAGGGGATATGCACGGAACCGATAGCCGGCAATTCGCAGGCTATCTCGGACAACCGCTGCAGCAACTCCGACAGCTGCGCCACAGACGCCGCCGTGTCCTCGTCGCCCCTGCCCCACAACCGGGATACATCCGCTCGCGCTATCAGCTCACGACTGAGAAAGTCGTTGAGCGGCGGCAAGGCCACCTCACAATCCGCAGCGAGCTGTTCGATATCCATGCCGGCGGCACCCAGGTGTATCACCGGGCCGAATACCGGGTCCCGCGTTATGGCGACCACCATTGCCGGGCTTGGCTGGCTGTCATTCGCGGGCAGCAGAGGAATATTGAAGGCGCTCAGGATGGCATGCGCTTGCTGCGCATCGAGCCGCTCCCTGCCCTGTGCCAACGCCCGGTCGACAATGCCCTGGGCGAGCCCGACATCCGGGCTGTTGTTTTCAGACAGCGGCTCAGGAACCTGCAACAACGCGATCTGGTTGCGCCGGTAGCTGGCGAGGTACGCAAAGGCATCCACACCGCCCTCAGGCGCAATAAAATGTGGGATACCGGCATCCACAAGCAGCTTCCTGCCCGCGGCAACAAGCCGTTCGCCCATCCACGAGGCCAGAACCGGCTTGCGACTTCCCCTGGCGCCGTCAATAACGCCCTGTGCACAGGCTTCGGTATCGGTAAAACCCTGCGGCGTGCACAGCACCAGCAGGCCGTCCACGTTCGGGTCAGCCAGTATGATTGCGGTCGCCGCGCGGTAACGCTCGCCGTCGGCATCACCGAGAATGTCGACCGGATCGCAGTGCGACCAGTGTCCCGGGAGCACGGCAGACAAGGCATCCAGAGTCTGTGGTGAAAGCTCCGCCAGGGGCACACCCTGACTGCCCGCCCAGTCCGCCGCCATCACCCCGGGGCCGCCGCCATTGGTCAGCACAGCCAGCTGCGGCCCCTTGACGCGCGCCCCGGTGGCAAGGATGGTAGCCGCTGCGAGTAACTGGCTGACCATAGTCACCCGCACCGCACCCGCACGGCGGATGGCAGCATCAAAGACCGCGTCGCTGCCCAGCGGCGTGTGAATGTGCGCCAGGGCTGCGCGCTCGCCCGCCGGGTTGCGGCCCGACTTGATCACCACCACCGGCTTGAGGCGCGCGGCTGCGCGCAGTCCGCTGAGGAACAGGCGCGCATTGGTGATGCGCTCCACGTACAGCAGAATACTGTTGGTATGCGGGTCCTGGGCCAGGTAGTCCAGCACGTCACCCATCTTGACTGCCGAGGTCGCTCCCAGGGACGCCACGGCCGAGAAACCAAAGCCACTGCTGTCGGCCCAATCCAGCAGCGAGGAACAGAACGCGCCCGACTGCGTGACCAGGGCCACCTTACCAGGGGCGACCGGACTGCGCGCCGACGAGACGTTCAGTTTGTTCAGGGGCCGCACAATGCCCAGGCACCTGGGTCCCACCAGCGCAATATTGAAGCTGCGCGCGATGTCGACCAATTCGTTCTGCAGCGCCAATCCGTGCGCCTGTGTTTCGCTGAAGCCGCCGGAGAGCACAATCACCGCGGCCACCTTGTGCGCGCCGCAGGCACGCAGCAGCGCCGGCTGTGACGCCGCCCGGGCCGCAATCACCGCCAATTCTACCGGGCGGCCCAGCTCGCTCAGGCTGGAGCAGGTTTTGACTGCGACATCCTCTGCGCACTCCGGCATCACCGCATAGACATCACCTCCAAACCCGCTCTGCCTCAGGTTATGCAGCACCTGATTGCCGATGCCGCAATAGTCACGGTCGCACATCACCGCGACCGATGCCGGACCAAATATACTTTCCAGGTAGTGTTTTTCCATAAGAAGACGCAGTGTGCGGTGCGCGCAGCCCGCGAGAAATGATCCAGCGCAAAGTATACGCACAAACCCTCCTCGCCAGTTGCACGCCAGCGGGACAGCGGGCAAGATCAGCAAAAAGGAGCGCAACCGTATGAGCATCGGCTACATCACACACCACCAGTGCCAGTTGCATGAGATGGGGTCATATCACCCCGAGCAACCGGCACGCCTGACGGCGATAAATGATCGCCTGATCGCTACCGGACTGGATATGGTGCTACGCCAGTACGATGCCCTGCCTGCCACCCGGGAGCAACTGCTGCCGGCCCATGACAGCGCCTACATCGACACGGTGATGCGCAAATCGCCAGAGCACGGCCACGTGGCGATGGACGCCGACACCAGTATGAACCCATTCTCCCTGCAGGCTGCCCTGCTGGCCGCCGGTGCGGTGACCCAGGGAGTAGACAAGGTAATGTCCGGCGAACTCAGCCAGGTGTTCTGCGGTGTGCGCCCACCTGGGCACCACGCCGAGCGCGACAAGGCCATGGGGTTCTGCCTGTTCAACAATATAGCGGTGGGCGCTTACCACGCGCTCAATCACCACGGCCTGGAGCGCGTTGCCATTGTCGATTTCGACGTGCATCACGGTAACGGCACCGAGGATATCGTTGCCGGGGACGAACGCATCCTGTTCTGCTCCACCTTCCAGCATCCTTTCTACCCCCACACCGGGGACGACAGCAAGGCTCCCAACATCCACAACGTGCCACTGCCCGCTGGCTGCACAGGTGCCGACTTTCGTGCGGCGGTGACTGCGCACTGGCTGCCTAGACTGGCTGAATTCAAACCCCAGTTGGTGATGGTGTCCGCCGGCTTTGATGCCCACCAGGCAGACCCGATGGCGGATTTCAATCTGGTGGATGACGATTTTGCCTGGGTTACCAGGCGGCTTTGCGAACAGGCGCAGCAAAGCGCGCAGGGGCGCCTCGTTTCCTCCCTTGAGGGCGGCTATGACCTGCACGCGCTGGCGCGCTGCGTGGAGGCCCATCTCAAGGCCATGCTGGGCGACGGCTAGAAACGCGCCAACCTGGGCCGCAGCAGTGCAGGTCCAAGCACGGTGGAAGCGAGAACCACCAGCACCAGCGCGCTGTAGTTCTGCGGCTGAAACACCCCATGAGCGAAAGCAAATGAGGCAAACACCAGCCCCACCTCTCCGCGCGGTATCATGCCAAGACCAATGCCCAGCCGATCAAAGCCCTCGCCTTTTACCAAATACCCCGCAGCGCCCTTGGATACCACCGCCACCGTGGTCAGCACCACAATAGTGAGCAGAATATCCGGGTTGAGCAACACCTCCAGTTGCACCAGCGCGCCGATGCCGACGAAGAAAATACTGATCAGGATATCGCTGATAGGCCGGATCAATTCCTCCAGCGTGTGCTTCTGCAGCGTGTCACCCACGCGGAAATCCACATCGTCCAACAGCAGGCCGGCGACAAACGCACCGATCAGCGGCGCCAGCCCGGCAAACGCCGCCAGCTGGGCAAAACCCAGCGCCAGGCAAAACGCAAAACCGGTCCAGATACTGGCATGCTTGGTGAGCGCCACCATATGCACGATCTCCGGCATCAATCGCTGGCCCACAAACAAGGCACCGGCAAAGAACAGTAGCGCCTTGGCAATGATCAAAAACAGGTCCGCGTAGGCAAACTCACCACTGACCACGATGCTGGCGAGCACCGCCAACAGCAGGATGCCCAACACGTCGTCGATCACGGCCGCGCCCAGGATAACCTCGGCAGAGGGTGATTTGATCACCCCGTGGGACGCCAGCAGCTTGGCGGTGATACCTACTGAGGTGGCAGCGAGGGTGGCGCCCACGAACCACTCCTGTATACCCCCGTCTATCCCCAGCATGACGCAGGCACCCAGGCCCAGCAGCACCGGCAGCAACACACCGGCAAACGCCACGGCCGTGGCATTGCGGCCAACACTGAGCAGGTCTCGCATGTCCGATTCCAGGCCAACAAGAAACAGCAGCAGTACCAGCGCCAGTTCAGATGAGTAGGTCATGAACTGGCTTTCACGCAATAGCGCGGGGAAATTGAAGTCGATGCCCAGCAGGGCGAGGTTACCCAGCAGGATACCGGCAGTGATTTCGCCCACCAGGGAGGGCATACCCAGGTGCTCAAACAGCAAACCGCAGCCGTCCGCCAGCGTGATCATCAGGATTAGGGCCAGCGTGGTGCGGGTGAAGTCCTCGCTGACACCGCTGGCCCAGGCCAGCGAAGGCCAGAGCGCCGCGACCAGCACCAGTAGCAATATGCGTTTTCCGCGTTTCAAGGCGATGCCGTCTCCTTTTGTTATCGCTTACTACGACAGCCACCCCATGCTACCACGGCATTACACGCACGGCAGTCACGCTTACCAGCGCTTATCAGCGCTTATCAGGACACCCACCCCATGCTACCACGGCCTTACTCGCGCGGCAGTCAGGTGAAATAGGCGGGCGAACCTGCAAGGTGAATTGTCACTTGCGGTAAACGTGCACATATGTATACTTTTGCCACCCTACGCTATTCTGGAGCGCAACATGGCCGAGGCCGCAGCGACACTGCCCCCCGTGGCAGAGATATTCAACCCCAACTCAGAAGCCTACATGAAGGACCCGGTGCCCCAGTGCCTGGCCCTCGCCGAGCGCGGTCGCCTGGTGTGGTACGAACCCTGGCAGGCCTGGATCATGACCCGCATGGAAGACATCATGAAATGCTGGAAAGAGGAGCCGCTGTCATCGGATTTCTACGACTGGGAGTTCGCCCCCCAGCGCCCCCCTGAGGACCAGTGGAGCAATTTCGAGCGCGCCATGATAGGCCACAGCCTGCTGGCGGACCACGACCACCATCGCCTGGTACGCAAGGTGACTGCCCCGGCTTTCTCACGCAATGTGGTCGACAACATCCAGGCCAAGATTGAGCCGGAGGTCAAGAAACTGTTCGACGAACTGGGTGAGCCGGAGACCTTCGATTACATTGAGGAGATCGCCAACCATATTCCGTTCATTTCCATCACCCGCATGGTGGGCATTCCGGAAAAGTACTGGCCGCAGATCAAGCAGGTGATTCTCACCTTCACCGAAACCTGGAACCCGACCATTTCCGACGAGCAGCGCGAGGCCGCCCGCCAGGACTCCAATCGCGCTATCGACATCATCAAGGAGGTCATTGCCGAGCGCCGCCAGTCTCCGGTGCAGGATGACTTCCTCTCCACGCTGCTGCGCATCGAAGCCGAAAACGAGGGCTTTGAGGAAGGCGACATTATTACGCTGATCCTGGCGCTTATTGGCGCAGGAGCCGACACCACGCTGGTTGCGCAGCAATGGTCCGTTTACGCCTTGCTCAAGAACAAGGAGCAAATAGACAAAGCGCTGGCCAGCCCCGAGGCCTTCTCCAATGCGTTCAGTGAAATCAACCGTTGGGGCGTGTCGTCGAAGATGGGCTTTGCCCGCTATGCGCCCCGCGACATGGAGTTCATGGGCGAGCATTTGCGCCGCGGCGTGATGGTGCTGATGATGCCGCACCTGAAAGACTACAACCCCGATTATTACGACAACCCGGAAGTCTTCGACGTTGAGCGCGTATTCAACCCGGATGTCATGTTCGGCTATGGTCCGCGCTACTGTATTGGCGCCGCGCTGGCGAAGCGCCAGTTATACCTGACATTGTGCGAGTTGCACCGGCGCTTTCCCAATGCGGAACTGGCCGAAGAGCCGGAGCGCGACCCGAACGACCATAACGCAGTGGTATTCAAGCGCCTGCTGCTGCGCACCAACTGCCGCTAGCCCGGCCCAATAGCGCGCGAGCTATGTTGCTCCCGCGCTACCCGGCTAGATCCAGATCATCGCTCCCATTTCAAAGCGGTGAGTCTGGGCCGGGTTGTAGGGATACAGGCGCAGCTTGTAGTACTGCAGGCCAGCAAGCTTCGCATCCAGGTCGATGCCAAAGACAATCGCGCCATCCTCTTCACCCAGGGCCGTCAGCTCGGCAGTCTGCTCCACCTGCACTTCGTCGCCAGCGGCCTCCCTTCCCAGCAGGCACTCCAGGCGCACGTCGTCGGCACTCAAGCCGTTGAGCCTGGCTCGCACACGCAGCATGATCTGTTCATCGTGGAACAGGTGGGCAGAGGGCTGGACCTGCAGCTCCATACTCACACCCGGCCACGCCTCACGCACGCGCTGCTTCCATGCGGCCAACTCGCGGGCCAGGGATGCATTATCGGCTTCCAGCTTGCGCCGCTGGTCCCGTGCCGGGGCATAGAAATCACGTACATAGTCGCGCACCATACGCTGGGC
>JAUIIQ010000143.1 GCA_030431585.1 Gammaproteobacteria bacterium | reverse complement strand
CCGAGGCCATGGTTCTATTGGTGACCCTGTTGATGACGATTGTCGCGGGACGGGTGGTGCCCATGTTCACTGCCAATGGTACCGGTACGGAGCGGGTTGCCGCCCTGCCATGGCTGGAGCGCGCCTGTCTGGTGTCAATGGTGATGGCGTTGCTGGCTGGCACAATGTCCACCTGGTTGCCATCGGGCCTGGTTGCGGCTGTTTTTGTCCTCGCGGCGATTCTGCACGGCCTTCGGGTATTGCGCTGGCGGCTCTGGGTAACCTTGCGAACACCGCTTGTATGGTCTTTACATCTCAGCTACTGGTCCATTCCTCTTGGTCTGTCGCTTTTCGCCTTGAGCAACCTGTCAGCAGAGATGGTGACACGTTCGCAGGCCCTGCATACCCTAACGGTAGGTGGGATGGGGTTGATGATTCTGGCGATGATATCTCGTGTTTCGCTGGGCCATACGGGAAGGCCGATAATCGTTGGCCGGCTCGTGGCTGTAGCTTTCCTGTCGGTGCTTGCAGCATTTCTTTTGCGGGTATTCGGCCTATACCTTATCAGTGACTTTACCCACGTGGTGCTGGCTTCGGTAGCCTGTTGGTCGCTGGGCTATGGCATCTTTGTGTTGCGTTACCTGCCGATACTTACCGCTGGTCGTATTGATGGGCGGCCCGGTTAGGCGCTATAGATGAATTGTGCGTGCCTTTTTCGTCAGGCCGCCCGGCTTGAGAAATGCTTGTTTAGCAGGGTTTTAAGCTCCGGAATACAGGAGCCGCACTGAGTGCCGCATTGCAGCGCCTGTCCCAGGGCTTCCAGGTTGTCGGCACCAGCCGCTATGGACCGCGCAATCTGGCTCTCACCAACTTCCAGGCAGCTGCATACCAGGCGGCCGATTTGTTCGCCGCCAGGATCCAAGCCACTGAGCAATGCATGAGGTGTGTCAGGGTCAACTTTACCGAGCGATGATATCCATTGTTGTTGCGGAAGTTGGTTGCGATCAGGCGCGAGAAATAGCGCCTGATCGATATGTCCTTCGCTATAGCATATTTCCCGTATGTTCCCGCTTTGGGCATCAACGTAAGAAGCGCGGCCCCCATGACTTAGCTGAACCGAATCCTGAAGCCGCAGGGCAACGGCGGACGGCTGTGCAGCAGCGGCAATCAGTGTCACGTGACCGCCTTTTACCGGGATACGGGACCAATAATCTATTCCCTCCAGGTCGAGTGGATGGCGGCTGAAAATGTACCCCCAGCAACTGACAGCCACCGGTTGTAGGGTCACGTTGGCAAACTTGGACTGCGGCTGGCCTGAGACAGGATCAGTAATTGCAGCAATCAACTCGCTCACGGTGCCTCTGGCTGTGTACTGATGGCTCCAGTGAATGGGAGCGAAGCACTGTCCCCTGGGCAGTCCGTCATCGAATGATAGCAATCCTACTACCTGACCTCCTTTGTTGCTGACGCGCACCAGGTCGCCGTCCTGCAGGCCTCTGGACCTGGCCTCCGCAGGATTCAAAGAAAGCGTGAAGAAATCGCGGTGCTGTGCCAGTCTCGGTACGAGACCGGTCCGGGTCATAGTGTGCCACTGGTCTCGTAGTCGCCCGGTGTTGAGTACCAGGCCCGCTGCCTGAGGCAGAGTGGGCTTGACGGCGATAAAGCGAGCCCGCTTATCGGGCGTAAAACAGCGCCCATCTGTAAGGGGTTCTGTGCGCACTCCGGCGGTAACCGGCCAGCGGACAGGGGCCATGGCCTCGAAGCCTTCGTTATCAAGGAATTGCAGTCCGCCGATGTCGAAAGCGCGTGTGCCGTTATTTTCAAAGCCCGACAGGGCTGCATGTTCGCGAAAAATGTCGGCAGGCTGCTGAAAATCAAACGCGCTCTTCAGACCCAGACGATGGGCCACCTGGGTAATGATCCACCAGTCGGGACGGGCCTCACCCAGTGGTGGGACCAATTGGCGCTGGCGGGAGATAACCCGTTCAGAATTAGTGACGGTGCCGTCCTTTTCTCCCCATCCCTGTGCAGGCAACAACAGGTCTGCCAGTGCGGCGGTATCGGTATCGGCCGTGCAGTCAGAAACAACAACAAAGTCACACCGCTGCAGAGCCTTGCGCACCGTATCCGAGTCCGGAAGGCTGACCGCCGGATTGGTGGCCATAATCCACAGGAAGCGGATTTTTCCCTCTGCCGCGGCCTGGAACAGGTCCACAGCTTTCAAGCCTGGCGAGTGGGCCATATCTTTTGCGTTCCAGAAACGCCGGACACGGTCCACGTCTTCGGTGGCAAAATCCATATGTGCAGCGAGTTGGTTTGCCAGTCCACCCACCTCTCTGCCGCCCATGGCATTGGGCTGGCCGGTAATCGAGAAAGGCCCCATACCGGGCTGGCCCAGCCGTCCGGTGGCCAGATGGCAGTTAATGATTGCGTTGCATTGATCCGTGCCTGAGGCAGACTGGTTTACACCCTGGGAATAAAGGGTGACTGTCCGCTTTGTCTGTGCAAACCAATCGTAGAAACGTGCCAGCGACTGACTGTCCAGCCCGGTAGCGGCGCATACCTGCGTGACATCAAGCTGCTTGCTGGCTGCCAGGCTCGCCTCGAACCCGCTGGTGTGATGCTCTATATAGTCGTGGTCTGTAAAGCCCTCCAGCGCCAGGTGATTAAGCAAACCGCCAAAAAGGAAGGCGTCGCTGCCGGGGTTTAACTGCAGGTGCAGGTCGGCCACATCGCAGGTGGCGGTGCTTCGGGTGTCTATCACCACTACACGTTTGTCAGGGTTGGCTTTTTTTGCCGCGACAATCCGCTGGTAAATCACCGGGTGTGTCCAGGCCGCATTGGAGCCGACCATAACCAACAGGTCGCAATGTTCGAGGTCCTCGTAGCTGACTGGAACAATGTCTTCGCCGAAGGCGCGTTTGTAGCCTGCCACAGCGGACGACATACACAGGCGCGAATTGGTATCTACGTTGGCGCTGCCCAGAAAGCCTTTCATCAGCTTGTTGGCAACGTAGTAGTCCTCCGTTAACAACTGCCCGGATAAATAAAAGCCGATTGAGTCAGGCCCGTGAAGTTCGCGAGTCTGCCGCAGTTTTTCTGCAACCAGTGACAAGGACGCGTCCCAGGAAATCTTTTTTCCTGACAGCCGAGGGTGCAGCAGGCGGCTACCGCTGCCCAATGTCTCGGCGAGCGCTGTACCCTTGACGCACAGGCGGCCGGCGTTGGCTGGGTGTTTGCTGTCTCCGGACACGGCGATTACCTGCGCACCATTGACCTGCGCTGTGACACCGCAACCAACACCGCAGTAAGGGCAGGTGGTATCCCGGTAATTCATCTCAGTTGCGAATCAGCACAGTGTCGCCTTCAATGCGGACTTTGTAGGCCTCTACGCTCACGCCGGACTCCTCAAGGCATTCGCCGGTATTCAGATCAAAGTGCTGTTTGTACAGGGGGGAGGCCACCACCAGACGGCCGCCCACATCGCCCACGATACCGCGCGACAGCACGTTCGCACCGCCTATAGGGTCACGATTGTTGAGAGCGTAAACCTGTTGCTCCTCCCCGGGCAGGTAAAACAGTGCAACCTGTGCTTCGCCCACTCGAGCGCATACCCCGGACTGGGCGACAAGGTCGTCACGTCGACAGACGACTTCCCAATTCAGTTTCTCTGCTGCAGTCATTGCCTTGCTCCTCTTATTTGCTCGATGCCACCAGCCGCAGGCGTTCCTCTGCCCGGGCCGGACGAATCTGTTCTCGCTCTTTTACAAACACCACGCCGTTGTCGGTTTCGTCCGAGTTGACGAAGGCACGGAAGCGCTTGAGCTTATCCGGGTCCCGGAGCGTGGTCTTCCACTCACATTGGTAGGTGCCGACGATACTGGTCATTTGAGCTTCCAGTTCTGCGGCGAGGCCAAGCGAGTCCTCGATCACCACCTCGCGCAGATAGTCGATGCCGCCCTCCAGGTTGTCCATCCACGTTGATGTGCGCTGCAGTCGATCTGCTGTACGGATATAAAACATGAGGAAACGGTCTATGTAGCTGATCAGCGTCTGGTCATCGAGGTCGGTGGCGAACAGGTCAGCATGGCGAGGTTTCATGCCGCCGTTACCACAGACGTAGAGGTTCCAGCCGTGCTCAGTAGCGATGACGCCGAAGTCTTTCGATTGCGCCTCGGCACACTCTCTGGTGCAGCCGGATACGGCCGACTTGAGTTTGTGCGGCGCCCGCAGTCCTTTGTAACGGTCCTCGATGCGGATGGCCATACCCACGCTGTCCTGCACGCCAAAGCGGCACCAGCTGTTACCAACGCAGGACTTCACTGTGCGTAAAGCCTTGCCGTAGGCGTGCCCCGTCTCGAATCCCGCATCGATCAGTTCCTGCCATATTGGCGGGAGCTGCTCCAGGCGAGCACCGAAAAGATCGACCCGTTGTCCGCCTGTGATCTTGGTATACAAATCATACTTCTGCGCCACTTGGCCGATCGCGATAAGTTTCTCGGGGGTGATCTCGCCACCGGCGACGCGCGGTACGATGGAGTAAGTGCCATCCTTCTGCATGTTGGCCATGAAAGTATCGTTGGTGTCCTGCAGGCCGATGTGGGGCGTATCGAGAACGTGATCGTTCCACAGTGACGCCAGGATGGATGCGATCGCGGGCTTGCAGATGTCACAGCCGTGGCCTTTACCATGCTGATGCAGCATGGCGTCAAACGTGCGGGTCTCACCGACCTGTGCGAGGTGGTAAAGCTCCTGCCGGGTGTAAGGGAAGTGCTCGCATATGCTTTTGTCAACGCTGACGCCCCGGGAAGTGAGTTCGTCGTCCACCAGGTTTTTCAGCATTGCCGCGCAACCGCCGCAGCCACTGCTGGCCCTGGTGCTGCCTTTGACGTCGCCAACGGAGCAGCAACCAGCGTCGATGGCATCGACGATATCGCCCTTGGTGACGTTGTGGCAGGAACACACCGTGGCGGTGACGGGCAGTGCCGCTGCGCCCAGCACGGGCGCTTCACCTGCAGCGGGCGCTATCAATGCTTGTGGCTCCGGGGGCAACTCAATCGCATTGAGATGGTATTGCAGCAGCGAGTCGTAACCACTGCAGTCCCCAACCAATACCGCGCCCAGTAATTGTTTGCCGTCACCGGAGGTCACAATGCGTTTGTAGACGTCTTCGCGTTCATCGCTGAAGACGAATGAAATGGACCCTGCTGTGCGGCCATGCGCATCGCCTATTGAGCCCACGTCAACGCCGAGTAGTTTGAGTTTTGTGCTCATGTCCGCGCCGGTGAAGCGGGCTTCTTCGCCTGCAATCTGCGCTGCAGCCGCTTCGGCCATGCGGTAGCCCGGGGCGACCAGGCCGTAAATACGGCCATCGTAAAGCGCGCTCTCTCCTATGCAGTAGATGTTGGAGTCTGTAGTCAGCAGGTTGGCATCCACGACGATGCCGCCGCGCTCGCCGACGGCCAGTTCGAATTCCCGGGCGAGATTGTCCCGTGGACGGATGCCTGCGGAGAACACCACCATATCCGTTTCCAACTCGCTGCCGTCTGCGAATTCCATCTTCAGGGCGCAGCTGTCGCCTTTACCGATGTTCTGCGTGTTTTTACCGGTGTGTACACTGACGCCCAGGGCCTCGACCTTGCGCCGCAGCATCCTCGATCCGCCTTCATCCAGTTGCACGCCCATCAGCCCGGGTGCGAATTCAACCACGTGCGTTTCCAGTCCCAGATTCTGTAAGGCATTGGCGCACTCCAGTCCCAGCAGGCCGCCACCTACAACCACGCCGACACGACTATCCTTTGCCCGGGCCTTGATTTCCCCGAGATCATCAATAGTGCGATACGTCAGGCAGCGTTTGTTTTCGTGGCCGGGCACTGGCGGTACAAAGGGGTAAGAGCCCGTGGCCAATACCAGCTTGTCGTAGGCAAAGCGGCGGCCTAACTGCGTGACCACCTCTTTTTTGTTGCGCTCAATTTTGACTACGGGATCGCCAAAATGGGCGTCTACGCCCCACTCTTTGTATGTATCCCGATCGGCCATCGCCAGTTCCTCCGGCGCGCGACCGGCGAACACGTCGGACAGGTGTACCCGATCGTAGGCCGGACGGGGTTCCTCACCGATCACGGTAATGTGTGCGCCGGCCGACTTGCCCACCAGCGTTTCCACGAAGTGATGCCCGACCATACCATTGCCAACAACGACGACTCTCTTACTTTCCATGGTTTTTCTCCTTTGTTCTCAAGCAGCCTTTTGCGCTGCGTTCGCCATTGCCTGCGCCACGTTGCGCCCGAACATCAGTCCGGAGCGAAGGTCGGCAATGTCCTGTTTGTTCTGAATGAGTTCGGCATACCAGGTGCCGCCGTTCTTATCGCCGACCAGCGCGGCACCAATCAGTCTGTTGTCCCTTATTACCAGCCTTCGGTAGATAGCGGCGCCGGGGTCACGAAGGAATATCTGCTCTGCGCTGTCATCCAGTTCGCCTGCACTGTAGATATCGATTCCGGAAATTTTCAGCTGTGTCGGCCATTCCTGTTGCTGGAAAGGCTCGCCCCTCTGCCTGAGTATTTCGCGCGCCAGCACGGCAGCCTGTTCTCGTATGGGCGCGACAAGGCCGAAACACTGCTGGTCTATCTGCGAGCACTCGCCAATGGCGTAGACATCCGCTACTTCTGTGCGCATTCGGTTGTCGACGACAATACCCCTGTCTGACGCCAGCCCTGCGCCCGCCGCCAGTTGGGTGTTGGGGAGGATGCCAGTGGCCAGAACCAGCAGGTCACAGGGCAGCGCTTCTCCGCTCTGGAGTTCGAGTCCGGTGATGTGACCCCTGGCAGACTGCACGGAGGCAACAGACGTTCCAAGCCTGAATGAAAGACCGCCTCGCTCCAGGGTGCGCTGCAGTTGTTTGCCGCCTTCCACATCCAGTTGCCGGTTCATCAGGTGTGTGTTGCGGTGCAGCACCGTGGTGACAAAACCCTGTTTATTCAGGCCATGGGCTGCTTCCAGCCCCAGTAGCCCGCCGCCGACCACCACGGCGTGTTTGTTTTTTGCCGCCATGGCCTGAAAGTCTCGAGTGTCCTGAAGACTGCGGAATTCCCTGATACCTTCGATGCCGCTGCAGTCCAGTGGCGGCCGAGCCACTTGCGAACCGGTGGCGATAACCAGCTGGTCGAATGCCACAGTGGTACCTCCGTCACACAGCACCTGCTTCTTTTCCAGGTCGATGTGGCTGGCCCGCGTGCCAGCCAGGAATTTCGCCTCTTTCGCGCACGCTGCGCCCAGCATGTCGAGGTTCTCTGGCGTCTCCTCACCGGCTAATACGCTGGACAGCATGACCCGGTTATAGCAGCAGTCACGCTCGTCACCGATGACGGTAATAACCAGATTGTGATCCCGTCCGCTGAGCGATTGCAGCAAGCAGGCTGTTGCCATGCCGGCGCCGATGATGAGCAGTTTACTGGCCATTTGTGCTTAGGCCGCCGCTGTGCTGGGACCGCCCGCTTGCGGCGTGTCGTCGTCACTGTCGGCAACGGCCTCCAGTACAGGTGCTGTCCTGGCCCCGGTGGATTGCTTTTCCGATGTTGCGGCTGGCACATTGATATGGCCGTGCTTTGCGTACAGGAATTCGAGTACCTGCTGACGCAAGTGCACAAATGCAGGATCCTCTGCCAGTGCCAGACGATCTCTGGGTCGGGGCAAATCTACCTTCAGAATCTCGCCAATGGTGGCAGCCGGGCCGTTGGTCATCATCACGATACGGTCCGATAACAGCACCGCTTCATCAACGTCATGGGTGATCATGATGACGGTATTGCCCAGCTCCGCCTGTATCCCCATAAGGGAGTCCTGCAGCTGGGCGCGAGTCAGGGCATCAAGTGCGCCGAAGGGCTCATCCATCAACAGCACTTTGGGTTGCATGGCCAGGCAGCGAGCGATGCCCACGCGCTGTTTCATGCCGCCGGAAATTTCTCCGGGCAATTTATCCAGTGCGTGATCCATATTCACCAGCTTCAGGTTGTGCTCTATCCATTCTTTGCGCTCAGCCTTGCTTTTGGTTTTGCGAAAGACCTGGTTTACCGCCAGCGCCACGTTTTCATAGACGGTCAGCCATGGCATCAGCGAGTGATTCTGAAACACCACAGCCCGATCCGGCCCCGGCTCGGTGACCTCTTTGCCTTCGAGTACCACGCCGCCTTCGGTCGCCCGGTGCAGGCCCGCAACAATGTTGAGCACTGTTGATTTGCCGCAACCTGAATGGCCGATGAGTGAGACAAACTCACCCTGAGTCATTTTCAGGTTAACGTGCTGCAGAGCGCGGAATTTGCTGCCGTTCGTGTCGAACTCAATGCCGACGTCGGTGATGTCCAGATAGGTGATACTCATGCTGTTACTCCTGTTGCTCTTTTTCAGCGCAGTACTGCGCTCTTGTCCCAGCTGGCTCGCTTCTGCACGATCAGCATTAGCTTGTCCAACATGAACCCGATCAGGCCTATCGCCAGCACGGCGACCATGATTCGGCCCAGTGAATTGGAACTGCCATTCTGGAATTCGTCCCAGACGAATTTTCCCAGACCCGGGTTCTGCGCCAGCATCTCCGCCGCGATCAGCACCATCCAGCCCGTGGCCAGGGAAAGCCTCAGGCCGGTGAATATCATCGGTATCGCTGCCGGCACAACGATCTTGCGCACGTGTACCATCGGTCTGAGCGCCATTACCTTGCTAACGTTGACCAGGTCCTTGTCGATCCCTGCCACGCCCACCGTGGTGTTGATCAGCGTTGGCCAGAGACAGCACAGGGCAACGGTAATTGCCGAGTTGACGAAGGACTTGTCGAATAGCGGATCCTCGGACGTGTAGGTTGCCGAG
>JAUIIQ010000332.1 GCA_030431585.1 Gammaproteobacteria bacterium | reverse complement strand
CCGGGCGACTCCACGCCGACTGCTAATCCCGGCGGACGGGCAATATGACGCTGTTCACCACCCTGTGCAGATCCCTGGGGCCGCTGTTGTTGCTACTGCTGCTGTCGGGCGCGGCCTACTGGCTTTACAGCCCGGGCGTAGCGGGGCCAGTTATGCTGGATGATCGCTCCAGCCTGGCCAGCCTGAAGCAACTCGCGGACTCTCCAGAACAGGCCTGGGATTATGTGCTGGGCGAAAATTCGGGACCACTGGGCCGGCCGGTATCCATGGCCACTTTTGTCCTGGAACAACTGCTGGGCGATGGCAGCATCGCCACCGCAAAAACCGTCAACATCACGCTGCACCTGCTGACAGGGGTTATGCTGGCAGCGTTTCTCTCGCTTCTTTTGTCCGCGCAGGGCGTGGCTACACCGGCTGCACTGGCGGTAGTGTTCGCTGCGCTCTGGTTGCTGGCGCCACTGCATGTGAGCACGGTGCTCTACGTGGTGCAGCGGATGGCTATGCTTGCCGCGTTCTTCTCCCTGTTCAGCCTGGTGTGCTACCTGCTGTGGCGCCGGGGCCTCAGCGCGGGTAGGCCGCGGCATGTCCTGCTGTTGCTGGTTGCGGCGGGCATTGTGCTGGCTGTTTTGTCCAAGGAGAACGGGGTGCTGGCGGTGCCGCTGATTCTGCTGACCGAAGCGCTATGGCTGCAGTGGCGCGACGACAGCGGGGGCGATATTCCGTGGCTGCGCAGGGTCACGCTGCTATTGATTGGCGGCGGTGCGCTTGCCTCCCTGCTGCTGCTGGCCGCTTTCTGGGGAACCCTGGCTGAATTCCATCAGGGCCGGGAGTTCAGCTTGACCGAACGCCTACTGACGCAGTCACGGGTACTGTGGGATTACGTCGGGCAGTTTTTTCTTCCCGATACTTCCCGTATGGGTATCTATCACGATGACGTGGTGGTCTCGCGCACCCTGTTGCAGCCACGGACGACGCTTTACGCGATGCTGGGCTGGGTGGTGCTGATGACGTTGCTGCCCTTGTTCTGGCGGCATCATTGGGCGAGGCGCGTACTCTATGGTCCACTGTTTTTTCTGGTTGCCCATGTCATGGAGTCCTCGGTGTGGCCGCTGGAACTCTACTTCGAGCATCGCAACTACCTGCCCGGCGTGGGCCTGGTAGTGTTGCCCATGTGCCTGGTCGCCCTGGCAGTAAAACGCTGGCCGCAGGTGAGGCAGCCGCTGCTGGGCTGGGGCTTGCTTGCTGTGGTCTTTATGGCGCTGCAAACCAGTTCCCAGGTCAGTATCTGGTCCAGCCGGCCGCTGTTGATGATGCAGCAGGTGAACGGTCACCCGCACTCCGCGCGGGCGAACAGGGACTATGCCTCACAGTTGGCCGCTGCGGGCGCGGCTGAGGCAGCGCTGATGTTTTCTCAGCGCGCGTACCAGGCGTCGCTGTCCAGCCAGGCTGCAAGCGACGAGCATTTTGGCGACTATGTTTTACGCAATGTGGCGCTGGCCTGTATTGCGGGGCAGCCGCTGGCGCCGTCGGATTACCGGCAACTGGGTGAAACGGAGCCACAACGCCCGCTGGGTCAGGTCTTTACCATGAGTGTGGTGATCAAGCTGCGCCAGGGGGATGTTTGTCCGGACTTTGACTGGGACGGTTTTCTCAACCAC
>JAUIIQ010000331.1 GCA_030431585.1 Gammaproteobacteria bacterium | reverse complement strand
GACCGTATCTGCCAGGCCACCTACCGCTCTCACCAATGGCAGCGTACCGTAGCGCAGGCTGTACATCTGGTTGAGGCCGCAGGGTTCAAACAACGACGGCATCAGAAACACATCGGCAGCCGCCTCGATGCGGTGCGCCAGGGTCTCATTGTAGGCCAGCTTTACTGCCATGCTGCGGGGATAGCGGCTGGCGAGTTGTTCCAGCGCCTGCTCCAGCTGCGGGTCGCCGGTGCCCAGCACCACCAGGCGAGCAGGTGCCTGCAGCAGTTGGTCCAACAGCGGCAGTAACAACTCCAGTCCTTTTTGTTCGGCGAGCCGACCGACAAAACCAAACAGCGGCACGCCCTCCGCGGGGTCCAGGCCCAGCTCCTGCAGCAAAGCCGTTTTGTTCAGCTGTTTGAGGCCCAGGCTGTCGCGGTCAAAGTTCTGCACCAGCAGCGGATCGCTGGCAGGGTCCCATACACTGTCATCAATCCCGTTGAGCACACCCACGAGATGATCCCGGCGATGGCACAACAGTCCCTCAAGGCCCATGCCACCGGGACTGGCACAAATCTCTTTGGCATAGGTGGGGCTGACCGTGGTGATCCAGTCTGCATAACTCAGCCCCCCCTTGATAAAACACAGCTGGTCATAGAACTCCATGCTTTGCTCAGACCAGAAATGGGCGGGCAAACCCAGCCGCTGAAATGTGGGTCGATCGAACATCCCCATGTGCGCAAGATTGTGAATGGTAAATACCGTGCGCGGACGCTGCTCATGCTGATGCACCAGGGCAATGGCAGGACCGGTGTGCCAATCGTTGCAGTGCAGTACGTCCGGCAACCAGGACAGTGGCGTCTCGCCACAGGCTATGGCCGCCGCCAGTCCGGAGAGCAGCAGGAAACGCTCGGCATTGTCCGCCCAGGGCTGGCCCTGGGCGTCGTGGTAGGGGTTACCGGGGCGCACGCTGAACGAGGGGTGGCACAGCAACCAGGTGATCACGCCGCTGTTGGGTAAACGGGTCTCGACAATGCCAAGCTCTTCCCCCGCCAGGGTAACGCGGGCAATTTCTTGCGCGTCCGCCAGTGAATCCAGCACATCTTTATAGCCTGGCAGCAGGATACGCACGTCTACGCCCATCTCGCCCAACACTGCCGGCAGGCTGCCGGCAACGTCCGCGAGACCCCCGGTCTTCACCAGTGGGTACACTTCGCTGGCGACGAACAGCAGGCGACCTCTGTCAGTCATTGCCCGGCTCCAGTTGCAGGACGATGCCAGCCATGGGTGGCAGCGTCAGCGCCAGGGAATAAGGGCGCCCCATCCAGCTGAGCGCCTCACTGACAATGTGCTGGCCATTGCTGACATCACTGCCGTGGTAGAAGTGCGAGTCGGAGTTGAAGACCTCACGGTACACGCCCTCGCTGGGTACACCCACGCGATAATGCTTGCGTACCACCGGGGTAAAGTTGAGCACAACCAACAGGAACCTGCCCTCATCCCGCCGCAGGTAGGCCAGCACCGACTGCGTGGCGTCGTTGCAATCGATCCACTCAAACCCTTGCGAGGAAAAATTGAACCGATGCAATGGCGAGAATTCGCGATAAAGCCGGTTGAGGTCGCGTACCAGTAGCTGCACACCACCATGCGCCGGCTGTTCCGCCAGGGGCCAGTTCAACTCCTCCTGAT
>JAUIIQ010000330.1 GCA_030431585.1 Gammaproteobacteria bacterium | reverse complement strand
GCCTACGGGGTTCAATACTCCCGTTGACATCAGCATCCTGATACAGCAACTGTGTGATCACGGGGATTTCCTGGAGATCCAGCCCGAGCGCGCTCGCAATACCATTACGGCATTGGGCAGACTGGGTGGCAACGTTGTCGGCTTTGTGGCCAATAATTCCGCTGTTGCATCCGGACAGATCGATATAGACGCTGCCTACAAGAACGCACGCTTTATCCGCTTCTGTAACCTCTACAATATTCCCATGATCTTCCTGGAGGACACCACCGGCTTCCTGCCGGGTAAAGAGCAGGAGAGCCGGGGTATCGTGCAGGCTGGACGCGCCATGCTTGACGCTATTGTCGACCTGCGCACGCCCCGTTTTCTGGTGCTGGTGCGCAACGCGTTTGGCGGCGCCTATGCGTCCTACAACAATTACCCCACCGGGGCTGATTTTGTGGTGGCACTGCCTACCACCCGCGTGGCGGTGATGGGGCCGGCTGGCGTTGAGTATGTCTACAAGGATGAACTGAAAAAAATTCGCGCTGCGGTGAAGGGCAAAATCGAGCAGGAAACACGGGCTCAGCAGGCCGCTGGCCTGGATGCCAGGGCTGCGAAAGCAGCTGCCGAGCAGTTGGTGAATGACTGGGTCAAGGCCGAAGAGCAGTTGTTGGCCCAGCGCTATGAACAGGAGTTGATGAACCCTGATGAAGCCCTGAGTCTGGGGTCTATCTCGCAGATCGTTATGCCATCGGACTTACGCCAGGTGTTGGCAGAACATATGGATTTTTGCCTGCGTCACTACGAACCGGCTCCGCTGCAGTCTGTGCAGCGTGAATTCCACTGACGGCCCGCAACGAAACGCAAGAGGATTAAAACGTGTCCAACGAACATTACCTTAACAACCCGCTGATCCACCGTGATCGCCGTCTGGGTCGTCGTCATACTGTCTGGGTGAATCAGTTTGATTGCACGCATATGCGGCCGCTGATCATCTGCCGTGGCCCCATTCGCAAAGAGGCAATGGATGTCTTTGAGGAAATGGGCATCAGCCATTTCGGCATTCTGCTCTCGGAAAAAGACTCCATTGTCTACCAGAACGCGCTGGCGCCGGAACTGCGCTCCCTGACAGATCCCGACCGCGTGCACAGGGTGCCGGATTACACCGGCGCCAATAAGGAAGAACGCGACCAGCGTATCAGCCAGATTATCAATATCGCCAGGGAGAATGGTTACAACTCCATCTTCGCTGGCTATGGCTTTATGGCTGAAGATGAAACCATGGTTGCGGCCATGGAAAAAGCGGGCCTTAATTTCATCGGGCCGTGTTCACGGACAGTACATGATGCCGGCCTCAAGGACGAAGCCAAGCGTACCGCGCTAAAATCAGGCGTCTCGGTTACGCCCGGTATTGATAACGGTACCGCTCTGACACTGTTGAAGAAACACCCTGATGTCGCCGCGCTGAAAGCGCTTGCTCAGGAGAAGGGTCTGCAGGTTGATATGGCCAGGCTCGATGATGACAGCATCGATCTGGCAGACAAGGCAGATATCGTCCTTGCAGCTTCCTATGACAAAGGTGTCGACCTCTACACGGTCGACGAGTTGTGCGAAACCCTCACCGAGGCGGTAGAAAAAATGGCTGCGGAGTATCCGCAGAATCGAATTCGCCTGAAGGCCATTTCCGGTGGT
>JAUIIQ010000329.1 GCA_030431585.1 Gammaproteobacteria bacterium | reverse complement strand
GCGCTCAACCCAAGCCAGTAACTTTTCCGGCTTACGCGCTTTGCGCCATTCGCCCGCCAGAAATTTGTTACTCTCTCCCAGAGTGGGGTAAATGTGGATGGTACCGAGAATTTTGTTCAGCCCGATGCCATGCTTCATCGCCAGCACAAATTCGCTGACCAGTTCCGCGGCGTGGTAGCCGACAATGGTGGCACCCAGTATCCGGTCACTTCCTGGACGCGTGAGCACCTTGACGAAGCCGTGTGCTTCGCCATCCGCGATGGCACGGTCCAGGTCGTCTATGTCGTAGCGACTGACCTCATACGGAACTCCCTGCTCGTTTGCTTCCTGCTCGTTTAGCCCCACCCGCGCTACTTCAGGGTCGGTAAACGTTGCCCAGGGCACCACCGAATAATCCACTCGAAAGCGACGAAAGCGACCGAACAGCGCATTTACCGCCGCATACCAGGCCTGGTGGCTGGCCATGTGAGTAAACAGATACGGCCCTGCCACATCACCCGCCGCATAAATTGTTGGAACCACTGTGCGCAGGTAGTCATCCACCTCCACACGCCCGGCAGCGTCAAGACCAATACCAAGTGACTCCAGACCCATCCCTTCTACATTTGCGCTACGACCCACCGCCAGCAGCACCCGGTCGAAAGTGACCTCACACTCACCGTCTCCCAACGAAAGACGACAGCTGGGCTCGGAACCCGCCGCAAAGGCCAGCGGTTCGGCTCCGGTGAGAACCGTTATCCCCTGCGCACTGAAATCCTGCTGCACGCGCAGCGATACCTCTGCATCCTCCCGCGGCATGACCCTCGCAGCATGGGTAACCAGCGTGACCTCGCTACCCAACCCGGCGAAAGCCTGGGCCAATTCGCATCCGATGGGGCCAGCACCCAGCACCAGCAATCTCGCCGGTTGCTCACGCAGCTCCCAGACAGTGTCCGAAGTCAGGTAGTCAATATCGTGCAAACCCGGTATTTCAGGCACGCGCGGCCGCGCACCGCTGGCGATAACAATATGACGCGCACTGATGCGTCGCCCCGAGACCTCAACCTCCCAGGGTGAGACGATACGGGCCTCGCCCTGCACGCAGTCCACACCCAGCGAGGTGAAGCGCTCCACGGAATCATGTGGTTCAATCGCACTGATCACCGACTGAACGCGCTCCATGACTTGCCCAAAACGCACCTTCACATCCATTGGCGCCAGCCCGAACTCCTCGGCTCGCTGCGCGTATCGCGCGATACGTGCCGACCGAATCAGAGCCTTGGATGGCACGCAGCCGGTATTCAGGCAATCACCGCCCATCTTGTGCCGCTCTACCAGGGTGACCTTCGCCTTCACCGTAGCGGCGATCAAGGCAGCCACCAGGCCGGCTGATCCCGCCCCGATCACCACCAGGTTGGTGTCGAAAGTCGCAGGCCTGGTCCACGCGGCCAATCGCCTGCGCGCTGCCAGCCAGCCCACTAGCACTTTGGCGATAAGGGGGAACAGACCGAGCAGGACGAAAGACCCCAATAGCCCCGGCGATATAATGCCGGCCAGCGAATCGAGCTGCCCCAGTTGCGTGCCGGCATTCACGTAAACGGCCGTCGCCGGGAGCATGCCCAGCTGGGACACCCAGTAATAGCGCCAGGTAGAAATGGGCAGCAAACCCATCAACAGGTTGATAAGAAAAAACGGAAACAACGGGA
>JAUIIQ010000142.1 GCA_030431585.1 Gammaproteobacteria bacterium | reverse complement strand
AGCCTATCGTTTCGCGGTCGCGGGCGCCGGTCTGGCCTTCGCGGCCGTAGACGGCCACCTTGTTGAGGTCGCGCCCCAACGCATCTGCCACCACCTGGCCCATACTCAGGGCAGTGCCTGAAGGAGCATCTATCTTGTGGCGGTGGTGGGCTTCGTACACTTCAATGTCCACGTCGTCACCCAATACCCTCGCCGCCATATCCAGTAGCTTGAAGCAAAGGTTCACGCCGGTGCTGAAATTGGAGGCTTTGCAGACCGGTATTGTGGCCGCGGCGGTATCGATCACGTCCTGTTGCTGCGCGGTAAAGCCGGTGGTGCCAATGACAATTGCCACGCCGTGCTGCGCACAGCACTGCACGTTTGCCGTGGTGGCATCGGGAACGGTGAAGTCGATCAGCACGTCGATGTCACCTATCACTTCGTCCAGTGACCCGGCTATGGTGATGCCGTTCCTGCCCTGCCCCGCCAGTTCGCCAGCGTCCGCGCCTATCAGGCTGCTTTCGGGGCGTTCAATGGCCGCGGCCAGCGTCAGTTCCGCGTCCGACAGGCTGATCGCCTCGATAAGCGTTCGCCCCATACGTCCGGCAGCGCCGGTAATGCCAATGCGTGTCGTCATGATGTCATGTCGTCAAAGAAACTTTTCACCCCTTCAAACCAGCTGTGCTGACGAGGGGACTGGCGTTTGCCGTCCTGACCCAGCGTTTCCGCCAGTTCTTCCAACAACTCTTTCTGCCGCTTGCTCAAATTCACCGGCGTTTCCACTACCGCACGGCACAGCAGGTCACCCACGGTACCGCCGCGCACAGGCTTCACGCCCTTGCCACGCAGGCGGAACAGTTTGCCGGTCTGGGTTTCGGGGGGGATTTTCAGTTTCACCCGGCCATCCAGCGTCGGCACTTCCAGTTCGCCGCCCAGTGCGGCATCAGCGAAGGTAATAGGCACCTCGCAGTAGAGGTTTTTGCCATCACGCTCGAAGATAGGATGCTGTTTCACCGAAATTTGCACGAACAGGTCGCCGGCCGGGCCGCCGTGGGGGCCTGCTTCACCTTCGCCGGAGAGGCGGATACGGTCGCCGGTGTCTACGCCCGGGGGCACTTTCACAGACAAGGTGCGGGTTTTCTCGACACGCCCCTGGCCATGACAGCTTGTGCATGGGTCGGTAATCGTCTGGCCCTGGCCGCGACAGGCCGGGCAGGTTTGCTGCACCTGGAACAGGCCCTGCTGCATACGTACCTGGCCCACACCACCGCAGGTGCTACAGGTTATCGGGCTGGAGCCCTTCTTGGCGCCGGAGCCGTCGCAGGTCGTGCAGGCAGACAGGCTGGGCACACGAATTTCTACTGTAGTGCCCTTGACTGCGTTCTCCAGCGACACGTCCAGCGTGTAGCGCAGGTCTGACCCGCGCTGCGGACCGCCACGGCCACGGCCTCCACCACCGCCGAATATGTCGCCGAACACATCGCCGAATATGTCGCTGAAGTTGCCACCGCCGAAGCCGCCTCCGCCACCCATGCTGGGGTCCACACCGGCGTGGCCAAACTGGTCGTAAGCGCTGCGCTTCTCCCTGTCCATCAGCACGTCGTAGGCCTCGGTGGCCTCCTTGAACTTCTCGTCAGCGTTCGGGTCTTCCGAATTGCGGTCAGGGTGATACTTCATCGCCTCGCGGCGATAGGCTTTTTTGATCTCTTTCTCGTCTGCGCTCTTGCTGACGCCGAGCACCTCGTAATAATCGCGTTTAGACATAAATTGTTCGGCGCTTTTTTTCGTCTCTAGAAACCGCCAAACCCGCGAAAGTGAGAACCCAGTGCCGCAGGCTGCTGGATTCCCGCCTACGCGGGAGTGACGAGGTGTTTGAGTCTCTCCGCGCTAACGCCTGCAGGCAGAGCCTGGCGTTGCGCGCGGGGAGAGCCATAGCGGGCACATGCCCGGCATGTTACTTCTTGTCGTCGTCCTTGACCTCTTCGAACTCCGCATCGACCACGTCGTCTGCCGCGCCGCCCTGGTCCTGTCCCGCATCATCTGCGGCACCGGGCTGGGCCTGTTCGGCCTGCGCAGCATACATCTTCTGCGCCACGGGGCCGGTTGCTTCGGTCAACTTGGTCGCGGCCGCGTCAATCGCGTCCTTGTCGTCGGCCTTCATAGCCTCCTCTGCTTCAGTGATGGCAGCTTCAATAGCGGCCTTCTCTTCGTCAGTGGCGTGCTCGCCGGCTTCCTCAAGGGTGTTCTTGGCCGCGTGCATCAAACCGTCGCAGGTGTTGCGCGAGGTAATCAGCTCTTCGAAGCGGGCATCGGCGTCGGCGTTGGCCTCGGCGTCGGCTACCATCTTTTCGATGTCCTCGTCAGACAAACCACCGGAGGCAGTGATACGGATCGACTGTTCCTTACCGGTCGCCTTGTCTTTCGCCGACACGTTCAGGATACCGTTGGCATCCAGGTCGAAAGTCACTTCAATCTGCGGCATACCGCGCTGTGAGGGCGGGATGTCGGCCAGGTCAAAGCGGCCCAGCGACTTGTTCTGTGCCGCCTGCTTGCGCTCACCCTGTACCACGTGAATGGTCACGGCAGTCTGGTTGTCCTCCGCTGTTGAGAATATCTGCGACTTCTTGGTAGGAATCGTCGTGTTCTTCTCGATCAGCGGTGTGGCCACGCCACCCATGGTTTCGATACCCAGCGTCAGCGGGGTCACGTCCAGCAGCAGCACGTCTTTCACGTCGCCGGACAGTACCGCACCCTGGATAGACGCACCCATGGCAACCGCCTCATCCGGGTTCACGTCTTTACGCGGCTCTTTGCCAAAGTAGTCGGCCACCTGCTTCTGCACCATCGGCATGCGGGTTTGACCACCCACCAGGATCACGTCGTCGATCTCTGAGGGCGACAGGCCAGCGTCCTGCAGGGCAACTTTCACCGGCTCCATGGAACGCTTCACCAGCTCTTCAACCAGCGACTCCAGCTTGGCACGGCTCAGCTTCACCACCAGGTGCTTGGGGCCGGTCGCGTCAGCGGTGATGTAAGGCAGGTTCACCTCAGTCTGCTGCGAGCTGGACAGCTCGATCTTGGCTTTTTCTGCCGCCTCTTTCAGGCGCTGCAGAGCCAGCGGGTCGTTGTGCAGGTCTATGCCGCTTTCTTTCTTGAACTCTGCTGCCAGGTATTCGATCAGGCGCAGGTCAAAGTCCTCACCACCGAGGAAGGTGTCACCGTTGGTTGAGAGCACTTCAAACTGGTGCTCGCCGTCTACCTCGGCAATCTCGATGATGGAGATGTCGAAGGTACCGCCACCGAGGTCATATACCGCGATAGTGTGGTCGCCCTTGGCTTTGTCCATGCCATAGGCCAGAGCGGCCGCCGTGGGCTCGTTGATGATGCGCTTCACTTCCAGACCGGCGATCTTGCCCGCGTCCTTGGTAGCCTGGCGCTGTGAGTCGTTGAAGTAGGCAGGCACAGTGATTACTGCCTCGGTCACCGGCTCGCCCAGGTATTCCTCGGCTGTCTTTTTCATCTTGCGCAGCACTTCAGCAGACACCTGCGGAGGTGCCATTTTCTCGCCTTTGGCTTCTACCCATGCGTCGCCGTTGTCGGCTTCGATGATCTTGTAGGGCACCATCTTGATGTCTTTTTGTACGACATCGTCCTTGAACTTGCGGCCGATAAGGCGCTTCACCGCAAACAGGGTGTTGTGGGGGTTGGTAACCGCCTGGCGCTTGGCGCTCTGGCCTACCAGAATCTCACCGTCGTCGGTGTAGCCGACAACAGACGGTGTCGTGCGGTCGCCTTCGGAGTTCTCGATAACCCGAGGCTTATCGCCGTCCAGCACGGATACACAGGAGTTGGTGGTACCCAGGTCGATGCCTATAATCTTGCCCATTGTTTGTCTCCAGTTCTCTGGCGCCCTGGCGCCATCTCAATTACGTTGTTCTGTATGTGGGGTCGATGGAACCTAAATCAACCCCCTGCTTTACTCACCATCACCATGGCCGGACGCACCAGGCGGCCGTTGAGCGTGTAGCCTTTCTGCATGACCGCAATCACGGTATTGGGCTCCACTTCTGTGTTTTCCACCATGCTCATGGCCTGGTGCAGGTTGGGGTCGAAAGGCTCGCCGTGGGGATCCAGCACCACTATGTTCTGCTTGCCGAGCACGTCCAGGAAGCTCTTCAGCGTGAGTTCCACGCCCTCGGCAATGGGCTTGACCACTTCTTCGTCACCGGACGCGGCTTCCAGAGCCCGCTCCAGGTTGTCCACTACGGGCAGTAGCTCACCGACAAAACGCTCCAACGCGAACTTGCGCGCTTTTTCCACGTCCTGCTCGGCGCGGCGCTTCACATTCTGGGCTTCTGCCTGGGCACGCAACACGGCATCCCGGGCATTTGCCAGGTCTTCATGCAGGCGGGCCATTTCCTCTTCCGGGGACACGTCTGCCTCGGTAACCTGCTCTTCTGCGCCTGCTTCAGGGGCGGCGCCTTCCGGGTTTGCAAGGTGCTCGTCCCGGGCCTCAGGCGCTGCGGACTCAGACATTTCTGACTCAGGTTGTTTCGGATCTTGCTCGGCCACGACTGCACTCCATATGGCGTTTAAAAGAAACGGGGTTCCCCGGCGATATGGGGGCAGATCAGGCAGATTCAAGGGTTGGAAAGGGCAAATTTTGCCCGCGCGGGAGCCGCAAAGACAGGCGCTGAAGGCGCGCCGCTAGACCTACCGCGACAGCGCCGAGCTGAGCATGCGGGCGGTTACATCAACAATGGGGATCACCCGCTCATACGCCATGCGGGTGGGGCCTATCACCCCCAGCACGCCAAGGGTACGGGCGCCATCGCTGTAGGGTGCGGTAATGACGGAGTAGTCGCCAAACACATCGTATCCGGCCTCCTCGCCAATAAACACCTGCACGCCCTGCCCGTGCGAGCAGCGCTCCAGCAGGTGCAGCAGGTCTTTCTTCTTTTCGAAGGCGTCAAACAGCTCGCGCAACTTGAGCATCTCATCGGCGGTGGCGTGTTCCAGCAACCGGGACTCGCCGGCAACCAGGTACTCCTCTTCCGGCTGTTCCTGGTCCAGTGCCTGGTTGGCCAGGTCCAGCGCCGCCTGCATGTAGCCATCAATCTGGCTGCGCGCCTCTTCCATTTCGCGCAGTATCTGTGCCTGCACCGTCTGCAGGGGGCGCCCGGCAAAGCGCTGGTTGACCATGGCGGCGGCCTCGCGCAACTGCTCTTCGGTGAAGGGCCGCTGCGTGTGGATAATGCGGTTTTGTACCTCGCGTTCGTTGACCACCAGAATCACCAGCACGCGGTCGCCGGACAGGGGCAGGAACTCCACCTGCCGCAGCTGGCTGGCGTCCTGGCGAGGTACCGTCACCAGGCCCGCCTGGGCGGTAATGCTGGCAAGCAGCGAGGAGGCGCTCTGCACCAGCTCCGAGGAGGATTTGTCCGGGTTGAGTTCGTTACGCAGCACCGACATCGCCTCGTTTTCCAGCGGCTGCACCTGCAACAGGCTGTCTACGAACAGGCGATAACCCATGGCCGTGGGGATGCGACCGGCGGAGGTATGGGGCGAAATAAGGAAACCGCGCTCTTCCAGGTCAGACATCACGTTGCGCACCGTGGCCGCACTGACCGGCAGGCCCGCCTCTTCCACGAGGGTGCGTGAGCCCACCGGCTGTCCATCGCGGATGTGGCGCTGAACCAGAGTCTTCAGCAGGATCCTGGCTCTTTCGGATATTGCTTCGCTAGTCATATCGGCCTGCTTTGGTTACCACTATGGTTTTATCACAGCAGCGAGGATTCGCAAAACCCCTGAACGGACACCACAGATGTTTATGGCGCCGCACTTCTGGGGTATAACTGCTAAAACCGACCGAGGTTACCATGCTCAGCCACATCAGCATCAGCAATTACACCATCGTCTCCGGACTGGAGATGGAGTTCAGCCCGAACATGACGGTGATTACCGGGGAAACCGGCGCCGGCAAATCCATCATGCTCGACGCGCTGGGCCTGTGCCTGGGCGACCGCGCAGACCCCAAAACCGTGCGCCAGGGCAGCAGCCGTGCGGACATAGCCGCCACCTTTGACATCAGCGACATCCCGGCTGCTTCTGCCTGGCTCAAGAGCCGCGACCTGGACGACGACGGCGAATGCATACTGCGCCGGGTGATTACCGCGGAGGGCCGCAGCCGCGCCTATATCAACGGCCACAGCTCCACGCTGCAGGATTGTGCCGCGCTGGGCGCGCTGCTGATCGACATTCACAGCCAGCACGCGCACCAGTCCCTGTTGCGCCGTGCCGTGCAACGCCAGCTGCTGGACGCCTACGCAGGCCACCAGAAGCTGGCCGCGTCGGTGGAGCAGGCGGCCTCGGACTGGCTGCGCGCACAACGCGAACTGACCCTGCTCGCCGGCAACCAGGACGAGCACACCGCCCGCGCCCAGCTGCTGGCCTACCAGGTTGAAGAGCTGGATGACCTGGGTTTACAGCCGGGCGAGCTGGAGGCGCTGGAGCAGGAACAGCGGCAGCTGGAGAATGCCGAGCAGATCCTCAGTTCTGCACACGCCGCGCTGGAGCTGTGCGAGCAGCAGGAGAGCGGTACCCGCCAGGCTCTCAAGCTGCTGGCCAGCGATACGCACAGCGGGCCTGTTGCAGAAGGCGCCCGGGAACTGCTGGACAGCGCGGCCATTGCGCTGGGCGAAGCGCGCAGCGAAGTGCAGCGGCACATTGATGCCGTAGAAATCAACCCGCAGCGCCTGGAAGAGGTGCAGCGACGCCTGGACGCGATTTACGCCGTGGCGCGCAAACACCGGGTGATGCCTGAGCAGGTTAGTGCCACCCACCAGCGCCTGCAGGAGGAGCTGGACGGCCTGGCGGGCAGCAGCGAGCGCGTGGCCGAACTGCAGGCGGAAATGGACACCCTGCAGGAGCAATACCGCAGCGCCGCAGAAAAGCTGGGCAAACAGCGGCAGAAGGCCGGCAAGAAGCTGGTTGCCGCGGCCCACAAGATTCTGGGCACGCTGTCCATGGCCCAGTGCCGGCTGGAGGTGGCGCTGGAACCGCGCGACAACCCCGCGCCCCATCCCCACGGCTGCGAAGACGTGGTCTTCCTGATCAGCACCAACCCCGGCGCAGCACCACAACCGCTGGGCAAGATTGCCTCTGGCGGCGAGCTGTCGCGCATCAGCCTGGCCATTCAGGTGGTGACCGCCAGTGCCGGCACGGTACCGAGCATGGTATTCGACGAAGTGGACGTGGGCATTGGCGGCGCCGTGGCCGAGGTGGTCGGCAAGTTACTGCGCGACCTGGCTGCCCGCGCCCAGGTGCTGTGCGTGACGCATCTGCCGCAGGTGGCTGCGCAGGGGCATCAGCACCTGCAGGTGAGCAAAACGGCGGACAAAAAGACGGTGGAAACCAGCCTGCGCGCGCTGGATGAGGAAGGCAAGGTGGCGGAAATTGCCCGTATGCTGGGCGGCGTCAAGATTACCGAGCAGACCCTGGCGCACGCCCGCGAGATGCTGGCCTGCAACTGATTTACCGTTTCGGTGGCGTCAGCCTGAGGCGGTGCCCCGGCCTCTGTTACGGCTCAGCCTTTCTTGCGTACGTACAGTACCAGCGAGTGATCCACCAGTTCATAGCCATGCTCCTGGGCGATCTGGCGCTGGCGCTCTTCTATCACGGCATCGTGAAACTCAACCACCTCGCCCGACTCCATGCACACCATGTGGTCGTGGTGCTCGCCGCGCGCCAGCTCAAACACCGAATGAGAGGTGCCGGACCCATCGCGGCCCGCTTCAAAATTATGCCGGGTAACCAAACCTGCGGCCGCAAACTGCGTTAGCACCCTGTACACCGTGGCCAGGCCGACATTTTCGCCGGCGTCGCGCAGGGCATCGTAGACTTCTTCAGCACTGAGGTGTTGCTGTGAGGTTCCGGCGGACTCAAGGATTTGCAGGATTTTCACGCGCGGCAGGGTCACTTTCAGACCTGCACGGCGCAACTCCTGATTTTCTTCAGCCATTGGCGGGGGTTCTCTATACAAAGCAGTAGCGGTATGATGCCACCCCATCAACTGAAGTGGAAGTTTTACCCCATGCGTATGCTCCTGATCGCCCTGGCGATTACCTGTATCAGTGCCTGCGGTGCCCTTGGCTTTCCCGGCGTTTACCGCATCGACGTGGAGCAGGGCAATATTGTTACCCAGGAGATGGTGGATCAACTGCAGCCGGGCATGAGCAAGCGCCAGGTGCGCTTCATCCTTGGCACGCCCTTGATTGAAGACAGCTTCAACCGCAACCGCTGGGACTACACCTACAGCAAGCGCAACGGCCTGGACGTACTGGCAGAGACCGATCTCTCGGTGATATTTGAAGGCGACAGGCTGCTGGATGTGCGCGGCGACTACACGCCGGCCTCGTTTGAAAACCGCTCACCGGATGCGGCACAAGCGGCAAGCGAAGAACCTGCGGAAAGCTAGGCCTGCTCGTTTGCCCGCCGTTCCCTGGCCCGCGCCGCCCGCGCCTTGCGCACTTCTTTCGGGTCGGCAATGAGCGGCCGGTAAATTTCTACCCGGTCGCCCTCGCGCAATACCTGCTCCGGCGACACCGGTTTGGAAAATATCCCCAGCTTGGCGTTGTCCAGGTCGATTTCCTCAAACTTGTCGCAGATACCTGACAGGCGCGCCGCCGCCAGCGCGGTGGTGCCCTCCGGCACCCTCACCTCAAGAATGGCTTGTTCGTCTGGCAGCGCGTAGGCCACCTCAACCAGAATTGTTGTTTGTTCCGACATGGGCTTTATCCGTACAGTTGTCTGGCGCGTTTCTCTACTGCCGCCACGAGATTGCTGGTGACGCCGTCGAACAGTTTAGCCGCTGCAGCGCCAAGCAGGGCATTGTTAACGGCAAAGTGCAGGTCCAGGCTTACCTTGCAGGCTGACTCGCCCAGCGGGGTGAACTCCCAGCGCCCCTGGAAGCGCTCGAAGGGGCCTTCCACCAGTTCCAGTGAAATATGCCGGGCGTCTACCATGCGGTTGCGGGTGGAGAAGCTTTTGGACACC
>JAUIIQ010000328.1 GCA_030431585.1 Gammaproteobacteria bacterium | reverse complement strand
ATGCCGGCTGTCGTCATGGTTGCGACCGGTTTATTATGGAATACGCATCAGGCTGTATCACTCAGGCTAGTACAAACCAGCAGAATCGCTACCCCGTTGGCTCGGCCAACCATTTACCGGCGATGCTCAGCTGCACGAAGCAGTAGTAGAGGGTGACTCCACGAGCGAGGTTGAAGGCGGTGAATGCAAGCCAGAGGCCGTGGTTACCCAGGCTCAGGGTCACGTACCACAGTGGCAGGTAGACGAGAAAAACACACAACAGCATGGTGTACATCATATAGCGCGTTTCCGCTGCTCCAATAAAGACACCGTCCAGCAGGTAACTGGGCGCTGCTGCAAGGGGTAGCAGGATCAGCCAGGGAAAGAAGCTCAGCATGAGCTCCTGAACAGAATCCAGACCTGTCAACACGTTTACCAGTGGCATTTGCAGTAGCCAGAGGCCAAGGCTTATGGCGACAGCGCTGATCGCAGTCCACAGCGCGCAGCGGTTAACGGCGTGCCGGAAACCGGCGAGGTTGCGGCCGCCCAGCTGCTGACCACAAATGCCCTCGGCGGCGAAAGCAAAGCCATCCATGCCATAGGCTGCCATCATCATGAGCTGCAGCATCAAGGTATTTGCCGCCAGTGTGGCGCTGCCAAGGTTCTCTCCCTGCGCGGTGAAAAATGCGAAGCTGAACAGCAGGCAAAGCGTGCGAACAAACAGGTGGCGGTTGCTTTGTATCAATTGTTTGTAAGCGCTCGCTACCTTCATGTCGGCTATTAATTGGGGAATCAATATTGGTGGAAGCTGCCGCCATACCGCCCACAGCGCCACCGCGCAGCCGATGTATTCGGCGGTCACAGTCGCCATGGCCGCGCCCTCTGCACGCATGTCCATGCCGACAATGAAAAGAAAATCCAGTGCAATATTCAGGGCGTTGGTGATGATCACGATGACCATAGGCCAGCGCGTATCCTGGCGACCGATGAACCACCCCACGACGGTATAGGTAACAAGTACAGCAGGAACGCTGTAAATGCGTATACCCGCGTACGACGCGGCGATAGAGTGTAATTCGGCAGCAGGCGACATCAGCCACAGCCCCAGCTGCAGCAGGGGTTGATGGCACAGAAAAATGAACGCCGACAGGACTAGCGCGAGTGCTGTGGAGCGCGCCAGTACCAGCACTGAGCCGTACTGGTTGCCGGCGCCCTCGGCCCGTGCCACCAGCCCGGTCGTGCCCATGCGCAGGAAACTGAAGCCCCAGTAAAGAAAGGACAGCAGCGCTGCACCGATGGCGACACCGCCGAGGTAATCGCTGCTATCAAGGTGCCCCAGTATAGCTGAGTCGACCAGGCCCAATAGCGGAATGGAGATGTTGGATAGAATCGCGGGCCAGGCGATGCCCCAGATTTTGTGGTCCAGCTGTTTGTTGCTTTCCATATATTGGTCGCCAGCCGATTTTTGGCACAATTAAAGCCGCCTGGGGAAGGGGCTGGCCGTCCGCCAGTGGGCACTAAATGCTTGGGAATTGTCAATGAGTGCGGTTATACTCTGCGCGTTTCGCTGCTGCGTCCAATTGTCGCATCAAGTAGCGGAAATGAGTCAGCCGGTAATTCATACCCTGTCCGTTACACCCGTCCCTGAGCCCTTGGGCACCAAGGCGTGATCCTTCTCCGAGAAGGCCCGCGGTCAACAGGATGTAACGGCAGAAGA
>JAUIIQ010000141.1 GCA_030431585.1 Gammaproteobacteria bacterium | reverse complement strand
TGCGCGGCGTGGCAGGGTCATTCTATGAGTCCGGTGCCTGGGGGTCTAGTGGACAGACTATGGAGCAGTTGTGGGCGGGTCAATGCATTGGCTGAATTGGATGGAGTTGGGGTGGGTGTCCTGAGGTCTTTGAGTATTTGGGATGGGTGTCCTGAGTATTGCTGAGTATTATTGTTAAAGGGATGGGTGTCCCAAGTATTAAAAGGGATGGGTGTCCCAAGTAGTATCCGCTGCCGCTGCGAGCAGGCTGAACAGGAGCTGACACGCCCTTGTCGCGAAGGACAACAGTACGCACTTACGCTGACCGAGGAGGGCGAGAAGCTGCGTTGGTTCCTGCTGCCACAGGACGCAGCGACGCAGTTGCAGCGGGTTGATCAGCAGGCCGCCAGCTAGCCCGCTCAGTCCAGCGACTTGCGGAAGCGCTTAGTGGCTACTGCCAGCATCAGAACGGTAAAGCCAAGTAACCAGATGATGTCGGGTAGCAGCTGGCCCGCCTCCGCACCGCGCAAATAGACTCCCCGTATCAGACGGATAAAATGCGTCGCCGGCAGCAGTTCGGCTATGTACTGGGCGAGTATCGGCATGGCGTCATAGGGGAACATGAAGCCGCTCAGCAATATGGACGGCATCAGGATGAACACTGTCATCTGCATTGCCTGCATCTGCGTTTTGGCCACGGTAGAAATGAGCAGCCCCAGGGTCAGGCTGGCGGCAATGAACGCAAGAGTGATAATTGCCAGGTCGACGAATGCGCCGTTCAGCGGCACATTGAATACCAGCCTCCCCAGCCCAAGAATGATGACGATCTGCACGATGCCAACAAAAACGTAGGGCACCAGCTTGCCGATCATCAGTTCCAGGGGGTAGATGGGTGTGGTGATCAGCAGCTCCATATTGCCGCGTTCCGTTTCTCTCACCAGCGCAGCAGACGTGAACAGGATCAGTGTCATGGTGAGTATGATGGCTGTGAGCCCCGGGACAACATTCACTTCTGAGCGGCGCTCCGGGTTGAAGAACAGGGCCACTTCAAAACTGGGAGGCTGGCTGCTGTAAGCGCCAGCCGGTGCGCCGGCCTCCAGCTTGAGCGGCATATTGCGCAGCGCCAGCAGGGCGGAACCGACCATGGTGTCTGAGCCGTCTACCAGCCACTGCCCCACCGTTTCCCCTCCCGCGATTCGATGGGTCAGGTCGTGCGGCAGTACCAGCGCAGCGCGTATGGCCCCGGCAACGATGGCGGCCTCTGCCTCTGCAGGCGTGTTGTAGCTGCTTACAATATCCACCACCTGAGTTACACGCACTTGCTCGACAATAACCCTGGCGGCCGCGCTGCCACTCAAATCAACTATCGCCACGGGGATATCGCGAACCATGGTATTGATGGCATAGCCAAACAGCAGCAGTTGGATCAGCGGAATCATCACTACCATGCCGAAGGTGACACGGTCTCGCGACAGCTGCAGGAATTCCTTGCCGGCTACGGCGCCTATCCGCCGGCCGCTGCTCATCGTTCCTTGCCTCCTTCCGTGCAGGCGACGAACACGTCCTCCAGGCTGGGGCGGGCAATACTGAATTCCAGTGACGGCGTATCCAGCTGTCCCCTGAGAATGTCGATGGCGGGAGCGTTAATGTCCGCGCGCAACAGTACGCGCAATTGCATACCCTGCTGGGCGGCAGACTGCACCTGTGGCAGGCGCAGGGCCTGTTGCTTTACCTTACGCAGGTCCCCGCCGCGGATTTCCACGACACGGTCTGCCAGCTCTGCCATTAGCGCCGAAGGGGCGCCCTGCTTGCGCAGCGATCCTGTTTCCAGCACTGCCAGTTGATGGCATCGCTCGGCCTCGTCCATGTAGTGGGTGGACACCAGTATCGTTTTTCCCTCATCCACCAGGTCAAACAGTTTCTCCCAGAAGTCGCGGCGGTTCTCCGGGTCTACTGCCGAAGTAGGCTCGTCCAGAAACAACAGGTCTGGTGAGTGCAGGGTTGCCACGGCCAGCGCCAGGCGCTGTCGTTGTCCACCGCTCATGTCGGCGGCGCGGCGATTGCGCATGGAGGTGAGCGTGTACCGATCCAGCAACTGGTCTATTCGCTGCCTGGCCTGCTGTCGCCCCAGCCCATGAATGCTGGCCAGGAACTGCATGTTTTCACTCACGCTCAAGTCATCATAAAGTGAAAATTTCTGCGTCATGTAGCCAATACGTCGGCGCAGCGCTTCCGCTGCAGCGGGTATGTCGAGTCCAAGCACGCTCATCTTTCCCGAGGACGGGGTCAGCAGGCCACAGAGCATGCGAATGGTGGTGGTTTTGCCTGACCCGTTGGGCCCCAGGAAGCCGTAGATCTCGCCGCGCGGAATGTCCAGGTCTACGTTGTCCACCGCCAGCAGGTCGCCAAAACGCCGGCTCAGCCCGCGGGTGGTAATGGCCTGCTCAGTCATCGCCGAGCAGAACCTGCGCTGGTACGCCACTGGGCAGTGAGCCCGCGTCATCAAGATCAAACTCTGCCAGATAGACCAGGCGGGAGCGGTCGCTGGCGTTGAGTGCATAGTAGGGAGTGAAGGCCGGCTCGGTAGCGATCCAGCGCAGTTGCCCGCTGAGCGCCTCAGCAATGCCATCGATATGAATCGGGTAGCGATCCCCCACATGCAGACGCGCCCGCCACGGCTCGGGGACATAAACCCGCGCGTAGGGTTTGTCGCCCGCGAGCATGATCGCCAGGGTGGCTCCGGCGTTAACCCGCTCGCCCACATTCCACGGCAGGCTGTCCAGGTAGGCGTCACGCGTGGCGACAACCGACAGTTCTGCCAGCAGGTGCTGTTCCAGGGCCAGTTGCGCCTGCGCTGCCTGCAGGGCGGCGGCGCTGGCATCCAGTTGCTCTTTCCGGGTCCCGTTGGTCAGGCGCAGGAGGTCCTCCTGTGCCGACTCAAGGTTGGCTTCCGCCTCGTCCCGCCCGGCCTGCGCGCGGTCCAGCTGCGCCTGGGCGGCCAGCTTTTGCCTGACCATGGAGACGGTACGTGCGTGGCTGGCCTGGGCTTCTACCAGAGCCGCCCTGGCACCGTTGACGCGAGCGCTGGCCGCCGCAATCTCCTCCGGGCGTGCGCCGTTGCGCAGTTCCTCCAGTTGTGCCGCAGCGCGACTGACCTCGGCTTTTGCCCTGGCCACCATGGCTGTCTGGCGGGTGTTATCCAGTTGGACCAGCAGGGTTCCGGCCGCCACCAGTGTGCCCTCGGGTACCGGCTGTTCCACGATAATTTCGCTGGCGGTCGCCTTCAGCACGATGCGGTCTCGCTCTACGGTGCCCAGCGCCTGGTCGGCGGAAGGGTCGGTGCAAGCGGAGACCATAGCGGCCAGCATTAGCGATACAAGCAAACGCATGCGTGACTCCTGCAGGACAAGGCATGGACAGAAAGTTATACGGAAAGAAGCCTTGCCGTGCAAACGCTGGTGGAGTGTCAGGGTGCGCACTGCGCACCCGGTGAATCAGGCAGCGGATTGGTCGTTGGCCTGCGCGGAGGGGCCCGTGTAGGCCGCGCGAGGGCGTATCAGGCAGTTGTTCTGGCGGAACTCCAGGAAATGCGCGATGTAACCGTATACCCTCGCCATGGCGAACATCGCGGTGAAGTACTGCGGCGGGATGCCCAGGTTGTGGAATACGGCGCCTTTGTAGAACTCTACGTTGGCCCAGATTTCCTTGCCCTGCTTGCCAAATTCCTTTTGACAGGCCTCTTCCACTGCGACCAGCGTTGCCAGGAGATTCCGGCTTTCTTCGTCCTGGCACAGTTCCACCGCCATCGGCTTAAGCACTTTTGCGCGCGGGTCAACCGTGCGGTACTCGCGGTGCCCCATGCCCATGATTTTCACTTTGTTTGCCAGGCAATCCTGCACGTAGGCCTCGGCCTTGTCCGGGCTGCCAATTTCCATGGCCATTTCCAGTGCCGCCTGATCGGCCCCGCCGTGAAGCCTGCCGAACAGGGTGCCAATGGATGCGGAAATCGATGATTGTATGGGGGCCAGGGTGCTGGCGCAGACGCGGCCGGCGAAGGTGCCTGCGTTGAAGCTGTGCTCCATTTGCAGGATCTGCGCGGCGTCCAGCATCCGCACCTGCTCAGTGGTGGGTGTCCTGCCATGGAACATGGTGAGGAAGTTGTCGTGGCGCAGTTTGCCTGCGGTGGGGTGGAGTATCACCTTGTTCTGCCCCAGCCTGTAGTGTGCGGCGATCAGTGCGGAGATCTTGGCTGCGATGAACAGGCCGTGCTCTGCGTCCATCCCTTTGCCCAGGGTTTCTTCTGCGGGCATCTCCAGCAAGGGGATGACGCCCTGGAGCATCAGCATGGGGTGCAGGTCACGCGGTATATGGCCCATCAGGTCCTGCTCCGGGTGGCTGAGCCGCGCGTGGTTGCACATGAAGGTGCGCAGGTGGCGTTTTTCTTCTTCCGTGGGCCAATCGCCGAAGATGACCAGCCAGGCAACATGGAGGAAGGGCACGCCTATCAGGTCGTTGATGTCGATGCCGCGGTAGCTGAGCAGGCCAGCGTCGCCCTGTACGTCTGAGATCGCGGTCTCACCGACCACCACGCCGGCCAGGTCCGCCGAGAAGATGGAGCTTGCATCATTCATGAAGGGGTCTCCCTGATTTGGTAATTTTTCACAGTATAGCGGCGAATATTATTAGTTGGGTTAATCTTACTTATCAGAGTATAAGGAATGCTTATATGCGTTTTGAAAACAGTGAGTTACGTGCTTTTCGCGCGGTGATAGAGGAGGGAGGCTTTCGCCGGGCGGCCGAGGCGCTGCACATCAGCCAGTCGGCGGTGAGTCAGGCGGTGGCGGGGCTGGAGAGCAAGCTGGGCACCTCACTGATTCGCCGCGGCAAGGAGCTGCGCCTGACGGACGCGGGGCGTCGCCTGTTTGACCATGCCTTCGAAGTCCTGACCGGCGAGCAACAGACGCTGGAAGACATTGCCCAGTTGCGCCAGGGCCAGTCCGAGGCGCTCAGCCTCGCCCTCAGTGCTTCAATCAATCGTTTTCACGCACCCGAGTTGGTCACTGCCTATTCCCGCCAGAATCCCCAGGTGAGAATGCAGCTGGTAGAGATGCCGGCGCGCAATATCATCTATGCTGTGCTGGCGGGTAATGCCGAACTCGGTTTTGGGCCGTTTCAAAAAGATATGTTGGCGTTCACCAGCGTGCCCCTGTATTCCGACTCAAGGCATCTGGTGGTAAGCCCCGGCCATCCCCGTTTCGAGGACATGAAGCGCGGCGACGCGGACGCGCTCAAGCATACACCGTTGATTACCTCTGCGTTGGACAGCCCGGACCTGCGTCCGGCGATTGCGCGGCTGCGGGATCAGTTCAGTACTGTGTGGGAGGTAAGTAGCCTGTTGCTGCGCATCCATCTGGTACGGGAGGGTTTGGGGGTGGCGTTCATAGACCGTCGCGTGCTGCAGGAACACCCCGACTGTGCCCGCTTCCACATCATCGATGATGTCTCTTTCGGCACCATCGACAAGCAGGTCGGTCTCTACTACCGGGCGGGCAAACAACTGAGCCAGAGTGCCGCGCGGTTTGTCGCTCTATGCGAGGCGCACTGGAGCTTGTAGAGTGTGCCGCTGTAAGGAGATGGAACCATGGCAATCAGTAGTCTGCGCAGCAGCAATCTGGAAAAACTGACCGAGCAGGTGTACGACGTGCTCATTGTTGGGGGCGGCATCAATGGTGCCGTCGCGGCAGCGGCGCTGGCGGGCCGTGGCGTGAAGGTGGCGTTGATTGAACGCCAGGACTTCGCCAGCGGCGTCAGCTCCAACTCGTCGAATCTGGCCTGGGGCGGCATCAAATACCTGGAGAGCCACGAATACCTGCTGGTGAACAAACTGTGCAAGTCGCGCAACGAATTGATGCGGGCCTACCCCTCCACGGTGAAGGAAATCCGATTTTTCACCACCATACAGCGCGGCTTTCGGTTCCCCTCTTTCTTCGTCTACCTGGGCGCGCTTCTGTACTGGGTGATGGGGCGCTGCAAGACACGCCCGCCGCGTTATTTCAGCGCGCGTCAGCTTGAGCATCTGGAACCGGTGGTCAACACCAGCGGTGCTGCCGGGGGGCTGGAGTATTCGGACTGCTACCTGTATGACAATGACGCGCGTTTCGTTTTCAACTTCGTGCGTACCGCGCTGAACTACGGATGTATTGCCGCGAACTATGTTGAGTCATGCGCCAATCGCCGCGTGGGAGACTTGTGGTACACCTCGGCGCGCGATGCGGTCAGCGGCCGCGACCTTCAAATTCGTTCGCGAGTGTTGATCAACGCCTGCGGGCCCTATGCGGACGCGCACAACAAGCAGAGCGGTGAAGCAACCCGGCACCACCACCTGTACTCCAAGGGCATTCACCTGATCGTTGACCGGATCACCGACAATAAACGCGTGCTCACTTTTTTTGCCAGTGATGGTCGGCTGTTCTTCCTCATCCCAATGGGACCAAAAACCTGTATTGGCACCACCGACACCCAGGTGGCCAATCCGGATGTGGGGGTGACTGACGAGGATCGCCAGTTTGTTCTGGACAACGTCAACGCGCTGCTGGACCTGGAAGCACCGCTGACGATCGCTGACGTGATTGCCGAGCGCGTGGGCGTGCGCCCGCTGGTGACCGAAGATGTGCACGGCGAAGCCGACTGGGTGCAGCTGTCACGCAAGCACGTGGTAGAGCAGAGCGGACATTACCGGCACTTGACCATCTTCGGAGGCAAGCTGACGGACTGCCTGAATGTAGGCGATGAAGTGGTGGACAAGGTGCGCGACATGGGTGTGGTGATACCCTACCCCAATAACTGCTGGTACGGAGAACCATCCGCCAGCCAGCGGCATGAGTTCATGTTGCAGGCAAAGCTTATGAACCTGGACAAGCTCACTGACCCGACGTCGTCAGAGCCTCTGTCTGAACGTTTTTGGCGGCGCTACGGCACCTCGGCCTTTGGCCTGCTGGAGCGCATCCGCGAAGATGAATCCTGTGCCCAACTGTTGCTCGCCGATGCTGAATATACCCGCTGCGAGATCGAACTGGCGGCGCGGCGGGAAATGATCGTCACGCTGGAGGACTTCATGCGGCGTCGCTCCAAAATAGAGCAGGTTGTGCGCTGGCGTGACATAGAACGAGCCCCGGGTCTGGCAGAGGCCTGCGATATACTGTTTGGCGATCAGGCCCAGATGCGCCTGCGCGAGTATCTGCAGCGCAATGCTGAGCCGGAGCCCTCGCCAGCGTGACCATGCAGCCGACTGGTAAGGGACTGTGCGCAGCGATTACGCTTGCGCACGTGTGAGAGTTGTTATGAATTTGAGAGATGCTATGAAACCCGTTGCCCTGCCTTCCCTGCTGTGCAGCCTCGCCTTGCTTCCTGCGGTCAGCGGGGCGACGACCCTGGCCGAGTGTGCCGTCATCGTAGAGGACATGCAGCGCCTGGCCTGCTACGACACGGTGGCAGGCCAGGCGCCGCTGCCCGCCGCGGATAAGCAGGATGAGAGTGCCCCGCCCGCCGAGGGAGAGCTGTTCTCATCGCGGCTCGATACCGAGGAAAAGCTTGCCGACAACCCCTGGATAGTCACCCCGCACAGGCGTAACTACCTGCTCCCGGTGACCTACAACAGCACCATAAATGAGGAAGCCTGGACCGATATTTTTCCGGGCGCGGAAATGGACGATGTGGAAGCCAAGTTCCAGATCAGCTTCAAGGCGATTGTCTGGCGGGATATCCTGGGCAAGGGTACCAACCTGTGGGGTGCTTACACGCAGGAAAACTGGTGGCAGGTTTACAACACAGATGAGTCCGCGCCGTTTCGGGAGACCAACTATCAGCCCGAGTTGTTTATCACCGTCGACAATGACTGGAGTATTTTTGGCCTGACCAACTCCCTGCTGTCGTTGAGTCTCACGCACCAGTCCAATGGCCGCAGCGAGCTGCTGTCGCGGAGCTGGAACCGGGTGATTGCCAGTGCTGCATTTGAGGGTGACAACTTCGTGCTGACCGGGCGTACCTGGTACCGCCTTCCCGAAAGTGAGGAAGATGATGACAACCCGCGTATGTATCATTACATGGGGTACGGGGATCTAAGTGGCGTTTGGAAACTGGACCAGCACGAACTTGGTTTCAGGTTGCGCAATAACCTGGACAGCGACAACAAGGGCGCGATCCAGCTGGACTGGACCTTTCCCCTGCCCAACACCAGGCGGTTTCGTGGCTATGTCCAGTACTTCAATGGCTACGGCGAGAGCTTGATCGACTACGACGAGAGCACCAATCGTATCGGCATCGGCTTTACCCTGACTGACCTCCTCTGAAGCCCGGGGTACCGGCTAGAAAACAGCCACTCCGGCGATCCATGGGTGGGCCATCATTACCGCGATGAAACCCACCGCGCTGATCGCGAGGATTTTTACTTCCTGCGCAATGCCGGGAACAGCCGGCTTGACCCAGATGCCGTCGCGGCGATTGATCAACACCATCTCCAGCACAGCCCAGACACCCAGCGAGCCAAACAGCAGCAGTGAGCGACTGTCACCGTTCATTAACAGGTGCGCACCCGCCCAGATCACCACGCCCGTGAGTTGTGGGTGGCGCAGAAACTGTTTTATCCGGGTGGGCATGCCAGACGCGACAAACAGGATAAATGCGAGCAGTACCAGCAGCATGCCGAGGTGGCGTGTCCACAGCGGTAGCTGATAAAGGTAGACGGGCTGATCTATGCTGCGCCAGCCCGTCACTATCAGCGCCAGCGCACCCAGGGTGAAAAGTGTGAACAAAGCCTTGTAGCCGTTCTCGCCCAGGCGAGCCACTAGCGATTGCTTCAACGGCATGGCTAGTGAGGGGATGAAGTGCACCACTGACCAGAGGAGCAGGCCGCCAATAAGAAATGTCATGATTTGCCTTCCTGGCTGTAACCTTAAGCTGAGAGCTAGCAGTGTAGTGATTCACCGGCGAATTGCCATGTCTTCCTGCCCCGTGCACGCGCAGTGGCGTGTTCTGTTGGCAGCCTCTGCTTCCTCTGCAGGGTGCCAGGCAGGTCGCAAGTGTGATTAATCACATCGCATTGATCCCCCGCATCGCTTCACCTACAATCCCCGCCCTTTCCCGTCTGCAC
>JAUIIQ010000140.1 GCA_030431585.1 Gammaproteobacteria bacterium | reverse complement strand
ACGGTGGTCATGCCCACGCCGCCGCGTGCAAGGTCGCTATGGTGTTTTACCAGCGCCTGTGTGGGCAGCCCATCAAGGCACATGGCCTCATTGGCACCAGACTTGATAAAGCGATTGCGCAGCGTCAGCGGGCCGATCTGCAGTGTGTCAAACGGGGAGGGGGTATTGGTCATTACTCAATTCTCGTGGGCGCTTGTCAGCACTCAATATTAACAAAGCGAGCCGTGGCGCGCTGCGCCTGCGTATACAAGGCGGGTATACGAGGAAGAACCACAAGGGCAGAACTTTGAGGTTACTACCTGATTGACTGGAATGAGAGCAGGGATAAGACTGTACCGTGGTGGCATAATATGCGGGCCGGTAGTGCTTTTTCGTTGCCCGCCAACAGCAGCTTCAGGAGTGTTTATGACAATTGGAAATCTATGGTCACGGTTGCCAGGGCGGTTTTGGTTCCTTGCCGCATCGCTGTGTGCGCCCAGCGCCATGGCGGCCCCGGCCAGCTATAGCCCCTATGTGGACGACACGATCCCCAGGCGCGTGTATTGGGGCGACACCCATCTCCATACCAGTTGGTCTGTAGACGCGGCTGTTCTGGGGCGCACAACGCTGACGCCTGACACCGCCTACCGATTCGCCAGGGGTGAACAGGTAACCGCCACCAATGGCATGCAGGTGAAGTTGAGAGAAGCTCTGGATTTCCTGGTAATTTCCGACCACGCCGAATACCTCGGGCTTATGCAGCAGATCAACCGTCAGGACCCGCTGCTGATGGAGACATCCCAGGGGGCACTCTGGCATGGCATGTTCCAGGAGGGGCAGGACAGCATACGCAAAGCGCTGTTCGAGATCCTGATGGGCCTCGCCCAGCCAGACAAGATCGGCAGCACCGAATTGCGCCGCAAGACCTGGGAGCAGGTAACCGCGAACGCCGACCAGTTCAACGAGCCAGGCGTATTCACCGCCTTCATTGGCTACGAGTGGACCAGTTCCATGAATAATGCTGACAACATGCACCGGAACGTGATTTTCAGGGATAGCGCCAGGCTGGCGGACCAGATGCTGCCCTTTACCGCCCAGGATTCGCAGGATCCGGAAGCGCTCTGGAGTTTTCTTGAACGCTATACGCAGGCCACCGGCGGGCAGGTGATGGCCATTCCCCATAATGGTAATTTGTCCAACGGCATGATGTTCAGCGACAAGCGGGTAGACGGCTCTGCGTTTGATCGCAGTTATGCGCAGCGGCGAGCCCGTTGGGAGCCCCTGTACGAGGTGACCCAGATCAAAGGCGATGGTGAAAGCCACCCACTGCTGTCACCCAACGATGAATTTGCAAACTACGAGAACTGGGACCTGGGCAACCTGGCAGGAGAGCGCAAAGAACCCTGGATGGTGCGTTATGAGTACGCACGGTCGGCGCTGAAGCTGGGACTGGCTCACGAAAAGAAACTGGGTGTGAACCCCTTCAGGTTTGGCATGATAGGGTCGACGGACTCGCACACCGGACTGGCAACCGCAGCTGAAGATAATTTCTGGGGTAAGTTCAGTAAGTACGAGCCCGGTACTGATCGCCTCACACCCTCGGTCCTGCCCCCCGCGAAAGACCCGGAGCTGAATGTGCTCGGCTGGCAGTCTGTAGCATCGGGATACGCAGCGGTCTGGGCCACCGATAACACCCGCGAAGCGATCTTTGACGCGATGCAGCGCAAGGAGGTTTTCGCCACCACAGGGCCGCGCATCTCCGTGCGCTTTTTCGGGGGCTTTGAGTACAAGGCGGATGACGCCCTGCGTCCTGACTACGCAAGGGTGGGGTACAGTAAGGGGGTGCCCATGGGTGGCGACCTGGGAAATGCCCCGGCGAATTCCTCGCCGCGTTTTCTGGTCGCCGCAAACAAGGATCCATTCGGTGCCAATCTCGATCGCATCCAGATTGTGAAAGGCTGGCTGGACAGTGACGGCGAGCTACACGAAAACGTCTACAACGTGGCCGTGTCCGATGAGCGTCCTGTTGTCGACAATGTGGTTGAACCGGTGGGAGACACGGTGGATGTTTCAACGCCAAGCTACGCCAACAGCATTGGCGAGCCGCAGTTGCTGACGCAGTGGATTGACCCGGACTTCAATCCCGCGCAGCACGCGTTTTATTACGCTCGAGTACTGGAAATTCCGACGCCGCGCTGGACGGCGTATGATGCGAAGTATGCTTCCACTGATGTAGTCCAGGGCATTCCAATGAAAACCCAGGAGCGTGCTTATACCTCCCCGATCTGGTACAGCCCGGCGGAGCAGTCAACCCGGTGACAGCACGACAAGTGCGGGTAGAAGGCCTTCAGACAGCTTTGAGCGCTTTCAATGATTGATCATCACGCTGAGATATCCATACAGTACCTCGCCCCGATTCTCAATGAGCTTGAGAATATCGGGTTCAGCCTTCCGGCTGTCTTTGAGTATGCAGGTTTGAATCTACCAGATGGTCAGCGTGATTTTCGCCAGCTGGTGCTCCCCGTGCTCGACTTTACGACCCTCTATGCGCGCTCGCTCGCGTTGCTTGAAGTAGAAACCAGCGAAAGAGCCGACAAAATCCCCTCCGACAAGGGGCGGCTGGAGGTGATGTGCTGCGTGGCTATAGCCTGTCCAGACCTCGAAAATGCTATCCGGCAGCTGTCAACGCTGAGTCGCTTCAGCCATCCCCGTGACATTTCAATGTGTCTAGTGGAAGAGGGTGATACAGCAAGCCTTGTGCTTGATTTCCATCGCAGTTCTCGCGATACAGCGTCGCTGCTTGTAACCGTCGCGTCAATGATCTTCCTGCACCAGATATTTTCCTGGGTGATTGGCCGTCGGATTGCCCTGCGCGAGTTGCGGTTCAAGTCGTTTGAGCCGGACCAGCCTGTTCCTATGATTGACCTGCTGGATGCGCCCGTTATGTACGGGCAAGCGGAGGACATGATGGTGTTCGATAGAGCGCTTTTGTCCTGGCCGGTGATCCGCAATTATGCGGATCTGCAGAAGATCATCGACTACATTCCCTTCGATATCTGGTACAGCGGCATCGTTGATCTGCCACTGGCGGGCCGAATTCGTAATATGCTGATTTCGGCCCTGCACAGTGGTTTGCCGCTTCCCTCTACAAAATCGCTGTGTCAGATGTTCCATGTCAGTGAGGCCACACTGCGCCGACGCCTGGGCGATGAAGGTAGCAGTTACTCTGCCATTAAAGAAGAAAGCCAGAGCGCATTTGCGCAATACATGCTGCGCTGCACAGAGGAACCGATCAGTGATATTGCGCTCAGAGCCGGCTTCGGTGACGACCGCTCCTTCCGTCGCGCTTTTCAACGCTGGGTGGGCTTGAGCCCCTCGCAATATCGCAAAAAGGCATCATCCGCTGCTGCGCAGCTTTAATTCGTCAGCACATCTCCCGAGAGGTTGTCCACGGTGACCAGGTTGTCGTAGTAGGTGATCTCCGGCACGCAGCCCATGCTCGCGGAGAAACCCTCCACAAAGGCATCGCTGAAGAAGGCCTCGGCGGCTGGCCTGTTTTCCCATAAATAAACTGACAGCCCCTCTCTGCTGTTTTCATCGAAGCAGAACTGCTTGCTGTAGAGGTGGGGCATGCCCTTGAACATGCCCTCGGCACCCTGCTTGAACATGGCTGCCACTTCTGCCCGGCCAGAGTCGCCTGGTACCCGGTATTTGACGATTACTGTAATCATAAGGTTGCTGTCTCTTCAGTTTTTGCGGTGTCAATCGCCGCGGTTAAAAATGCCGCGCGTCCTCAAGGATAAGATGCGCTGCCCTCATTGCCACGGCCATCACCGTTGCATTGGTAACACTGGATATCATTTCAGGCAGTATCGAGCAGTCGGCAACGCGCAAGCCCTTTACGCCAACGACACGGGCTCGCTGGTCCACCACGGACTTTTCACGGTCCATGCCCATGGCGCAGGTGCCCACGGCGTGAAAGCCGGGCTGCCCCAGTTTTTTCACCAGCGCCAGTAAATCATCGTCCGTCTCTGCGTTTGCCAGCGCACTGTTCGCCGCTACCACGCGAGAGGCCAAAGGCTCCTCCGCCATGATTTTTCTGACCACTTTCAGGCCCGCAATGCTTGCACTGCGGTCGTAGTCTGTCTGTAGGTAACGCATCTGGATATTGGGCATTGCGCCAGGGTCTGTTGACGTCAGGCAGATTTCCCCGGCACTTTCCGGGTACATGGCGTAGCTTGAGAGGCTGACGCCTGGTTCTTTGCTGAAGTTCTCCCCGTCGCGTGAAAACGGCATGAACATCAACATGATGTCGGGGGTCGATAACTGTTCCTGCGATTTGACAAAAGCGGCGGCATGGCAGGGCGACTGTGCCATGGGGCCGCTGCGCCTGGTGAAATAGCGCAGCAGATTGGCCAGCAACTTTGATCCGCCATACTGGTGATTCTCTGAATCCTTGGCAGCAGCGGTTGCAACGCCAATACCGGCAATAAGGTGCTCTCGCAGGTTTTTCCCGACGCGCGGATTGTCATGAACAAGGGGAATGCCCAGCTGCTCCAGCAGCTCTGGATCCCCGATCCCGGATCGCTGCAGAATCAGGGGTGACTCCAGTGCGCCGCAAGACAGAATAATTTCTTTTCTGGCTGTGAGTAGCACTTGTTGGCCAGCTTTCTCGCAGACCAGGGCACTGGCACGGTCGCCGTCAAAGATGACTTTATCGGCTGCCAGCCCGGCCTTTACATGCAGGTTCTTCATTTCGCCTGAATGTTCAAGGAAGGCGGTGGCCGCGCTCTGTCGACCACCGCGCTGATCAATATTGTAATGGAGATAACCCGAACCCACTTCACCGAGGCGGGTAAGGGCAGTCTGCTGTGGTAGCCCGACACGTTCGCAAGAGCGTAGAAAGTCGCCAGTGATTGCGTACTGGGCCCGGTGTGGAGCAATGTTGAAGAAACCGTCGTCACCGCCCTTGTCGTCAAGGGCATTAAAGTGTGCGCCTAACGCGCCAGCGTCCCAGTCTTGTCCGCCATGCGCCTCAAGGCGATCGATGCCACCGGGCCCGGGGCGAAGCCAGATCATGCCGTTCACCGAGCTCGATCCCCCAAGGGTCTTGCCGCGTAACCAGACTTCGCCGGGGATCTTCTTGCCCAGGCATTCTGCCTGGTAGCGGCTGACGTATTTGTCACCGGCTAGCAGTGCACCAAAGCCTTTGGGCATGGTGAACAGCGGGCCGCGATTTTTGTTGCCCTGCTCTATCAGCAGCACCTGATGATTCTGGCGGTAGGCCAGACGATGAGCCAGCGCACACCCTGCGGAGCCGGCACCAACGACGATATAATCGTATTCTTGCATTCTGTTTATCTGACTCCGTAAGTTGTCTGCGCGAGGCAATGCAGATGCAGGGCTTCCTCAGCGAGTGGTATTGTCTATTTCTCGGGCGGCTTTTTCTCTGCGACGCGTCAGCGGTCCGCGTGGTCCTGCGGGGACTTCACGATGTTTTTTCCAGTGTTTTCAGTGCGCTTTCGCGATTACCAATCAGGCCGTAACCACCAGTAGACTCGTAGCCCATTAACCGGGCCAGTTCCAGGGGTAGGGTACGCGCCGTCTCCAGAGAGCAGGATAGATACTGGTTTTCTACCTGGCGAACCCACCCGGCGCTGAAGGCTATATCTATTGCGCGCCTGATACGCTGGGAGCGGTTGGTGCCGCCACCGTGGTAGATCTTGCCAGAGAAGATCATGACTGAACCCCGGGGCATCTCGACCGGAAAGCTGTCTGCCTCGCTGAATTGCGCACCAGGTCCTGCTGTGTGACTGCGTGGCACAACACGGGTCGCCCCCATTTCCTCGGTGAAGTCCGTAAGCGCCCACAGTGAATTGATAAAAACATCATAGTGGGTAGGGAAGGGGAAGCAATCGAACAGCATTTCATCCTGATGCAGAAATTGCGATTCCGCACCCGGTGCGATGGAGTTGATCTCCGTTAACGACAGCTGAAACTGTTTCGCGTGTGAGAACAGCTCTCGAATGGTGGCGAGGTAGGTTTCCTGCATGATCAATTCCCGCACGGTGGGCGATCGCTCTATCAGAGAGCCCAGTCGCTGGGTGTTAAAACCCAGTTCTGGCAAATGGCCATAGGGGGCGCTGTCGAGGTAGGGTTCCAGCTCTACTTCGATCGCATCCATCATCGACTCGGGAACCAGTTGGTCTATGACAACATAGCCATCTTCGCGAAAAACCGACACCAGCTCATTGACGTCGGTACTGCTGTCCATGTGTTTTATGCCCATGTGCGCTTTCCTGTTGAGTGAACACGCGATGGTGATAATGGCTTACCCAGAGCGATGTCCTGAATCCTGACCTCTATCATTGTCATATGATCAAACCCGGCGCGAAAGGGCTTCACTTGCAGTTGACCGGACTATTGCGCTCAACCCGGGTTGAGTTCCGGTGACGTCAAGCTTTCGTGGCTGTGGTGGCAGGGGCATGCACCGAAGGTATAGAGGTCGCATAATGGGTTGAGCGCGATCGTCCGCTGCGGTGGCGTTTCGGTCCTGTTGTTTTTGAGCGCCGCTTGCCAAACTGGAGCCAGGTTTCAGGTGCAGGAAATACGCAAATGATAAAACTCTATGGCTTTCCGGTAAGCCATTACTACAGCATGGTCAAGCATACGCTGATCACGAAAGAGGTGGCTTTTGAAGAGGTGGCTGCGCAGCCCGCTACCGATCCTTCTTATTTTGACAAAAGCCCGTTGGGCAAAATTCCCTGTATCGAGACAGCGCAGGGCTTTCTCTCAGAAACCAGTGTGATTCTTGACTATATCGAAGCCTGCTATCCGCAGCAGCCGCTTGCGCCGGGTAACGCCTGGGAGCAGGCCAAGATGAAAGAGCTCATAAAAATTATTGAGCTGTATGTCGAAAGCCAGGGGCGGCGCCTGATTCCGACGGCGATGGGGGGCGCGCAGCTTGAGCAGGCGGTGCTCGATGATGTCAGTGCGGTGATGAACAAGGGGCTGCGGGCGATACACCGGCTGGGGCAGTTTGCGCCCTTCCTCATGGGAGAGCAGGTGACACTGGCTGATATTGTGTTGCGCTACTCGCTTGTGGTCGTGAACGGCGGCACGTGGCTGCCTGATCTGAATACAGCGGTGGTTGCGGGTATCGACATTCATGCGGAGCTTCCGGAGCTTGCCAGTTGGGAGCAGCGGATGAATGCGTTGCCAGTCAGCCAGCAGATCGATGCGGCTGTGCGTAAGGCGCTACCCGGCGTTATTGCCCAAAGGAACCAGCAAAAAGGCTAGTAGGGTGTTTCACCCCATTGTGCGGCGCAAGCCTCTGGGCAATTCATTGTTGCATTTTCAATACTGCAATGAAGTGCTGCCTGGCAGTTAGTCTGGAGATGCTGAGGTGCTTCTTGCGCCACTGCTCAGCGGCATATCGCTTCAGTATTCCACTTCCGGATCGCCTACCTCAAGATCGGCAACGTTTCCTGACTTCAGGAAGTTCAGAAACATCGTCATGCGCCGGTCCAGCGGTTTTTTGGTCCTCAGTTGGGGGTTGTTCAAGCAGCTTACACACAAGCCCATAACAGCAAGCAGGAGCATTTCTGAGGTAACACGCACGGGTATTTCGACCGCTATTTCGCCCTTCTCCTGTGCGTCTTTCAGGTCCTTCAAAATGGCATTGTAGACGGTATAGAACGATCGATTACTGGCCCCCTCAAGCGATGTGAGTGTGGTTCCCTGGTGCCAGAAGGCGACCCTCACCTTCCAGTCGTGCAGGGTTATATCGTCATAGGGGAGCAGGCAGCGCAGTCTTACTTCCAGTGCGCTCAGGCCGCTCTTGGCGGCGACTGCAGCGTTAACCCTGTGCAGGTACTGCTCGTCTGCCCACTCAGCAGATGCGAGGAGCAATGAGGCCTTATTGCGGAAGTAGTGCTCCACCAGCCCTCTGGAACACCCGGCTTTTTTCGCGACAGTACGTACTGAAAATCCCGACAGGCCGTCCTGGGCAATCACCTGTGTGGCGGCCTGAAGAATGTGTTCGCGCCGTTGGTGTGTAGTGTCTGAGACTTTTGGGAATGAAGCTTCTTTCATGGTTTTGAGTATACCTGAGTGGATTCAAGTTGTGAGTGATGCGCAGTGCGAGGGTGGCTTAGTGCGATACAAAAAGACGAACGTCTTGACGGCAAGACGACTGTCTTGTATAAACCCCCTCCACTGACTGGAGATATCCCCGGTGCGCATTAGTTGGCATTGGTTTGTATCAAAGAGAATAAGAACTTGAATGGATTAGCTGGCGTTAAACCCGATAGCCCGTTGAGGCTGTGCCGCGCAGTATTGGCGGCGACGTTTTGCCATTTACTGCTTTTTGCTGTCCCAGGCTGGGCTCAGGATGCCCAGCTAATGGATGGTATGGGCAATATTAATATCGACGTGCTCAATTCAGAGTCTCCTGCCAGCGCCTTGTATGACCTTCACTGTGCCGAGTGTCACGACAACCCTACGGGGCGGGTTCCACCCAGGGCATCACTACGTTACCGACCTGCTGAAGGTGTTTACCAGGCATTGCTTTCTGGCGGTGCCATGGCTCCTATGGCCGCTGACTTATCAGATGATGAACTCAAGTCGCTGGTTAAGTTGTTAACCGGGAGAGAGCCGAGAGAGATTAAGGACCCGCGCGATAATTTATGCGCCTCCCGAGGTGCGGATCATCGCGTTCTCAGCGGCGACTGGGTCAGTATCCATGGCGATATTCGGGGCCGACGATTCAGGGATATGCCTGAACTCACTTCTCGGTCGCTGGACCGACTCCAATTGAAGTGGTCTTATGCATATCCTGGCGGCGCATCTGGCCCCGCCACCACTGCGGGCAGCACACTGTATTTGGCCGGCACCGGCTATGTCATAGCGTTGAACGCAGATACCGGTTGCGCCGAGTGGGTGCATCCGACTGAAGGCAGAATTGTACGAGCCGTGACGGTGTCCGCTATTGCCCGTGAGCGCGGCGGCGAAGACAAGACACTGCCCTCGGGCGTCGTGGTATTCGGTGACGACTCGGGCACAGTGGTCGCCCTGGATGCTGCATCAGGCTCCATGTTCTGGCAGCGTCAGGTCGCCAGCCACGTGCTTGCCCGTATAACCGCGGCCCCCACGGTTCACGA
>JAUIIQ010000139.1 GCA_030431585.1 Gammaproteobacteria bacterium | reverse complement strand
ACCAGCCGCCACTTCTTCTTTCAGGTTGCGGTTGGTGGTGGCAATCACTCGCACGTCCAGGGGAATCAGCGCGTTACCGCCCAGCCGCTCCACTTCTCTTTCCTGCAACACCCGCAACAGCTTCGCCTGCAGTCCCAGTTCCATTTCAGATATTTCGTCCAGCAGGAGCGTGCCACCGTTGGCCTGCTCGAACTTGCCGGCGCGGGATTGATAAGCGCCGGTATAAGCGCCCTTCTCGTAGCCAAACAACATCGACTCGAGCATGGGTTCGGGAATCGCCGCGCAGTTGATCGCGATAAACGGTGCATCATGGCGCTCGGAGCGACTGTGCACATAGCGCGCCATCACTTCCTTGCCAGTGCCGGACTCTCCACTGATGAGCACAGTGGCAGAAGAGCGCGCCACTCGAGCAACCAACTCACACATCTCGGCCATAACCGGATCCTCGGCAACCATGCCGATATCGGTATCCTGTTCCACGCGCTCGAAACGACTCACCACCTCCAGCAACACTTCCGCCTCAAAAGGCTTGATCAGGTAGTCGGTGGCGCCCTCACGCATAGCACTTACCGCCCGTTCTATACAACCGTGGGCGGTGACCAGCACGAACGGAAGCTCGGGACGGCGGGCTCTCACTTTGCCTAACAGGGCGTGGCCATCCATCACATCCATTTCCACGTCACTGATAACCAGGTCAACCCGACGCTCGTCCAGCACTTCCAGGGCCTCGCCGCCGTGCGCGGCCGGAATCGCCTGGTAGCCGCCATACTTCACTGTGTCACACATTGCATCGCGCAGGATTTCATCATCCTCGACGATCAGCACTGTGGTTTTCTCACTCATGCGGACATCCTCTCATCGTCTTTGCATATGGCGGCCTCTGGTGAGGCAGCGATAGGAAGGGTAATAGTGAACTCGGCACCACCAAGCGAGTGGTTGGACACCTCAATCTCGCCGCCATGATTGGCAACGGTCATCGCGACAACCGCCAACCCCAGGCCCGTACCTTTACTGCGAGTGGTAAAAAACGGGTCAAAGATGCGATCCATAATATCGGGAGCTACCCCCGGACCATCGTCGCGAAACTTTAACTGCATGCGGTTCTGGTCCAGCGCTCCCACCCACACTGAAATATTGACGCTGTCGCCCGCCGCTTCCTGGGCGTTCATCGCGAGATTGCATAGCGACCCCACCAGTTCGTCGCGCACGCCACACAGCGCCAGCGAATCGTCAACCGGCTGAACTCGCACGGAAGAGCCCTTCATAGCAAGCTGCGGCTGCACCGTGGACTCGAATTCGCTGAGCACGCTATTGAGCAGAATACGTTCGCTGACCGGGGTGCCGCCACGAACAAAGCTGAGCATACTGTCAACCAATGCCTCCATGTGACTGAGGCGATCGACCACTTTGTCGGAGATGGCGCGACGCTCTCCAGCGTCCAGGTCTGACCTGCCCAGTTGCGACAGGTAGAGCGTAGTTGAGCTGAGTGGTGTGCGAATCTGGTGAGCCAACCTGGTGGCCATTTCACCCAGAGCAGTCAGCCGCTTCTTGCGCCCCAACTGCTCCTGCAGCTGATGCACCTCGCTGACGTCTGTGATCAGCACCACCTGGTCGCCGCGTTCATCCAGCTTACGACTTACAATGGAGAAGAAGCGCCCGTCACTGCTGAAGATCTCACCGGAGGGTGCGACATTGCCGCCAGTCACCCGTGACATCACCGCATCCCATGGCTCGCTGATGAGCGGGGCACCCAACAGTTCGAATGCCTGGGGATTGGCATCGGCAACACAGTGATTGCGATCGAGAATCAGGACCCCGCCAGGCAACGCCGCGACCAGTGCGGAGAGGCGGTTGGCGAGGCGCTCTTTATCGGCAAGATCCTTGAGACGTGCAGAGCGCGCCTGCGCCAGCTCACTGGTGAGGCTGGATACTCTCGACTCGAGCTCTCGATACGTGGTGTCCAGCTCCGAGGACACACGACTGAACACCTCGAAAGCTTTCTCCAGCTCCTCTACCGACAATGACTCTGCCTGCTCCATAGCGCACCTCTGCGTTCCGGGGCCGCGATGGCGCCCTTGGAACAGCATTATGCAATTAGCATGCCTATTTATTTTTTATAGTTATATCAACGAGTTACAGAAACCCGCTGGAAATCAGTCAAATTTCCGTCGCACCCTCCGGGCGCTGTATTTCGAACTTACGCATCTTCTCGACAAGTGTCGTGCGCTGCAGGTTCAGCAGCTTGGCAGCGCGCGCCACTACCCACTCGGACTGAGCCAACGCCTGAGTCATCAAGTTGCGCTCTATGGCTGCCAGATGCGGACGCAGGTCAATTCCGTCACTGGGCAGCAAGACCTGATCCGGGGATAACTGGCCGCGCACCTGCGCACGAGCGTCCTCTACTGACTCGGGAAAGAGCTCCTGATTGGGGCGGAATTTTTCGGGAAGATCATCCCACTTGACCGTTTTACCCGGATGCAAAATGGATAGCCGCTCCAGGAGATTGAACAGCTCACGCACATTGCCGGGCCAGTAATAGCGCGACAGGCTCGCGAGGGCGCAATCACTCAGGTGTAGCGCGCGTCCATGCTCGCGCTCCATTTTCCGCGCATACATGTGCACCAACAGGGGAATATCGCCGACGCGGTGACGCAAAGCCGGTATTTCTATGGGGAACACGTTCAGCCGGTACAACAGGTCCATACGGAACTTGCCCTCGGCAACCAACTGATCCAGGTTCTGGTGTGTGGCAGCGACGATACGCACATTGGCGCGGATCGTCTTGTCACTGCCCACCCGCTCGAAGGTCCGCTCCTGCAGAACACGCAGCAACTTGACCTGCATTTCCAGAGGCATATCACCGATCTCATCAAGGAACAACGTTCCTCCCTCGGCCACCTCAAAACGCCCACGCCTGGAAGAAATTGCGCCGGTAAACGCGCCTTTCTCGTGCCCGAATAACTCGGATTCAAGTAAGTCCGGCGGAATGGCGCCACAGTTGACAGGAACAAAAGGGCGGTCGTAGCGATGGGACAATCGGTGAATACAGTGCGCGACCACTTCCTTGCCTGTGCCGGATTCTCCGGTGACCAATACACTGGCCTCGGTGCTGGCGACCTGACTGACCAGATCGCGAACCCGGTCTATGCCCTCGCTGAAACCCACCAGATGCCGGGCCAGGCTGCGAATGCTGCCATCCTTGGCCGCAGCGGGACTGACAAAAGACTTCCATGCCTTGTCCAGGGCATCCCGCAAACTGCTATATCCTGCATCGATGGAGATTACGCCCCCAAAGGCCGCGCGCAGACCCGGGGGAACGGCATCCGGGACCCCGTCTTCGGTGATCAGGCAAGTGGGATAATTCTGGCCTTTCTCCGCGGCGGCTTTGAGGCAGGCGGACAGCAATTGATAGCTGTCGTCCACCGCCACCAACACCATAAATGGTGCGGTATGGCCACCCAGCATGGCACTGAGCTCTGTCACGCTGGAGGCAATCTCTGCATCGTATCCGAGGAACCTGACCAGCATGGCAATGCGGTTGGCGGCTTCGGCGTCCGGATCGACAATCAGTGCGTACAGCTTTTCTTGCATCAGTCTCCCCCTTGTTCCGGCGTACCTGGCACCGAGGGCACACGGGCAAGCGCTGCTCGTGCCCCAGGATCGGGCCTTGGTTTATTATGGCTTGGATGCCCCGGATTGCGGGGGTGGGGGGGTGCGCCCGAACGAGGTCGCGCGTAACAGAAAAATGCCTGTGTTCGCATGCCGGTCAACGGGAAACCGGCTGGCTGAGTCCCTAGCACTGCTTCTTATTCCTTTGGCAGGCCACACACAAGGACCCGCAATACCCCTACCAACAGTGACACGCACATTTAAAGTTGCGACGCACCCGCGCCGCATGTGTCTCTCTCACTTGCATAACAAGGTATAGAAAAAAGCAGTCAATAAAAATTCGGGAAAATACGCAGATTTATGTACGTAGAATTACGTAGAAAACCTAGTTTTCTATCTGAATGGCCATTTGTACGAGGTCGGCGAGCGACTCCGCCTCCATTTTCTTGATGACATTGCGTCGATGAACCTCAACAGTGCGTGAGCTGATGTTGAGAATATTGGCGATGACCTTGTTGTTCTTCCCGGCCACCACCCAGCGCATCACTTCCTGCTCGCGACTGGTGAGAGACTCAAAGCGCTGGCGGATCTGGGCAATTTTCATGCGCTCAAAGCGCGACTTGAGGTCGATGCTGATCGCCGCGCGGACTGACTCAACCACCCGGGTGGGCTCAATAGGCTTTTCGATAAAGTCCAGTGCGCCGGCTTTCAAGGCATTGACCGCAGTGGTTACGTCATCCGCACCGGAGAGGAAAATAACCGGTGTGGTATCGCCCCGCTCAGACAATACCTTCTGTAGTTCCAGCCCATCCATGCCTGGCATCATAATATCGAGTAACAGGCAGCCGCCATTGTTGCCGTCGTAGCGAGCCAGGAACTCCTCGGCGGAGGCATAGGTTTCCACACTGAGATTCGCCGCCTTGAACGTCTCTTCCAGAACGATGCGGGCAACAATGTCGTCGTCAACCGCGTAAACAGTGGGTTCAGGAGCCATGGCTGGTATTTTGGGGTCACCTCTTCGCTGGGTACATTGCGCGGGAATATCGAGGCACATTAGAGCCGCAACAAACCCGTGTACACTACCTCATTACGCTCACGAATAACCTAGCAATTTTCGTTACTAATAACTACTAACTTATTCTCAACAGGCAAGTCAAGTCACCTGCAACACCGACAACTGGCGGGCTCGGTACTGAATTCATCAAGCGTCCGCGCCAACTGACTTTTTAAACGCCACCTGACGACGATGGTGCCGGAAAATAAGCTTGTCCAACCAGCTTCGCGTCTGCTCACTCAGTCCAACATAACGCACCCTGGCTTCCCCTGAGGCATGTTCCTCCAGGGTACTCACCACTTCACCGTAAAAGCAAAGCGGCTTGGGCGTACCATGCTGGATATACACTTGCATGAATACCGTCTGGCCTGGCTCTGGCAGCACCTCTCCCTGCCATTGGATCCCGCCGGATGAAATGGTGGCCCGGGTCCGCTCTGGTATGTCCAGTTGCGCATACACTAACTGACTGACCAGTTCCAGCAACAGGTTAATTTTCAGGTCCAGCCGGGATATTTCCTGGAAAACGGCGGCGTTCTCCTCGGCCAGGTCACCAGGGGGCACGCTGACCGCGGCCACTGCGCGCAAAAATGCCTGATTGGACTCATTTACCAGAGAGAGCAACTCTGCGTCCGGAGACTTTTCTGCCACCTGCCACTTTACTGAGATGTTATCCGAGAAAACCAAACCTTCCTTAGGATAACTCTGGCTGTCTTCCATAAGCCCGAACCTGAATGAACCACCGACACAGTGTGCAGTAAAATCACCGTAAACATCAATTCTTCATCAATAGGTCGACAAAGGCAAAAAAAAGATAAAGAGATTGACCAGGGGCCCCCTGGAAGAGGGGCCGAAAGAAACCGAGCAAGCTATATGTTCAGGGGCTGGCAACCGCCTCTACACCCTGATAACTGGTGAGGGCTGTACGCTTACGTGAAAAGTCACGCCCCTGTTGCATGACTGTTGAACGCGCCACCTTGAGTCGGGCCATCAATTCCTCGTTGAGATGCAGCAACACGGCCAATGCTTCAGCCACCACATCACTCTCGGCCAGCGGCACGGCCTGCGAAAAACAAAGCTTCAGATCATCCCGCCTGTCGCGCTCAATATCCGCCACGCTCTCCCAATCGCCGGCATCGGCATGTTCTACCATCTTACGGGTCATCACCAGCACCCTGGCAAGGCGTCGGCAGCTGCTTACCTGATCATGCAGTTGCACTTCTGTCAGCGCAGCATTCATGACTGCATGCTCCGGTACTCCTGCGGAATAGACTCCCAACCAGCACGTATTTGCACCAATAGTGCACTCACTTCGTCAAGAATAGCACCGTTCGAGGCAAGATTAGCCTCGACCAGGCGCTGCTCGATGTAGTCATAGAGATCCGCGAGGTTAGCGGCAATCTCACCACCCTGCTCCCGGTCCAGGCTGGCACGCAAGCTATCGATAATCGCTATCGCGGCAGACAGCAATTCCCCCTTACGCTGCACGTCGCCTCGAGCAACAGCACCTTTCGCCGAAGCGATGCGGTCCAATGCGCCGGTAAGCAGCATGGCGATCAACTGATGCGGACTGGCATCGGTGACGCCGCACTGGACGCCTACGGTCTGGTACTGGTTCATTGCTGCCTGATTCATGGGAAATCCTTTGTCATTGCATTAATTGGAATTATTAAGCGAACCGGCTTTTGGCAGGGCTGCCAGTTGCTGGGTCAGAAAATCGCTTGTAGTTTGTAACTGGGAGAGCAGTGTATCCAGGGCGGTAAACTGCGACCGATAGCGCGCTTCCAGCGCTTCCATGCGGCGGTCCAGTTGTACGCGCTGGTCGTCAATATCGTCCACGCGATCCTGCAGGCCATCGGTGCGGGAATCCAGCACGCTGTCAGCATCGAGCATATCGCCGATCAGCTTGAACATCTGGTAACCGATACCCTGAGAGAAATCGACAGTACCACGCGGGCCCAGCGCGCCGCCGTCCACGTTCAACTGTAAACCCTCCACAGGACTCCCCGTGCCGCCGCGCAGAACCTGCCCGTTACCGATAGCAGCCACGCCACCGATGGTGCCGGCTACGTCTGCACCGACAACGCCAGCACCAATCGCCAGGCCAAGATCTGCTGCGCTGTTGGTGTCCACAGCGGTGATCTCTACGCGGGAGCCTGAACCGTAGCGGTCAGAGGTAATCTGCAACTGGCCACCCACAACACTGACGTTCACACTCAGCGCTTCGGCCGACAAGGCCGGATCGCCGTTGATGCGCGCCTGGATTTCGGCCGCCAGTTCTTCGCCGCTGGCATAACTACCCTGAGTCAACGCAAGGTCGCCGCTGTTGATGCCGTCGATCAGTACAGAAAAATTGTCGTTGTCAGCGTCAATCGTCAACGGGAAGCCGACTGCCGCCCCGGTAAACTGACCGCGACTGGCAAGCCGGGTGATATCAACCGCGTAGGAACCCACCACAGTCGCATCAGATGACGACACGTAGTCGATACTGCCATCACTTGGGAAACCCACGGCAGCAAACAAACCAACAAGGTCGTCGAAGTTCTCGTCCAGCACCCTGTCCAGACGCGCGCCATCCAGGGACAGTGTACCGTCAGCCTGAGTGGTAATACCTATTTCGCTAAGTGAAGTGAAGGGTCCGTCAAAACCCGCCACGGCATTGGTGAGCACCTGACGCACCTGGCCGACAGCTGAGCGCACAGAGAAGTCGCCCTGCAGTGGCCCCCCAACGCCAGTAGCGGCGTTATAACCGGTCAGGTTATTCACGGTTTGCACAAAGTCGTTATAACCGCTGATAAACCCACTGATCAGCTCGCGCACGCTGCCCGTATCCCGCTCCACCCCGACCTCTATCGGTGCTCCGTCGGTGGTGCCGTTAAGCGTGAGCTCCAGGCCCTCAATGACATCATTGGCACTGTTGCTGGCACTGCTGATCGCCAGCCCGTTAACGGTAAACAGGGCATCCTGCGCTGCAACCGTCTGCTCCAGGTTGGTTGCCGCTGCGTTGAACGCGAGTGCGGAAAGACCCAGACCGTCAGTGTCGTTGCCGTCGCCGCTGTCACTGACGGTGATTTCAATACTGTTTTCAGCACCTGTTGACGCCGAGTTGAGCAGCAGGCGATAGCCACTGCCGTCATTGACGATGGAGGCATTGACGCCGGCGTCGTTCAGCGCGTCACGCACGCCTTCAAGCGTGTTGTTGCTGTTATCAATCGTAATGGTAACGGCGCCACGTTCCGGGTTCAGCGTGAAGCTGTTATAACTCTCCGGGCCGGGCACAGGCGGCTGGTAATCGGTACTGCCAAAGCGCAGCGTGAGTGTTCCGGTGCCGACCGTGTCTGCAGGTGAGGTATAGGCACCACTGGCCAGCGAATGTGCGCGCGCCAACTGATTCACCTCGATGGCATAATTCGAGGCAACTGCACTGTCATCTGCACTGACTGCGAGCGTATCGGGATCACTGCTGGCGACGGTACGGCCGCCGAATGACGACAACTCACCCAGGTCCTGTACCGTATTCTGGAAGGATGCAAGAGCTCCCTTGAACTGACCAAAAGCGGATAGCTCTTGCGTCAGTTGCACTTCTTGGCGTGTCAGCCTGTTCGCCACAGGCGATCGCTCTGCTGCTACCAACTGGGTTACCAGGCTTTCGATATCGAGGCCGGAACCTATTCCCGCTGCTGTAATCATGAGCTTAGCTGCTCCTGTCCTATAGGACGCACGCCGCACAACACCCATTGCAGCGCGGGCCGCAACAACAAGGTATGCAAACTAGATGCCAGATAACCGCACATGGACTCTTACTTCACCCTGGTGTCTAGCAGAGGATTCGACCGCTGACGGTCCATTTCCTGCTGCAGGTAACGCGATACGGCCAATACCTCTTCTGAAGGCACCTGGCGCACCACGGTTTTGGTTTGACTGTTATAGACGGTCATCACCGGATTACCGGTGGCATCGTCAATACGGAACTGCAATTCGTTGGCGAGATCTGTCAGCGACTGCGCCAGCGCCTCTGCCACGCGCCTGGCCTGCTGCAAACTGGCATCAACCTGTTGTTCCACCGGTGAGCTTTTTCCGCTTGCCGGCATATCTTGCCGCACACGCTCTGTTGCAGTGGACTCGCCACCGTTTCTGGAAGCTGCGGTTGGTGTTACGGTGGTTACTGGAATTGCATTACTAATCATGATTCATTCCCCCCGGACCTCTGAACTGGCCCAAATCGGGTCTTGCCGATTGGCAGTCACCGGGGCATGGCAAACCATGCCCCGGTGACATCAGCCCTGGCTCCTTACTGCAGGAGAGCCAGAACGTTCTGCGGTGCTGAGTTAGCCTGCGACAACATCGCTGTACCGGCCTGCTGCAGAATCTGCGCGCGGGTCAGGTTGGCTGTTTCCGCGGCAAAGTCAGCATCGCGAATCCGCGAACGTGCAGCTGACAGGTTTTCGGAGGACGTCTGTACGCTGGTTACCACCGACTCGAAGCGGTTTTGAATGGCACCCAGGTCAGCACGG
>JAUIIQ010000327.1 GCA_030431585.1 Gammaproteobacteria bacterium | reverse complement strand
GCATCATGACGCGGCCGCCGCGACCGCCAAAGGAAAATATTTTTGCTCATGGCATGTGGCAGCACATAATCTGGGTAGGCCTTTACATTGCGGGCATCTCGCTGGCTGCCATGGCCTGGGCTATCGATCGTGAAGCGGCGCACTGGCAGACAGTTGTGTTTACCGTTCTCATGGTCTCCCAATTGTTCCACTCGCTGGCGGTTCGAGCGGATACGGTATCTCTGCTGCGCATAGGGCTTTTCAGTAACCTGCCTATGCTGCTGGCGGTGACGGTTACCCTGCTGCTGCAACTCGCTGTTATCTACCTGCCCGCACTGAACAAGGTGTTTGCCACCCAGCCGCTACCAATGCTTGATCTGGCGATATGCCTGGCGTTGTCATCCACTGTGCTGATCGTGGTGGAGCTGGAAAAATGGCTGGTGCGCCGGGGGGTGATATATCAAGGCGATACGCTGGCCTGACAGGCTATGTAACCGATCGCGAGCGGTCTGTTGTTCGCCGGGGAGGAGGACGGCCAATACCTGTTCTATACTGATGAGGTGAATCACGTAATGTTGAACAAGCTTCTGTGGATGCTGTCCCTAGTGGTGCTGTGTCTCTCATCGGCCGCCGGCCTCGGGGATGACGAACGCAGCGAAGCCTGGCTGGTGGAACTGGACGGGGCGGTAGGCCCTGCTACAGCTGACCACGTGGTGCGTGGGCTGGAGCAGGCGCATGACGCAGGCGCCAGGCTGGTGGTGTTGCGTATTGACACACCGGGTGGCCTGGACAATGCCATGCGCGACATGATCAAGGCGATACTTGCCTCGCCTGTCCCGGTGCTTGGGTACGTGGCACCCAGTGGCGCGCACGCGGCCAGTGCAGGTACCTATCTGCTGTACGCCACACACGTTGCTGCCATGGCGCCGGGGACCAACCTGGGCGCGGCCACTCCGGTGCAGATTGGGGGTGGAGGGCCGGGTGAGCTGCCCGCGCCCGGCGATGGCGACCAGGTATCGCCCCAGCCATCGGCAATGGAAAAGAAGATCGTTAATGACGCGGTCGCGTACATTCAGAGCCTGGCCCAGCTACGCGGCCGCAATGCCGAGTGGGCCGAACGTGCCGTACGCGAGGGCGTAAGCCTGTCGGCTGAGGATGCGCTGGAGCTGGGTGTTGTTGACGTGCTGGCCGAGTCTTTCGACGACCTGTTGCAGCAGGCCGACGGGCTCACCGTCTCGGTAGAGGGTGTCCCGCGTGAGGTAGACAGTGCCGGCCTGGTTCTGCATCGGCACCCGGTTGACTGGCGCAGTGACTTTCTTGCTGTCATCACCAACCCGAACGTGGCCTACATCCTGATGCTGGTGGGTATTTACGGTCTGATCATCGAATTCTACAACCCGGGCATGGGCTTGCCCGGGATACTCGGAGCCGTGTGCCTGCTGCTGGCGTTGTATGCGTTTCAGGTATTGCCGGTAAGCTATGCCGGACTGGCCTTGATTCTATTGGGTATAGGGTTGATGACCGCGGAGGCGTTTGCGCCCAGTTTTGGCGTTTTGGGCCTTGGGGGGGTGGCCGCCTTCGTGCTCGGCTCGGTGATGCTGATGGATACCCAGCTGCCTGCGTATCGCATTGCCCTGCCCATTATTGCGGCCTTCGCGGTATTCAGCGCGGTTTTATGCTCTATCGCACTGAGTCTGGTGCTGAAGGCCCGGCGTCAGGCCAATGTGACGGGCGTAGAGCACCTGC
>JAUIIQ010000138.1 GCA_030431585.1 Gammaproteobacteria bacterium | reverse complement strand
TGGAGGTAGTCTGATGTGTGGAGTTTGTGGCTGCGGTGAAGGAGAAGCACGGATAGAGCAGGGTGGTAACCAACCGTTTGCCGGCCCGGGCACACCCGCCCGCGAGTCTCAGCAACAGGCGCTGCGCGACGACCCCGGTGAGCGCTCACATCTGGTCAGGGTAGAACAGGACCTCTTCGCCAGGAACGATGCCCTGGCCGCCCACAACCGGGAGCACTTCCGCGCTCACCGGGTGCTCGCCCTGAACCTGGTGTCCTCCCCGGGCTCAGGCAAGACCACACTACTGGTCAATACGCTGCAGGCACTCCTGCCCACGACAAGCGCAGCGGTTATCGAAGGAGACCAGGAAACCACTACGGATGCAGACCGCATTCGCCAAACCGGCGCTCCCGCAGTGCAGGTCAACACTGGCAGGGGCTGCCACCTGGACGCACAAATGGTAGACAGTGCGTTTCACAAGCTGCAGCTTACTGACGGCATGCTGTTCATCGAGAACGTGGGCAACCTGGTCTGCCCCGCCGGCTTTGACCTGGGGGAAGCCCACAAGGTCGTTATCACTTCAGTCACCGAGGGTGAGGACAAGCCGCTGAAGTACCCGAATATGTTCGCGGCTTCCAGCCTGCTGTTGGTATCCAAGGTGGACTTGCTGCCCTACCTGGACTTCGACGTGGATGTGTTGATTGCCAACGCCCGCAGAGTCAATCCGTCAATTGCCGTCATCCAGATTTCGGCGAAAGACAACACCGGCATGGATAGCTGGCTACAGTGGCTGAACGCTGCGCGCAGCATGGCCTCGGCCAGCGCCTGAGAGCATGCAAGCCTCTACCATGCGACAACAACAGCCCGCCCGGCGACGCGCCATACGCGTGCGCGGCATCGTTCAGGGCGTTGGTTTTCGCCCCCACGTGTTTCGCTGCGCCCAGCTGCACGGCATCACCGGCTTCGTGCGCAACGATCCCGAGGGCGTGCTGATTGAGGCACAGGGTCTTGAGCTGGACGCCTTCATGAAGACCTTGCAACTAACGTTGCCGCCACTGGCGAGGATAGACAAACTGATTGCACAGCCGATAGCCGCTGGTGACGAAACGGATTTTCGCATAGATGATACCCGCTCCGGCGCTGCGGGCGGCGCCGCTATCCCTGCAGACCTTGCCACCTGCGCAGACTGCCTTGGCGAGCTGTTCGACCGCGACAATCGTCGCTACCTGCATCCCTTCATCGCCTGCTGCAATTGCGGGCCGCGGTACACCATGACCCGCGCCCTGCCCTACGACCGTGGCAACACCGCCATGGCGGACTTTGCCATGTGTAAAGCCTGCGAAGCAGAATACTGCGACCCGGCCGACCGTCGTTTTCACGCCGAGCCAATCGCCTGTCACGACTGTGGCCCGCGTCTGTCACAGAACCTGGAACAGACTGCCAGCGCCCTGCTTCAGGGGAAAATTGTCGCCATCAAAGGTGTCGGCGGCTATCACCTTGCCTGCGACGCACGCAACGCCAGCGCGGTACGGCGCTTGCGCCAACGCAAACAGCGCGATGGCAAACCCTTCGCCATCATGGTACTCAACCGGGCAAGTGCTGCGCAGTACTGCGATCTGGACGATGCAGCCAACGCAGCGCTGCAGAGCGCGGAACGACCCGTGGTGATACTGCCGGCAACAACAGGGACGAGGGAACTCAGTGACGAGCTCGCCGGCAAACTGGGAACGCTCGGGGTAATGCTGCCCTACACTGGCCTGCACTATCTCCTGTTCCACGCACTACTTCAGCACCCCCCCGGCACCGCCTGGCTGGAGCATGCTAACGGGCTCGCCCTGGTGATGACCAGTGCCAACATCAGCGGCGAGCCACTGCTGACCGAGGCGCGGGACGTTGCATCACGCCTTGCCGATGTCCCTGACCTGTTCCTGCATCACGACAGGTCCATAGCCGCACGGGCCGACGATTCCGTGCTGCGCATTGTCGATGGACAGCGCAGTATTGTCCGTCGCGCGCGAGGCTTTACGCCCCACGCTATCGAACTGGAGCGGGAAGGCCTCGCAACGCTCGCCCTGGGTGCCTATCTCAAGTCCACCATCACCATGACACGTGGTCGCCAGGCCCATGTTTCGCCTCACATCGGCGACCTGAATACACCCGCGGCCATCGCCTTTCACGCTGCCACCGCTGAGGCCATGGAGCGAATGCTGCAGCAAGAGGTACGGCTGCTCGCCTGTGATCTCGCCGAGGACTATGCCTCCACACACCTGGCTCAGCAGATCAGCCTGGCACGCAAGCTTCCCCTGGTGCGAGTACAGCATCATCACGCACACGTGGCCGCAGTGCTCGCAGAGCATCGCATGTCAGACCCGGTACTTGGCCTGGCGCTTGATGGTCACGGTGAAGGCGACAACGGCGAAGCCTGGGGCGGCGAGTTATTATGGGTGAACCGGGATCGCGTTAAACGACTTGGCCACCTGGAACCGCTGCCTTTGCCCGGCGGCGATCGGGCGGCGCGCGAGCCCTGGCGTATGGCAGCTGGTGCATTGCATTTGCTGGGGCGAGGCGGCGAAATTGCCACCCGCTTTGCAGACCAGCCGCTGGCGAGCGCTTTGGCCGAATGGCTGAGCCGCGGCAGCATCGGGGTAAGCAGCGCAGGGGGCAGACTTTTCGACGCAGCTGCCGGCCTGCTGGGCATAAGCCCGGTATGCAGTTTCGAAGCGCAGGCGCCGATGTTACTGGAAGCACTGGTCGCTGAAAAACTGCTGGCCACCGACGCCTTCGAATTGAATGCAACGGTGCTGAGCTTCCGCCCCCTGTTGCAGCGACTCGCTGACTGCCGCGATCCAGTCCGGGGGGCGCGCGAATTTCACGGCACCCTGTTGCGCGGACTGACGGCGTGGGTGCTGCAGGCAGCTGAAAAATCGGGGCTGGACACTATCGTGCTTTGCGGCGGCTGCTTTCACAATCGCTACCTGATGCGGGACCTGCCGCAACAGCTTCACGCTAACGGTTTACGTGTCCTGCAACCACGAGCCATGCCGACCAACGACGGCAGTATCAGCCTGGGTCAGGCCTGGGTGGCTCAGTACAGCATCGATACATGAACAGGCTTTTACAAGGGGAGAGAACACCATGTGTCTCGCCATACCCGTTCAGATAGACGAGATCCTTGACGCGGAGCACGCCATCGCATCGGTGAGCGGCATTCAGCGGGAGATTAACACCGCCCTGGTGGAGGACTTGCAACAGGGAGATTACGTCATCCTGCACGTGGGTTATGCCCTGTCCAAGCTGGATGAAGAGGAAGCAGCCGAAACCTTGCGTACCATGGCCGAGGCCGGTTTGCTACAGGACGCCCGGCAATGAAATACGTGGACGAATTCCGCGACGGCGAACGCGCCCGTGGTCTTGCCCGTGCGCTGTGCGCAGAAGCTGATCCGGCCCGCCGCTACAGGTTGATGGAGTTTTGCGGCGGCCACACCCATGCGGTGTTTCGTTATGGCGTACCCGACCTGCTCCCCGGAAATATCGAACTGATACACGGCCCCGGTTGCCCGGTCTGCGTGCTGCCCATAGGTCGCCTGGACATGGCCAGACGCCTGGTGGAAAAGCACCCCGAGGTGATCCTCGCCAGCTATGGCGATATGCTGCGGGTACCCGGCAGCGGCCGGCGTACGCTGTTACAGGCCAAAGCCGATGGCGCAGACGTGCGCATGGTGTACTCGGTGAGTGATGCACTGGAACTGGCCCGTACCAATCCGCAGCGACAGGTGGTGTTTTTCGGCATTGGTTTTGAAACCACCACCCCACCCACTGCGCTGGGCATCGTGGAGGCGCAAAAAAACAAGCTGCAGAACTTTTCCGTGTTCTGCAATCACGTGCTTACCCCGGCGGCCATGGGCGCCATACTGGGCGCACCCGCCGGGGACTCAGACACCGTCGCTATAGACGGCATCATCGGGCCGTCTCACGTCAGCGTCATCATCGGCTCCGACGCGTACCGCTTCTGTCCCGACCGCCACCACAAACCTGTAGTGATCGCCGGCTTTGAGCCGCTGGACGTACTGCAGTCGCTGCTGATGCTGGTGCGACAGCTCAATGACGGGCGCGCCGAGGTGGAGAACCAGTACATCCGCGCGGTAACAGCCGAGGGTAACCGACGCGCCCAGGAACTGGTAGCCAGGGTATTTACCCTGCGAGAGCGTTTTGAATGGCGCGGCCTGGGGGAAATACCCCGGTCAGCACTCGCGCTGGCCGACGCCTACCGGGACTTCGATGCGGAGCATCGCTTCGCCATGCAGTATGTCGCGGCAGAAGGCACCAAAGGCTGCGAATGCCCCGCCGTTCTGCGCGGTAGCAAGAAGCCGGAGGACTGCGCATTATTCGCCACCGCCTGCACCCCTCAAAGTCCCCTTGGCTCGTGCATGGTTTCCGACGAAGGCGCCTGCGCCGCCTATTTCACCTATGGTCGCTTCCGCCAGGACGCACTGGCGCCCCCGGGGCAGCGAAGAGGCGTCCATGGCGAGGTCAGAAAAGCGTGAGCGGTCAGTCAGAGTTTTTGCCGGGCCAACGTCAGGCGCGTCGGCTGGACCTGCATTCGGGCACCGTGCAAATGAACCATGGCGCCGGCGGTCGTGCCATGACCGACCTGATCGACCTGCTTTTTCGCAAGGCTTTCGATAACCCGCTGTTGAACCAGGCCAATGACCAGGCCCGCTTTCACGTGCCAGCACAAGACATGGTCATGACTACCGACTCCTTCGTCATTTCGCCGCTTTTTTTCCCGGGCGGCGATATCGGTAGCCTGGCGGTGCACGGTACCGTCAATGATCTTGCCATGGGTGGCGCCGAAGCGCTCTACCTTACAGCAGGCTTCATCCTTGAGGAGGGCCTGCCACTGGCTGACCTAGCGCGCATTGTAGACTCCATGGCCGCAGCGGCACGTGAGGCCGGGGTACAGATCGTCAGCGGTGACACCAAGGTCGTTGAGCGTGGCAAGGGCGACGGCGTGTTCATCAACACTGCCGGTATCGGCAGGGTTATTGCGGGCGTCAACGTGTCCGGTGATCGGGCGCGCCCGGGCGACAAAGTACTGATATCGGGCACTATCGGGGACCATGGCGTAGCGGTAATGTCATTGCGTCAGGGTTTGTCATTCAGCACGCAGCTACGGTCTGACTCGGCTTCACTCAACGGCCTGGTGGCGGTCATGGCGGCCCGCGCAGGCCCCTCTCTCAAGGTGCTGCGCGACCCCACGCGGGGGGGCGTGGCGGCTACACTGAACGAGGTGGCGCAGCAGTCTGGCGTGGGTATTCAACTGCAGGAAACTGCCCTGCCAGTGCGCCCCGAAGTTCGCGGTGCCTGTGAATTACTGGGCCTGGACCCACTCAACGTGGCCAATGAGGGCAAGTTACTGGTCATCTGTGAAGCCGACGTCGCTGACGAACTGCTGGCAACCATGCAACAACAACCGCTGGGCCGGGATGCCGCCATCATCGGCGAAGTCATAGAAGACCCTTTGCTACTCTTACGCATGACCACCCACATCGGCGGTGACCGCGTGGTGGACTGGTTACACGGGGAGCAATTGCCGAGGATCTGCTGAGACGGGCGCTATTGCTCAGGGCGCGCTACTCAGGTCAAGGCGCTCAGGAAGGCGTCTATGGCGGCACGTGAAACCGCTTCGTTTAGCGTGGGCGCGTGACCGCGATTGGGCACTTCCACAAACTGCAAACCCGGATGCTTCTCAAGCATGCTTGCTACACAGTCGGGCGCAAGGATATCTGAACTCTCTCCCCTGAGCAGCAACATTGGTATCGACGCGCTGGCTTCGAAAAGCGGCCACAGGTCGGGCGGTACTGCTGCAGATTGCTCATCTGACATAGGCTGTGAGATAGCGGGGTCGTAGGCCAGTACGGGTACTCCACCCTCATCGCGATAAATACCACGGGTGAACTCCTCCCATTGCTCATCGCTGAAATCCGGAAAGGCTGCTGCGTTGATTTCCTGCGCCTGGGCAATGGCCTGCTGCCAATTGCTCACCGGCTCGGATTTGCCAACATAAGCCTTTATGCGATCCAGTCCCTCCTGTGCCACTTCCGGGCCGATGTCATTAATGATCATGCCGCGCACACGCGCCGGCTCCATGGCCGCCATGATGAAAGACATCAGCCCGCCCATCGAGGTACCGCAGAGGATGACCTTGTCGATATCGAGGTCGGCGAGCAGAGTGAACATATCCTGAACGTAGGTGGCCGGAGTGTAGTTGTCGACGTTAGTGTCGTACTCGGATAGTCCGCGCCCGCGATTATCCACGGAGATCACCCTGAAAGTGTTACTCAGGTGATCCGCAAGGCCAGCGAAGTCGGCAGAGTTGCGGGTCAGGCCATGCATACAAAGCACCGCAGACGGGTCGGCGTTGCTTTCATCCCGGCAAGGGTAATCCCTGGCGTAGAGACGCAGCCCATCAGTACTCTGGTAATAGTGATCGCGATAATTAGCCATACTCATTCTCCCGGTACTCCGCGCGCAACTCACGCTTGAGTATCTTGCCATTCGGGTTGCGGGGCAATGCCTCACGCAATATGACATCTGCCAGCCGCTGCTGCTTGCCCAGACGACTGTTGGCCCACTTGAGAATGCTCACAGGATTCGCATCGGCATCCGTGGGGACCACCAATGCCACCGGGGTTTCGCCCCAGCGTTTGCTGGACAAGCCGATGACAGCCACGTCGTCTACCCCCGGATGCTCGAACAGCACGGCCTCGATGTCCTGAGGATAGATGTTCTGCCCGCCTGACAAAATCATGTCCTTCTTGCGGTCAACAATGTAGAGGAAGCCCTCGCTGTCGAGGTAACCGATATCGCCGGAGCGCAGCCACTGCACGCCGTTTCCATCGACAAATTCCGCCTCCAGGGTAGCTTCTTCCCTGCCCCAATAGCCGGGCATGGAGATGCGACCTCGGGACACGATCTCACCGGACTGATTCGCACCCACGACCTGGTTATCGTCGTTGACAATACAGATGTCGGTGCCTATCAATGGTTTTCCCACGCTGGACCAACGCCCTGCCGCTTCTTCCGGCTCCAGGGTGGTGATGATGCCTTCGGTGAGTCCATACAACTCAATAACACCGCAGGGGAATGCTGCAAAAATATCCTGTTTGAGACTTTCGTGCAGTGGCGAGCCGCAACTCATCATCGCCTGCATACTGCTGACATCGCCGCCCTGCGTTTTCAAATTTTCGATAACTCGCTGAAACTGTATCGGCACCATGGAGGTGTGGGTAATACGTTCTGCCTCGGTCGTCTGCAGGAATGCTGCGGCATCAAAGCCCGGATGCACTACCAGGGTGCCCCCTGCCAGCAGGGTGCAGAGCATGGAAACCCACGAAATATTGGAATAGAGACCGATGGTCAGCAGGGTACGGGCAGACCCGTTGTAACGCAGCGCGATAGCCAGGTCATAGGCCCAGTCGCGCCGGCCACGATGAGTATGCAAAATACCCTTGGGCAAGCCAGTGGTGCCCGAGCTGTAGATGATATTAAGAGGGCTTTCGCCAGAAATCTCCACTGCGGGCAGTGTTTCCGCCTGGCCAGCGCACAGATCTTCAAAGGCGATCCAGCCAGACTGGGCAGGGCCATCAGTGATAAAGAGTGTCAGTGATGCCGGCAGCTTGCCTGCCACCGCCTGCAGTCTTGCAAGCTGATCTGCCGTTGCTACCAGCGCGACGGCTCCCGCATCCGCCAGCATGCCGGCCAGCGCATCATCGCTGACAGACAAATTAATCGGTACAGAGCAGGCACCAGCGGCCATCGTGCCATATATAGCCTGCACCATGGCGATTCCGTTGGACATGACGATCCCTACGCGATCGCCCGGATTGACACCATGACTGGCGAGGCCGTGCGCGAAACGGTGATTGGCCGCGCAGAACTGTCCCCAGGTCCAGCGCTCGTCACCGCAGATTACGGCCTCTTTGTTGCTGCGCCACTTGCCGTGAAGCGCAAGTATCTCAGGCAACAGCGGGGCGGCTGAATCGAATCTGTTCACAGCTGTACACCTTCCGTTGCAAAGCGAAAAAAAAGCCGCGGGCAAGCCCGCGGCCATAAAGCCAGGGCATCGTCGCCCCGATCACTCGCAATCAGAAACGGTACTCTACTGTGGCAGTCACCGTCAGCGGCGGCGCGTAGAACACAGATGTGTTGTCTTCCAGACCCAGCGTCGTTGCGCAGCCGCCAGACCCGAAGCAGTAGCCCGCCGTCTTGATTTCCTCGTCAGTCAGGTTTTTACCGTACAAACCCAGCAACCAGGACTCACTTTCACTGATCCACACCACGCTGGCATTGATCACGTCATAGGCGTCCTGGTCCAATACCGGAGCGGGGGCTTCAAACTGGGTGATATCGCCCTTGTAGGACCAGTTGGCGTTCAGGATCAGTTCACCATTCATGGCAATCGTGTTGTAGGTAAAGCCCACAAACGCCATTTCCTCTGGTGTATTTTGCACCTCGCGCTGATCGGACACGTCAACACCGTTGACAATCCATTCCTTGATCTCGGCATCGAGGAAGCTAGCGGCAACCTGCATACTGAAGTTCTCGGTGAACAGGAAGTTGCCCTCAATCTCGATACCGGAAATCTCCGCTTCACCGGCATTGGTGAGCGTGCCGACAAAGTCGTCATTGATGCCATCGCCATCGGTGTCTATGCCTACCGAACCGGGTACCTGCATATCGGTGTAGTCGGAGTAGAACAGAGCGATGTTGGTTACCGCCCGGCCATCCCAGTACACAGATTTGAAGCCGATTTCATAGGAATCCAACTGCTCCGGGTCAACGCCCTTCTCTACCGCCGGAGTCAGCAGGTTGGCTCCCCTTGGATCAAACATACCTGCCTTGAAACCCTGGCTATAGCCGGCGTAGACAGTGATGTCGTCGGTCCACAGGTAGCTGACATTGATACGCGGCGAGAAGTCGTAGAATGTACGCTCCGCCTCATAATCGCTGGTGACCGCGAGCAGGAATGCATCGTCATTGCCAAAGAACGGCGATCCGCCGGCACCGAGATAACTGCCACGGAAAACATCCGCGCTGCGCTTGTCTTCGGTGTAGCGACCGCCCACAGCGAGGGCCAGCTTGTCGGTGAAGTTCCAGGTCAGGTCAGCGAACACAGACCATGATTCGGTCTCAACCGTACCGCCGGTGTATGCTGTCAATTCCGAGCCGTAAACCACTCGACCGAGCTGACCCAACACCACGTCGAAGTCATTGGATGCTTCGGCGTCGATGTAGTAGAAACCCGTCACCAGGTTCATTTTTTCGCCGTTGAACAGCAGCTGGAATTCCTGGCTGAACTGCTCG